>NZ_RAVX01000032.1:0-65772 GCF_003611605.1 Corallococcus sp. AB011P
GAGGACCTGCGAGCCGCGCACGTGCTCGAGGCAGCCCAGAAGCGTCGTACGAGCCCGCGAGGCGCGCGCAAGCCTATGCGGTCGACAACACCCCGAAGAGGTGACGCACAATGAAACCCCCATTGCCGCCTTGCGCAGCGCCGATTCCGAGCGGTTGTTGTCGAGGGGCAGGCGCGCGTCGGAGACGAATCGCGTCAGGGCGTCCCACTGCTTCAGCGCGTAGGAAATGGCCTGGCCCATGGGGCCCTTGGGCAGGTGGCGCGGGGCCTGGGATTCCATCCACGCGCGTAGCGCCGTGAGGACGGGGAGACTCTGCTGCTGACGCAGCTCGCGGTGCGCGTCCGTGCGCACGACGCCCGCGTCGCGGGCCAGGGCTTCCACGCGGTAGAGGGCGAGGATGAAATCCAGCGCCTCACGTGCTTCGGGGGCGGAGGGAAGCGCGTCGAAGAAGCGGCGCCTGCAATGGGCCCAGCACCCGACGCGCACCCGGCCCTGGGGCAGCGTCACCGCGTTGTAGCCGGTGTACGCGTCCACCACGAGGGCGCCCGAGGTGCCGCCCAGGACTTCCTTCGGCGTCTTGCTGGCCCGGCCGAGGCTGAAGCGGTAGCCGAGGAGCCACTGCCCCGCCTCATTCTGGGTGAGGAAAGTCCAGAGGTAGCCCAGCCGCGTCTTCTTCACGTCCAGCACGCGCAACGGCGTCTCGTCAGCCCACACCACGTCCGCGGACGCAATGCATTGCAAGAGGTGCTGAGAGAGAGGCAGCAGCACCGAGGCGGCCTGGTGGAAGAGGTCCGTCAGGGTGCTGCGACTCATGGGCACGCCGCTTCGCTCCACGCGCTGGGCCAGCCGGTGCAGAGGCATGGCGTCCGCGCACTTGGAAACCACCACGTGGGAGAGGAAGCCGGGGCCGTACTCGCCCCGGTCTACCACCCGGGCTGGAGGTGGGGCGGTGACGACGCCCCGGCCGCACGCGCACGCGAGGACTTCCTGCACGTGCACCTGCTTCTCGAAGTGGGCCGGCACGTACTCGTACACCACCGAGGTGCGGCCGGGGCCCAGGGGCTTCAAGTCCTCGCTGCCGCACGCCGGGCAGTGGCGCTCCTCGGCGGGCACCGCGTGGCGAATCTCCCGCGCCAGGGCCTCCTCGGCCTTGCGGGCGGCTCTGTCTTGCCGCTTCTTCTTCGCGGCCTCGGCCCGAGCCGCCGTCGAGTCCGCGTCCCCTCGCAGCTCCGTCGCCACCGCCGGCAACTTCTCCGCCCTCTTGCCGAAGACGTGGCGCTGCAGGGCCGCAAGCTGCCCCTTGAGTGCGTCCACCTCCCCGCCGATGCGGCTCACCTCGGCCTTGAGCTCCTCGGCCTCCTCGCGCCAGGGGCAGAAGTGGTCTTGCGGAAGTTCGCGCGGCACTTCGCCTCAACACGCCTGCGCCACGCCGCGTCCCGGGCCGGGCGCGTCAGGTGCCCGTGCGCCCGGGAGGCGTCCAGGCGGGCTGGCGCCTCACCTGGGCCACGTCGATGCCGTCCAGCAGCATGGCCAACTGGGTGGCGTCCAGCGTCACCGCCTGCGCGCCCGCGTCCACCGGTGGCAGCCGGAATCGCCCGGCCTCCAATCGCTTGTAGAGGAGCACGAAGCCACCCCGGCTCCACGTCAGCACCTTGATGCGGTCGCCCCGCCTGGAGACGAAGGCGAAGAGGTGCCCCGAGTAGACGTCCTCACCCCACGCCGTGCGCACCAGCGTCATGAGGCCATCAATCGACTTGCGCATGTCCACCGGCTCCACCGCCAGCACCACGCGCACCGAGGCAGGTAGGGCGAACACCCTCTCACCGCCCCAACGCGGCGACGAGCCGGGCCACGTACGCCACGTCGGTACCGACGGCGAATCGCACCCGCGCTCCGCCCGCGGCCACCACCTCCAGCAGGGACTCCGTCGCATCGGGGGACGTCGCCACCTGCACCGGCAAGAGTCTCACCGGCTCGACTCGCGACGGCGCGCTCCGTCGCGCCCGGTACACCCACGACTGCAACGTGCTCAGCCTCATGCCCCGCGCCAACGCGAACTCCCGCTGCGTCTGTCCGCTCGCCTCGAAGGCTTTCGCGACGCGCGCCCACTCCGGCTTCTCCACCTGCTTCGCCATGCCCGGAAGCGGCCGGCCGGGCTGCTCAGCGCTCGTCCCTGTGCCGAGCGCTTCATTCGCACCCTCAAGGAGCAACTGCTCTGGGTGCGCACCTTCTCCACCGTGGAGGAACTGCGGCGGGCCCTGCTGGACTGGGCCCACCGCTACAACGAGCACTGGCTGCTGGAGCGCCACGACTTCCTCTCGCCGAGTCAGGCCCGGCGAGAGCTGATGCTGTCGAGGCAAGCGGCCTGATTACGACCAACCTGGTGTCTCAACAATTCGGTGCGGTACACCGGACCGCTGGTGGCGGTGCTGTACGTGCCGTTGTCACTCAGGCTGTCGCCAAAGGCGATGACGCTGCTCTGCGCACCCGAGTGCAGCGGGAGAAGCACGGCCACGACCGCCGCGATCAACAGGGAGTCTGGCTTCATGGTGGAAACTCCGAGGGGAGAGACACACGACGCTACACAGTGTGTCGCCACCCTCGGAGGTTTCACTCGGACTTCAGCTCTTCCATGTTTTAATCCAGATATTTCAGCCCCGGGCGGCGCGGGCGTCTCGGCCCTTGGCGCGGGCGGCCTTGGAGAGCAGGTCGCTCCCCTTCTCCTCGCCCTTCATCCACGCCTTCAACGCGGGCACCACCTGCTTGCTCCAGGCGCGTCCGGCGCGCACGGCCAGGAAGTCCTGCACCAGTGCGTCCACGATGGCGGAGAGCTGCTCGGTCAACTCCAGACGTTCGGAGAGCTGATCATCCTCTTCCTCCGTCATGAGCGCGGGCAGCTTGGCGGCGCGGATGTCCAGGAACTCGGAATCCAGGGTGACTTCGTATTCACGCTCGCCGTGCGACACGCGCAGCCGCGCCTGGGACACCAGCAGGCCCCGGTCCAGCGAGTGGCGCACGTTCTCCGAATACGGCGCCAGCGTGCCCTTGGCGCTCATCTCCGTGACGTCGCCGGCCACGCCGCGCAGCACCACCTTGCCCAGGTAGAGCACCACGACGCCCGCGCCGTCGTACTCGATCAGCGGGTCGCCCGACTCCGAGCGCCACAGGAGCCACGTCATGAACTCGCGGCCCAGGTAGGCCCGGCCGCGCAGCAGCTGTTCGCGCGCCTTGCCCTTTTCGACTTCGGCTTCGTCCTTCTCCTCCTCGGTGGCGGCACCATCCACGCCGACATCGCCCCGGGCGAACGCCGCCTCTTCCCTCGCCTGCTCACGCTTCGCCATGGGAGTCCTCCACCGAAGCCGCCGCCGGCAGGTCCATGCCAATGAGCTCCGCCGTGGGGCCCAGGGCCTTCTCGTCGATGCCCGCGCGCTGCGCCATGGACGCGGGCGTGATGCCAATCACCTTCACCGCCAGGGCGCCTTCCAGCGCCACGCAGATCTCATCCACCGTCTTGCGCGACGCGGCCCAGACCTGCACCGTGTGCGTCTTCAGGTTCCACGTCACGTCCAGCGTGCTGGTGCGCGGCACCGCGCGCTGACGCAAGAGCTGCTTGAGCTCCGCGCGCTGCTTGTTCTTCTCCGCGCGCGCGGGCGGCCGGCCGTTCTCCTTGCCGAAGGCGGCGGCCCACTTGTCCAGCTCCGACTTCATCATCGACGCGGGCACCTTCAGCGTGTCGATGCGGAAGGAGAAGAGGGCGTACTCGCCATAGTAGAGGTTGCCGGTGGCGAACTCGGAGGACTCCGGGTTCTCCAACTCGACAAAGCCCGCGGCGCGCTCCTCCTCGGAGCGGCGGTCGATGGGCTCGAACGCATGGGACTTGAGTCCCTTGGTCATCCAGCGCTTGACGTCGGACGGCGCATCCTTGGCCGGCTCGGTCCGGAAGCGCGAAAAGGTCACGGCACCACGTAGGACAGGCATGGGGCGCGGCAGGATGGGGGTCCCGTGGCGTCGCGTCAAGGCACTCGGTGTGGCTGGACGCGAAGGGCCGGGAATAGCCCCCGCCGAAGATCGTTTGCCCGGGCTCCGTCCAACCGTGCACGTCTCCGCCCCACCCCGCTGGCGGGAATCCATGACACTCCCAGGCACGCGACATACGGTGGCCGCCGCCATGCGCCGCGCCCTCCTCCCCGCCAGCGTCGTTGCCCTCTTCCTGTCCGCCTGCACCCACACGGCCGCCACGCCGGACGGAGCCCCGCGCAACACCCTGCCCGGGGTGACGAAGGCCCTGCTGGAGACCCTGGAGGCGGACGGCGCGCTCGCGGGCGCGTACGTGGTGGACGCGCGCACCGGCGAGCCCCTCTTCACCCACCGCGAGAACGTGCGGCTGTTGCCCGCGTCCACCATGAAGGTGGTGTCCACGTCCGCCGCGCTGTCCGCGCTGGGAGCGGACTTCCGCTTCACCACCCCGGTGTTCCTGGAGGGCTCGCAGGCGGGAGGCCTGTTCCTGGGCGACGTGGTGGCGCAGGCGTCCGGGGACCCGTCGCTGGGCTCGTGGCGCTTCCCGGAGACGGCGCTCGCGTGCGACCGCATCGCGGAGGCCTTCCAGACGCGCGGCATCCACCAGTGGCGCGGCAACGTGCGCATCTCCGGCACGGACGGCATGGACGGCGGCATGGGCCCGGGCTGGGCCTGGGATGACGCGGCCTATGCCTACAGCGCGGCGCCCACACCCTTCGTCTTCCGCGAGAACGTGGTGGACCTGGCGCTGGCGCGCGCCCCCGGCGCCACCTGCGCGGACGCGCCCTCCGTCCAGTGGACCCCCACCTTCGCCACGCTGTCCGCGGTGGTGAACGTGGACGTCAACGCGGAGCGCGCGAACCTGGCCTGCGTGCGCGGAGGCGCCGGAGTGCGCTGCACGTGGCGCTCGCCCACGGGCGGGCCGTGCCCCCAGGCCGCCGCGGTGAAGCTGTCCGTGGACGCGCCGGAAGCCCTCTTCGCCGCGTGCGTGGACGACGCGCTGGCACGGCACGGCATCACGCGGCTGCCGCTCTCGCTGGAGGCCCCCACCCCGCCCCTGCCCCCCATGCCGTCACCGCTGGTGGAGCTGGCCAGCCCGCCCCTGTCGGAGCTGGTACGCGTGACGAACAAGGAGAGCCTCAACCTGTACGCGGAGCGGCTGGGCATGCGCTTCGCTCGCGAGCGCACCGGGCAGGAGGGCTACACCGCGCTGCGCACGGCCCTGGTGGCGGAGCTGGCGCGCCGGGGCGTGCCCACCAAGGACCTGCGTCCCGTGGATGGCAGCGGCCTGTCCCGCTACAACCTGGCGTCGCCCCGCGGCATGGCGCGGGTGCTGCTCACCAGCCTCCAGGAGCCGTATGGCGCCGCGCTGGTGGACAGCCTGCCGGTGCTGGGCGTGGACGGGACGCTGGCGGGCCGCAAGACGAAGCCGTCCACCTCCGGCCGCATCCGCGCGAAGACGGGCACGCTCACGGGCCAGAAGTGCTTCGTGGGCGTGGCGGAGCGGCCGAACGACACGGAGCACCCGCGCGTCGTCTTCGCGCTGATGCTCGGCAACATGGATGAGGGCACGAAGCCCAACGCCAACGAGACCTTCGACACCTTCTCCACCGCCCTGGTGGAGCTGCCCCTGCGATGAGCGTCCCGCAGGGAAACACCCGCATGCGAGGTGCACCATGAAGTCCAGAATCGCAGTGACGACCGCCGCGCTGCTGTTGCCGCTCGTGTCCACAGCCGCGGGGAAGGCGCCCGCGAAGCCCGCCGCCGCGGAGAAGCAGCCCGTGGAGACCACCTACCACGGCACCGCCGTGGCGGACCCGTACCAGTGGATGGAGTCCGCGACGGATCCGAAGGTGCAGCAGTGGACCGACTCGCAGAACGCGTACACGCGCACGTACCTGGACAAGCTGCCGGGCCGCGAGCCCCTGCGCCAGCGCATCACGGAGCTCCTGTCCTGGAAGTCGCCCTCCTACGGCGCCCTGGACGAACAGGGCGGCACGCTGCTGGGGCTGAAGTTCCAGCCGCCCAAGCAGCAGCCCACGCTCATCGTGGTGGGCTCGCTGGACGACACGTCGAAGGAGCGCGTGCTGGTGGACCCCACGCAGGTGGACACGTCCGGCAAGACGACCATCGACTGGTTCCAGCTGTCGCACGACGGCAAGAAGGTCGCCGTCTCCATGTCCAAGGGCGGCACGGAGAGCGGTGACGTGTCCGTGTGGGACGTGACCACGGCGAAGGCGATGGCCAACGAGCTGGTTCCGCGCGTCAACGGCGGCACGGCGGGCGGCAGCCTCGCGTGGAACGCGAAGGGCACGGGCTTCTTCTACACGCGCTACCCGCGCGGCGAGGAGCGCCCGCCCGTGGACCGCGAGGTGTACCAGCAGGTGTACTTCCACACGCTGGGCACGCCCACGGAGAAGGACACGTACGCGCTGGGCAAGGACTTCCCGCGCATCGCGATGACGGACCTGGAGTCCAGCGACGACGGCCAGTACACCTTCGCGCGCGTGGCCAACGGCGACGGCGGCGAGTTCGACCTGTACCTGCACGGCCCCAAGGGCACGTGGACGCAGGTGGCGAAGTACGCGGACAAGGTGGTGTCGGCGCGCTTCGGCAGCGACGGCGCGGCGTACCTGCTCAGCCGCAAGGACGCGTCGAAGGGCAAGGTGCTGCGCCTGCCGCTGGCCACGCCCACGCTGGACAAGGCGACCGTCATCGTCCCCGAGGGCGAGGCGACGGTGCAGGCCGTGGTGCCCACGAAGGGACGCCTGTACCTGCTGGAGCAGCTGGGGGGCCCCTCGCAGCTGCGCATGGTGGACCTGACGGGCAAGGCGCTGGGGCTGGTGCCCACGCTGCCGGTGTCGTTCGTGGGCGGCCTGGTGCGCCAGGGCGCGGATGACGTGCTCTTCGTCAACGGCAGCTTCACCCAGCCGGCCGCGTGGTTCCGCTTCACGGCGGCGGACGGCAAGGTGACGAAGACGGCGCTGGCGCGCACGGCGCCCATCGACATGAGCGACGTGGAGGTGGTGCGCACGGAGGCCACGTCCAAGGACGGCACGAAGGTGCCGCTCTCCATCCTGAAGAAGAAGGGCACGAAGCTGAACGGGAACAACCCCACGTGGCTCACCGGCTACGGCGGCTTCAACGTGTCCATCAACCCGGGCTACAGCCCGCTGACGGGCATGTGGCTGGAGCAGGGCGGCGTGTTCGCGGTGGCGAACCTGCGCGGCGGCTCGGAGTTCGGCGAGGAGTGGCACAAGGCCGGCTCGCTGACGAACAAGCAGAACGTGTTCGACGACTTCTACGCGTGCGCGAAGCTGCTGGTGGACCAGAAGTACACGCAGCCCAAGAAGCTGGCCATCCAGGGCGGCAGCAACGGCGGCCTGCTGATGGGCGCGGCGCTGACGCAGCACCCGGAGCAGTACGGCGCGGTGGTGGCGCGCGTGGGCATCTACGACATGCTGCGCACGGAGCTGACGCCCAACGGCCAGTTCAACGTGACCGAGTACGGCTCGGTGAAGGACCCGGAGCAGTTCAAGGCGCTGTATGGCTATTCGCCGGTGCACCGCGTGAAGGACGGGACGAAGTACCCGTCGGTGCTCTTCACTTCCGGGGCCAATGACCCGCGCGTGGATCCGTTCCACTCGCGCAAGATGGTGGCCCGGATGCAGGCGGCCACGGCGTCCCCCAAGCCCATCCTGCTGCGCGCCAACGCGGAGACGGGCCACGGCATGGGCACGCCGCTGTCCGCGCGCATCGAGGAGGAGGTGGACGTCTACTCCTTCGTCTTCAACGAGCTGGGCATGACGTACAAGCCCAACGCGACGAAGAAGGTCGCCGCGCCCGCGCCGCAGTAGCCGGGCTCATCCCTGCGCCCGTCCTCCGAGTCCTTGCGGCTCGGAAGACGGGCGTTTCTTCTTCTGGATTTCGTGGCAGCCTGCCGCCCCATGAGCCCGCTCATCCCCTACTTCATCCTTTCGCCCATCGTCGCGGGTGGCCTGGCCTGGTGGACGCTCACCCGTCTTGGAAAGAAGCGGAACGCTCGCGCGAAGGGTTCGCTGGACGCGGTGGTGGAGAAGCTGCGTGGGCAGAAGGTGCTGGGCGCGGTGGACCTCATCGTCCAGGACGTGTCCTGGTCCGGGGAGACGGAGCTGTCGCCGCAGAACTGCCGCATCCGCGTGGTGATGGGCGGTCAGGATGCCGCGGCCATTCCCCCGCGCTTCGAGGTGGAGAGCGCTGCCGGAGCCCCCCGCCCGCCCGCGGACGTGCTCGCGGCGCTGCGCGTGCTGGATGCGCAGGCGACGGAGGCGTTGAAGGGCGGCGGCTGGAGCTGGCAGCGGCCCACGGTGAGCTTCGAGCCGGCGGCGTAGTCCCGCGAACGCAAGGCCGGGGATTCGGGTGACGGGTCGAGGAGCGCGGTGCCAGCATGCGCCGCATGTCCTCGACCTTCCTCGACTCCCTCGACACGCCCGCTCCGCTCGTGGACCTGGACCGCGTGGAGCGGAACCTCCAGCGCGTCGCGACCTATGCCCGCGAGCACGGCCTGCGCTGGCGCCCCCATACGAAGACACACAAGACGGCGGAGCTGGGCGCGATGCAGGTGGCGGCGGGCGCCTCTGGCGTCACGGTGGCCACCGTCCTGGAAGCCGAGGTCATGGCGTCCGTGTCCGACGACGTGCTGCTCGCGTATCCGCCGGTGGGTGCGCGCAAGCTGGCGCGGCTGATGGCCCTGCCCTCGCGCGTGCGGCTCACCGTGGCGCTCGACTCCCATGAGGTGCTGGAGGGGCTGGCGCGCGCGGCGCGGGACGCGGGACGCACCGTGGGCGTGCTCGTGGAGGTGGACCTGGGCATGCGCCGCGTGGGGTTGCGCTCGCCGGATGAGGCCGTGCCCCTGGCGCGCGCGGCGGCGTCCACGTCCGGCGTGGTGTTTCGCGGGCTGACCTTCTACGCCGGTCACATCCGCGTCCCCCAGGCGGAGCTGCACGCCGTGATGCAGGCACAGTCCGATGCGGTCGCGACGTTCGTGGACGCACTGAAGGGCGCGGGGCTGCCGCCGGAGGTGGTCAGCGGAGGATCCACGCCGACGCTCTGGCAATCCCATACCGTGAAGGGCCTCACGGAGATCCGTCCCGGCCTCAACGTGCTCAACGACCGCAACGCCGCCGTCATTGGCGCCTGCGATTGGACGGAGTGTGCCTATTCGGTTCTGGCCACGGTGGTGAGCACGGCCGTGCCGGGCCAGGTGGTCATCGACGCGGGAGCCAAGGCGCTGGTGAAGGAGGAAGGGCTGGCGCCGGGCTACGGCGTCCTGCTGGAGCGGCCGGAGGTCGTGGTGAAGAACCTGTCAGAGGAGCATGGCCTGCTGGACGTGTCCGGCACGACGTGGCGACCGCGCATCGGCGAGCGGGTGCGCGTGGTGCCCAACCATGTCTGTGTTTCCGTCCCGCAGCATCCGCGGCTGCACGTCGTGCGGGGTGACACGCACGTGGGCACGTGGGAGGTCGCGGCGCGCGGCTGGTGACAGTCCGTACCGCCCCAGCGTGCCGCCTGGATGTCATCCACTGGTCTGCGCGCTGCCACTAGCAGTCGGGATGCCGTTGACGGTGCAGTGTCTAGCATTTCGCCGGTCGCCGGAAGGACTTCCGGCCGGGAGGCGGAATGCACAAGGCAGAGGGCTTCGTCGTCACAATGGCCATCGCGGGACTGTCCCTGGGAACGCTCCCGGTGCTCGCCGCGGACAGGGAGGCGCTCGACGCCCGGTTCCAGCAAGCGAAGCCTGTCGGATGCGACGTCCACTGTGGCGACGTCATCACCCAGCACACGAAGCTCACGCATGACCTCTCCTGCCCGGGCACGGACGAGCCCGCGCTCCGCATCGAAGGTGACGGCGTCGTCCTCGATCTGGGTGGCCACACCGTGCGCCGCTCGAGTCCGGACCAGCAAGACACCCTGGGCATCGTGGTCACCGGCACCAGCATGGTGCGCAATGGCACGATTCGCGGATTCGCAAGAGGCGTCCAGACCGAAGGAGTCGACTACCTGCGGCTGCACGAGCTCACGTTCGCCGACAACCGCATTGCCATCTACAACTACTTCTCCACCACCTACTTCCTCGTTACGAATTCGCGTTTCATCGGCAATGACGTCGGGCTCGGAAGCGAGATCGACGCGTCCATCGGTACGTTCGACGTGAGGTCGAGCCACTTCGAGAACAACCGCCTCGGTATCTTCCTGGATACCCATGATGCCGACGTCCTCGATTCGACCTTCATGGGGAACGAGATCGGCATCTACTGCTTCGCCGGCAATGTCCGTGTCCGGTCAAGCACCTTCGCGCGGAACGAGGCCGTCGCCACCACGACCGTGCCCATCGGGGGCCGCGACATCTGCAATGTGTTCCGTGTCGAGGACACGCTCATCGCGGACAACGCGTCGTTCGCCCCCACGGAGATACCCATCTGGAATGTGATCCAACTCGACATGATCAACAACTGGCTCGTAGGCAATGACAATGGGCTTACAGCCGGCTCATCTCGGGTCTACATCCAGGGCAACACCTTCTGGGACAATGCGGGCGGATTTGCTTTGGAAGACACTCCCATTGTCAGCCTCCCACAGACCGGCATCGTCCGTGCCAACCGGTTCCTACGGAACGGCGGTGACGGCCTCCGCGTCCTCCCGGCCAGCACGCCTACGGTGATTGGCAACGTGGCCCTGGGCAACACGGGCTGGGGCATCCACGCGCCCACCGCCCATGACGGCGGCGGCAACGTCGCGCGGGACAACGGCGCGGGTAATTGCGAGGGCGTCACCTGCGCCCCCTACTGACCCTAGCGCCTGCTTGTCCCGCCCCATTGTGCATCCAGGCCGTCAGCTTCTAGCTGCTCGGCTGCCCCTGACTGTGGGGATGCCGCTGACGGTGTCGTGTCTAGTATTTCGCCGGTCGCCGGAAGGACTTCCGGCTGGGAGGCGGCATGCATCAGGCAAAGGGCTTTTCCGTCGCGGCGGCCATCGCTGCACTTGTCCTGGGAGCACCTGCGGCATTAGCGGCGGACAGGGAGTCGCTCGACGCCCGGTTCCAGCAGGCAACGCCTGTCGGATGCGAGGTCCACTGTGGCGACGTCATCACCCAGAGCACCCGGCTCACGCACGACCTCTCCTGCCCAGGCACGGACGAGCCCGCGCTCCACATCGAAGGCGCGGGCATCGTCCTCGACCTGGGCGGACATACCGTGCGCCGATCGAGTCCGGTCCAGCAAGACACCCTGGGCATCGTGGTCACCGGCAACAGCATGGTGATGGTGCGCAACGGCACGATTCGCGGATTCGCAAGTGGCGTTCAGGCCGACGGAGTCAACTCCCTGCGGCTGCACGAGCTCATGTTCGCCGACAACGGCGCCGCCATCAACAACAGGTCCGATAACACCTACTTCCTCGTTACGAATTCGCGCTTCATCGGCAATGGCGCCGGGTTCGCAAGCGAGATCGACGCGGCTGAAGGTACGTTCGACGTGAGGTCGAGCCACTTCGAGAACAACCGCCTCGGCATCTACCTGGATACCCATAATGCCGACGTCCTCGATTCGACCTTCACGGGGAACGAGATCGGCATCTACTGCTTCGCAGCCAGTGTCCGCGTCCGGTCGAGCACCTTCGCGCGGAACGAGGCAGTGGCCACCTCGACTGCGTTCATGGGGGGCCGCGATACCTGCGAAAGGCTCCGTTTCGAGGACACGCTCATCGCGGACAACGCGTCGTTCGCCCCCACGGCGACGCCCGTCTGGAATGTGATCCAGCTCGATATGATCAACAACTGGATCGTGGGCAATGACAATGGGCTTACAGCCGCCTCATCGCAGGTCTACGTCCAGGGCAACACCTTCTGGGACAATGCGGGCGGACTGACGCTGGGAGACTATACCATCTTCGGCAGCCCACAGACCGGCATCGTCCGTGCCAACCGGTTCCTACGAAACGACGGTGACGGCCTCCGCGTCCTGCCACCCAGCACGCCTACGGTGATTGGCAATGTAGCCCTGGGCAACACGGGCTGGGGCATCCACGCGCCCACCGCCTTTGACGGCGGCGGCAACGTCGCGCGGAACAACGGCGCCGGTAACTGCGAGGGCATCCTCTGCGCCCCCTACTGACCCCTCGCCCATCTCAGCCGATGCGCTTCAACTCCTGCGTGAGCAGCTCCTCCAGGTGCCGGATGTTCCGGTACACGAGACACCGGTAGCTGGACACGTCGAAGCGCAATTCCTTCACGTCGCGCACCAGCAGCAGGGTGGGCTTGCCTCGTCCCCAGGCATAGCCCACCTCCAGATAGACATTGGGATTCGCCAATGACAGGTCCGCGATGACGACCTTCGCGGTGTCGATGCGGTCCCGGATGCGCTGGATGATGGGACCGTCGAAGACGGCCTGGTCCACCCGCTCGCACAAGAGCCCCGCCGCCTTCACGGGGTTCAGGATGCCGTAGTGGTAGGTGTCCTCCAGCTCCTGCGCGAAGGGCATCGCCACGAAGGCGTGGGGCTTCTCGTGGGAGTTCGCGCCCGCGGAGGCCATGGGCGGCGCCTGGACGAAGCGCGACGTCCGCCGCACGCGAAACCCCGTGGCCCCCATCAGCGGCTCCACGCCCGGCGTGAGCCCCAGCCCCAGCGCCAACGCCTTGCGCAGCCGCTCCACCCGCTTGGGGTTCAGCTCCACCACCGTGATGCGCTCCAGGTCGCGGGGGCCACTGCCCCGCTGGAACGCGTCCACGAAGCCGCCCACCAGGGCCAGCACGGCCTCATCCTCGTCCAGACCGTAGTTGGGGCCGTGCACCGTGCACGCGAGGTGACGCACCTCGTGCCGGGGCTCCAGCAGTTGGAGCGCGCGCACGGAGAACTGGCGGATCTCGTGGTAGCCGAACTGCCGCAACCGCACCGTGCCCAGGAAGAGCACCCACGGGGCGCCCAGGCTCCGGCGCGACTCGATGAAGCGGTGGTCCCCGGGGAGCAGGTCGAAGGCGTCCATGCCCACACCCGCCCCCTCCAGCCGGCGCGCCACCGCGCCGTCCGCCCCGTGGAAGCCCTGCGCGTACTTCAGCAGTACGGCGTCCGCGACCGTCTCTCCCACATCCCCCAGGTCCACCACGACGTCCAGCGTGTCTCCCATGGGCCCGGGACTGTAGGGTGTCCCGGTCCGCCCACGCCATCCCCGGCGACCGTCCCGCCGCGTCAGGTGGGAGAAACACAGACGTGGCGAACGCCCGTCAATCCCTGCTCAATGACGCCCCCGCCCGCCTGGCTGTCTTTCAGGCTTCCTCCACGCCGCCTGTGAAGCGCTTCACAGTTTCCGCCCGAGCGGGTCGGTAGCATTTGCGCACCATGTCCCTGTTCGCGCGCCTGCAGGCCCTGCTGTCCGCCCACCCGTCCGCCCCGGCCACCGCCGGACAGACGCCCGCGACTCCCGCCGCGCCCTCGGCGGCGACCGGCGCCCCGGCGGAGGCGGAAGGTGCCTCCGAGCAGCAGCCGGTCTGCACACGCTACCTGCCCGCGGGCCAGGTGGTGGTGCGCGAGGGCGACCCGGGTCACTCCATGTTCGTGGTGCTGGAGGGCCGCGTCGCGGTGCTTCGCGGCGGCGACCACGGCGGCAACACGGAGGTGGGCCGCCTGGGGGCTGGCGAGTTCTTCGGAGAGCTGGCGCTGCTCACCGGCACGCAGCGCACCGCCACCATCGTGACGGTGGAGGACGCCGTGTTGCTGGAGCTCACCCAGGCCGGCGTCCGGGAGCTGGGCAAGGACTACGGCGTGAAGGGGGAACAGATGCAGGTCACCGCCCGGGAGCGCCTGCTCGCGGACGCGCTGCGCAGCAACCCGCTCATCGCCGCCCTGCCCCCGGAAGTGCAGCATGAGCTGGGAGATGCCTTCGTCCCCTGCACCGTCCCCGCCGGAGAGACGCTGCTCACCCGCGGCCAGCCGGGTGACGCGCTCTACGTCCTCATCCGGGGCCAGTGCGAGGTCTTCCATACGCACAGCGACGGCCGCCACTCCGCCTATCCCAAGCTGGAGGAAGGCGCCCTGTTCGGGGAGATCTCCCTGCTGCGCAGCCGGCTGGCCACCGCCACCGTGCGCACCGTGACGCCCTGCACGCTGCTCAAGCTGGAGCGCGACGTGTTCAAGAAGGCCTTCCTGGGCCAGCCCGACCTGCGCGGCGCCCTGGTGCGCCTGGGTCTGGAGCGGCTCAAGCACACGATCGAAGTCATGGGCGAAACGAAGTAGTCCGCCGCCCCGCGCAATCCCAGACATCCTGAAGCCCTGGGCTCTACCGCAACGCCTTCCAGGCACCGGTGGACCACAGGGCCCAGGCCATCAGCACGGGCTGGAAGAACAGCCGGCCCAGGCGCTTCCGGTCCGTATCCAAGCCGAACGCGGAGAGGCGCTTGTCGTACTGATGCAGGTTGCCGGGGAAGACCGCCGCGCGGCGCCCTCCAGGTCCGCGCGCTCCTCATCACGGGCAGCGCGCTCCTCATCACGGGCAGCGCGCTCCTGCCGTAGCAGGCCGTCGCGACCTGCTCAGCCGTGGATCAGCTCCCCGGCCTCCAGCATCGCGACGAACTTCTCCAACCGCCGCGAGCGCGTCTCCGGCTTCTTCGCGTCGTGGAGCCGGAAGAGGATGGCGTAGCGGTTGGCGCCCTTGAGCGCGGCGAAGGCCGCCTTCGCCTTCGGGTTCTTCTCCAGCGCGAGCTTCAGGTCCTCCGGCACCTCCATGGTCCTCTGCCCCGCGTACGCCGCCTCCCAGCGGCCATCCGCGCGCGCGGCCTCCGCCTCACGCAGGCCCGCGGGCTTCATGCGTCCGGAGGCGACCAGGGCCTCCACCTTGCCGCAGTTGATCTTCGACCACTTGCTGCGCGCCTTGCGCGGCGTGAAGCGCTGGAGCCAGTACTCCGAGTCGAACGCGCCCTTCTGCCCGTCGATCCAGCCGTAGCAGAGCGCCACCTCCAGCGCCTGCGCATACGTCACGGACGGGATGCCGGACTCGAACTTGGCGAGCTTCACCCAGACACCCGGCGAGTCGACGTGGTTCTTCTCCAGCCACTTCTCCCACGCCTTCTCCGACGCGAAGGGCACGACGGGGAGTTCCTGCTTCGCCTTCGCCTTCATGCGGTGCAACGCCTTTCCCTGCCCCGCGCCTCGCGCCGGGTTCATGACACTCCCACTCTACCGGCGGAAGGCAGCCGGGGCGGAAGCGGTTATGAATCACGCCATGGCTGAAACCACCAACGCCCGTCCGCCGAACGCCGTGCCGCCCTCGCTCGCCCGCGTGGCCTTCCATGCCGTGGCGGCCGGGCTCACCCCGCTCATCCCCGTGCCCTTCCTGGACGACTACGCCCTGCGCCAGGTGCGCGAGCAGTCCGTGCGCGACCAGTTCAAGGAGAAGGGCCTGAAGGCGCCGGACAAGGCCGTGGCGGTGCTCGCCGGCTCATACGAAGCGCGCGGCCCGGGCGGACGGCTGGTGTCCTATCTCAAGGCCGTGGCGCTCTTCCCCGTGCGCAAGGTGTTCCGCAAGGTCTTCTTCGTCCTCTGGGTGAAGGACTGCGTGGACCAGACGAGCGTGTGCCTGCACCATGGCTACCTGCTGCACCATGCGCTGGAGCGCGGCGACCTGGACGCGGCCTCGCTCCAGGGGGACGCGCCCGGCAAGGTGCAGGCCGCCATCGTCGCCGCCTGCTCGGAGATGGACGCCCGGCCCCTCAACCAGGCCCTGCGCCGCCTCTTCCGGAGCAGCCGGTTGCTGATGGCCGAGGCCACGCGCGTCTTCCTGGACCCCAAGCGCGGCCCCCGCGTGCCCGACCCGGCGACCGAGAACGCGGAGGTGAAGTCGCTCACCGACCGGCTCCTCCAGGAGATGTGGGAGGAGCGCGGCTACTTCACCGCGCTGGAGGCCCACTACGACAAGCACCTGAAGAGCGGCCTCACGCCCGAGGAGCCCCTGGCCGCGACAGGTACTTGATCACGGCACGGGCGCGGCGGCGGTCTCCAGCGGCGCGCGGATGCGGGCGGAGAAGTCGTCCCGCCCCTGCGCGGCCAGCGCTCGCGCGTTGATGTGGTAGCGCTGGCGGACCTGCTCCAGCGGCGCGTCCGTGTCGATGATGCCCAGCTCGTACGCGAGCGCATCCGAGAACGCCGGCATCAGCGTGCGGTGGTCATACGGCACGTTCTTCGTGGCCACCTTCTCGAAGTGGTGCACCAGGTTGGTGGTGCAGTTGCTGCTGAGCGTGTCGTAGAACTCCGGCTGCGTGTGCAGCCCGTTCATCCGCTGCACCATGTCCATGAAGAACGCGGTGATGCGCTCCTTCGAAGCGTTCACCGGATACACATACACGTCGTCATGGCGGAAGTTGGAGCGCAGCTGCACCAGGTCCCGCTCGTCGCCCACGACGTAGGTGATTTCAAAACGGCGGAACAGCCCCCCCAGCGCGGAGAACGTCTCGCCCTGCTCGCGCCGCACCTCCACGGAGAACACCACGTGGCGGCCGTCCTGGAAGCCGAAGCTCACCATCGTGTGCGCGGCGCCATAGAAGCCGGAGAAGGGCTCCACGATGAACGACGCGCCCGTGAGCGCGTCCGTGTCGTAGGTGGCCGTGTACCAGGCGGGGTCCCAATCCGTGGTGCTGCGGTAGCGGAAGTCGCGCACGTCATGCAGCGTCACCTGCGTCCCGGCCACCTCCGCCCACGGCGCCCGCACCAGATCCGGCGCCCAGTCCCGCGTGTTGGAGGGCTGGAACGTCCGCACCCAGCCGTACACGGACAGGCAGCCCAACAGCATCACCGCCACGCCCCAGCGCCGCGAACGCCACCGCCAGGCCGCCACCGCCAGGGCCACCAGGGCCACCGCCACGAGGCTCCGGGCCACGTGCGGCCCCTCCGTCCCCGTGCCCGTCAGGGCCAGGGCCAGCGAGGCCCAGACGCTCCCCACGAGGAGCACGAGCCCCGACACGGCGTTCTTCCAGATGCGCATGCGGCCGAGTATCCGCGCCCCACGCCGCTCGTGTCACGGACGCGCATCGCGGGTGCAGCCCCGGCGGGCGGCCGGGCGCGGATCCGCCCTCCCAGGAAGGACCGGGATTCGTCGCAACCGCCTACCTTGACCGCTTTTCCCCGGGTGTGCGACGAAAGGGGGTCCCCAGCTTCCAGGAGTCACCCCCCATGAGCGACGAGCGCGAAGACACGACCGTTTACAAGGTCGTCGTCAACCACGAAGAGCAGTACTCCATCTGGCCCGCGGACCGTGAGAACGCGCTGGGCTGGAAGGACGCCGGCAAGCAGGGCCTGAAGGCCGAGTGCCTGGAGTACATCAAGGAGGTCTGGACGGACATGCGTCCCCTGAGCCTCCGCAAGAAGATGGAAGAGGACGCGGCCCGCAACAAGAACTGAAGACCGCGTGCGCTTCCCACCGCGCCCTCCCCGCTTCAACGGGGAGGGTGGGCCGGCCCCGCTAGAGGTCCGGCGGAGGCCTGACGCCCAGGTGGCAGGCGCGCAGGGCGAGCTGGGTACGGTTCTCCGCGCCCAGCTTGCGGTAGAGCTGCGTGACGTGTGACTTCACCGTGCGCTCGGCGATTTGAAGGTGCGCGGCGATCTTCAGGTTGTCCGCCCCGCCCGCCACGTACTGCAGCACCTCGCGCTCGCGCTGCGTGAGCAGCAAGAGGACGCTCGCCGTGGGTGACGTCACCGGCGGATGCTCGAAGTCGTTGCGCAGCAGTTGCACCGGGAAGAGGCGCTCGCCCCGCACCAGTGACTGCACCGCGGAGGACACCGCGTTCACGCCCAGCCCCGCGCGGAAGAGGTACCCAGAGGCCCCTTCGTCGAAGCATTGGGAGATGACCTCCGGCGTGCTCACCGCGGACAAGAGCAGCATGCGCACTTCCAGCCGGCGCTTGCGGGCCTCGCGCAGGAGGTTGAGCCCCTCCGTCACGGAGCATCCGATGGCGGCTTCGCCGTCGCTCTCCACGTCGAGGATGGCCACCTGAGGTGGATCCGTGCCGAGCCCGTCCAGGAAGCCGCGCACGTCGCGCGTCACCGAAGTGGAATGACCCTCACCCCGAAGCCCGTCGGACAGGCCCTGCCAGGCCGCCCACGGTCCTTCGAGAATCGAAATACGAACTGCCGATTGATTCGCTGCCATGCGATGGCCCCCCAGCCGTCGTGGCGAATTGCTTTCAATGCTACCTGTCGACTTCAACCTGCCCCGGAGTCGGTGGAACCGCGGCGGAACTTCCGCCTGTGCTGAGCGTGCGAGAACCGCGCTTCAACTCCATCCGGGGGTCCTGTCACTGCTGCCCTGCGGACTGCACCTGCGACTGCCGAACTGGCCCGTCCGGGCCGAACCTCCTTTTTCGTTTCAAGCAAATCCAGCCAACCGAGACCCTAACATCATCCAAGGCCTCTTGCGAACGGCCCCGCGCAGGACTGTCAATTGCGCACGGAACGCATGGAAATCCAGGGCCTCGTCCGTCAGGTCGTGATCGCTGTCGGCCCAGGGACATACGTTCCGCGTCCACATTCGGATGTTTTACTCGGTGTTTCGTCCCATGCCCGAGGGCGGGCACCCGCATGCACGGAGATGGCGCGTCCTGGATGGCAAGGGCGTATGCTGTGCGTCCCGCGCGCATGACTCCCTCCGCCCCCGCACCCCATGTCGACGTCGCCACGCCCGAGCGGGTGGCCCTGTCCCTGCCCGTGGCCGGCATCGGCTACCGCTGTCTTGCGTGGCTGGTGGACGCGAGCCTGCTGTTCTTCTTCTGGGTGGCGCTCTACTTCGTCGTCACCCTGCTGGTGTCCGACGTGCTGGGGGCGTTCCAGGCGCTGTCGGGGCTCACGCAGACACTGCTCGCGGTGGGCCTCTTCGCCACGCAATGGCTGTACTGGACGCTGGCGGAGGTCTTCTTCCATGGACAGACACCCGGCAAGCGCGCGCTGCGCATCCGGGTGGTGCGCGAGGATGGCTCACCGGTGGGCTTCTTCGAGAGCGCGGTGAGGAACCTGTGTCGCGCGGTGGACTTCCTGCCGGTGCTCTACGCCACCGGTTGCATCACCATGCTGCTGGACTCACGCCACCGCCGGTTGGGAGACATGCTCGCCGGCACCGTGCTGGTGCGTGAGGAGGCCATCGACCTGGACAAGTACACGCAGGCGCCCCCGGTGGACGCGCCGGCCACGGACGCGGGCGTGCAGCGCCCCCTGGACGCGGAGGACGTGGAGCTGGTGCTGGCGTTCCTCGCGCGCGCGCCCGGCCTGGAGCCGGAGGTGCGGCGGCGGCTGGGCATGAGGCTGGTGGACCGCGTGGGCGCCTCCCTGACGGACGAAGAGCGCACGCGGGTGCTCCAGTCGCCGGAGGCCACGGAGGCCTTCCTGCGCACGCGCGCGAAGGCGGTCCACTGACATGGCCGCGCCCCTGACTGGCTTCGTCACGCGGCGCCGGCCGGACTGGGACGCGCTCCAGGCCCTGCTGACGCGCCAGCGCGCGGGCCGCTTGAATCTGGCGGAGCTGCGCACGCTGGACACGCTGTACCGCCGCGCTGCCGCGGACCTGGCGCAGGCGCAGACGTTCTATCCGGGCACGGACGCGCACCGCTTCCTCAACCAGCTGTGCGCGCAGGCGTATGGCGCCATCTACCAGCCGCCGCGCGAGCGCTGGGCCTCCACGCGCGACTTCTTCCGGCGGGACTTCCCCGCCACCCTGCGCCGCGAGGCGCGCTTCGTGGGTGTGAGCGCGGGCCTGCTGGTGCTGGGGCTGCTGTTGGGCGCGCTGGTGGTGACGCTGGAGCCGCGTGGCGCGGAGCTGCTGGTGCCGGAGGGTGTGCGGCGCTACGTGGCGCAGGGGCGCATGTGGACGGATGATTTGTTGTCCGTGGCGCCGCCCAACGCCGTGGCCTCCGGCATCGCGACCAACAACCTCACCGTCACGCTGTTCGCGTTCGCGTCCGGCATCCTCTTGGGCATCGGGCCCATCTTCACGCTCGTGAACAACGGCGTGCTCATCGGGGCAGTGGGGGCGCTGTGCTTCCGCGAGGGCATGACGGCGGGCTTCCTGGACTTCATCGCCGCGCACGGGCCGGTGGAGCTGTCCATCATCGTCATCGCGGGCGGCGCGGGGCTGATGGTGGGCCAGGCGCTCATCGACCCCGGCGAGCTGCCTCGCGCGCAGGCGCTCCAGGCGCGCGGGCGTGAAGCCGTGAAGCTGGTGGTGGGCTGCGCGCCCTTCCTCGCCGGCATCGGCTTCGTGGAGGGCTTCATCTCCCCGGGCCACCTGTTCCCCACCTGGGCCAAGGTGGGGCTGGGCCTGTCGCTGGGAGTCCTCTTCTGGTTCTACCTGCTGCGCGCGGGCAGGACGGACGCGGGCGTGGCGCGCGTGGACGTGCCGGACGCCATGGCCTCCAGCCGCTTGCGCTGACGGTGCTTGAGGATGCGCTCGTAGGCGTCGTTGACCTCGCGCATCTGCTCCGCGGAGCCGCCCCGGTCCGGGTGCCGCTCCAGGGCCAGCGCGTGGAAGCGCGCGCGAATCACGTCCGGCGTATCCAACGGCGACACGCCCAGCGTCTGGTACGGGCACTGCTCCTGGACGGCGGAGAGCCACTTGTCCAGCCGGTCCTTCACCTCCACGAAGCGCGCGTCCGCGTCCGCGGTGTCCTTCACCGGGTGCGTGCGCATCTTCGCGTCCGCGCGGAAGACCTCGCTGTAGGTGCTGGACACCCAGCGGTGGCACGAACCGCACCGGTAGTACTTCACCCGGGTTCCGGGCTGGAGTGTCATCATCACGCCGCAGTGGGTGCACTCCACCGTGACGTTCTCCAGTGTCTGCCAGCTCGCGACCGCCGCAACCATGGTGACTTCGACCTCCGTTCGCAACACGCCTGTAGCAGGGGCAAACTCCCACAGCCGGCGATCCCGTCAAGAAAATGTCGCGAACGACCCGGGGGGTGACCCCGGCGCGCTGCCGGGCTTCCCGGGATTCGGGTAGAACGGGCACATGCGACCGCTCCTCGCCGCCGCCCTGCTCCTGACCGCCGCCGCGCACGCCCAGGCCCCATCGGCCCCTCCGGCCGCCGCGCCCAAGGCCGCCCCGAAGCCAGAGAAGGCCCCCGCGGAGCGGGCCGCCCCCGCCCGGCCCCCGGTGGAAACCGGAGCCTCCGACGTCTCCCTCCTGAGGGGCCTGCTGTGGGCCGCGGAGCCCGCGCCGGAGGAGATCCGCACGCTCGCCATCGAAGACCTGGCGCTGCTGGGTGACGCGCGCGCCCTGGACCCGCTGGCCGCGTTCATCTGGGACCCGAACCCGCGCATCCAGCAGGCCGCGTTGCGCGCGGTGGCCCTCTTCCAGCACCGCCGCGCGGAGGAGATCCTGGGCAACGTCGTGCGCCACCCGCGCCTGCCGGACGCGCTGAAGATTCAAGCGCTGGGAGGTCTTCTGTATCAGCGCACCCCCACCGCCCGCCGGGTGGTGCAGGACGTGGCCGCGGACAGCCGCGTGGGCTACGCGGTGCAGAACGCCGCGCGCTCGGTGGCGTCACAGTGGGAAGCCGCCCCGGCCGCCGCGCCCTGAAACACGCCTGCTTGTCTGCCCTCCAGGCCTGACGCCGCGCCAGCCCGCCGGGCCGATTCCTGGAGTGCGCGCGTGTATGGGTTAGACTGGGGCGCATGAAGATCACCCCCCTCGACATCCGGCAGAAGCGCTTCGAGACGGTGATGCGCGGCTTCGCGCGTCCCGAAGTCGGCGCGTACCTGGAGCTGATCGCCGGCGAGTTCGAGGAGGTGGTGAAGGAGAACATCGCGCTCAAGGAGGAGCTGAAGCGCACGCAGGCGCGGCTCGAGCAGCATCAGGAGCGCGAGCGCACCCTCCAGGAGACGATGGTCACCGCCCAGCGCATCAGCGAGGACCTGAAGGACGCCGCGAAGAAGGAAGCGGAGATCATCATCGCGGACGCGGAGCACCAGGCGGAGAAGATCGTCCACGGCGCGCACCAGCGGCTGGTGCAGGTGGTGGAGGACATCAACGAGCTCAAGCGCCAGCGCACCCAGTTCGAATCGCAGGTGCGCTCCGTCGTGGAGGCCCACCGCAAGCTGCTGGAGACATTCGCCGCGCCCACCTTCGCGGACCGCGACTACGCGCGCGTGGAGGACAACGTCGCGTTCCTGTCGCAGAAGAAGGCCACCTCCAACGACTAGCGCCCGCGCATGACCGCCCCCTGGCTCAAAGCCGTGCAGACCGGGGTGGAGCTGACGGTGCTCGTCCAGCCGCGCGCGTCCCGCACCCGGGTGGTGGGCGAGCATGACGGCCAGCTGAAGATCCAACTCGCCGCGCCGCCCGTGGATGGCGAAGCGAATGCGGCCCTGGTGGAATTCATCGCCAAAACGCTGGGCGTGCCGCGTCGCCAGGTGACACTCGTGGCGGGTGACACGTCGCGCCGTAAGCGATTGAGGGTGGAAGGGGTTGATGCGGCGGCGGCCGAGGCTGTTATCTCTGGTGGACCGTGAGGCCACGCATGCTCCGCCTGTTCGCCTTCCTGATGATGCTGCTGGCCTCGCCGGGCGTGTTCGCGCAGGAGGCAGGTCCGCGGGGCATCCACGCCACGGAGGCCGTCGTCACGGACACCGCGCTCGTGCCCCACGCCCGCCCGGCCATCGTCGCGGGGGAGCTGAAGACGCAGCGCTTCGTCATCCTGCACACCGCGAAGGCGGCGGGCGCGGCCAAGGCCCTGGCCGGGCAGATTGAGGGCGTGCGGGACGCCTTCGGCGCGATGCTCGGGCGCGACTGGCCGGGCACCACGGAAATCCGCCTGGGTGTGGGCCGCCAGGAGTTCGAGGCGCTGGCGCTCCCCGGGGGCAAGCCTCCGGGCTGGGCCGTGGCGCTCGCCTACCCCGGGCATCAGATCATCCTGCTGGACGCGCTCAGCCTGAGCGACGCGGAGGGGCCCACCACGCTGCGGCACGAGCTGGCGCACGTGGCGCTGGGCCAGCTGGCGAAGGACTGGCCGCGCTGGTTCCAGGAAGGCGTGGCGCAGAACCTCACCGACGAGCGCTACTCCGTCGCCCACTACGGCGCCCTCTTCCGCGCGGTGACGCAGGAGCGCGTCTTCCACTTCGAGGACCTGTCCGACGACTGGCCGGACGTGCCCGCGGACGTCGAAATCGCCTACGCGCAGAGCGCCGCCTTCGTGGCCTTCCTCACCGGCAAGCACGGCTCGCACGCCATGGGCCTGCTGGTGGACGGCGTGCGCGCGGGTGAGCCCTTCGAGCAGGCCTTCGGCAAGGCCTTCCGCACGTCGCTGCTGCTGGAGGAGCAGGACTGGCGCGAGGGGCTCGCGGCCCGCTACGGCTGGCTGCCGCTCACCACCAGCTCCGCGCTCCTATGGCTCACCGCCTCCGTGCTGTGCGTGGCCGCCTTCGTGCGCCGCATGCGCCAGAAGGCCGCGCGGATGACGGAGCTGGCCGCGGAGGACGCCGCCGAGGACGCCGCGCTGCGCCTGCTCGCCGCCGCCCGCGCCGCGGGGCCCATCCCCGTGGACGGCTCCGAGCCGCTGTCCCCCGCCCTGCCCTGGCCGGAATGGCCCGGCGCCACCACGCCCGCGGCTCCGCCCAATCCGTCCGCTCCCAGCCAGCCTGAGGCCCTGGAGGGCGCGCCGGAGGCCCTGGAGTCGGGCGCGGGCCATCCGGAAGGCCCGGACGGTTCGGACGTGGATGACGAGGAGCCGGAGTCCTCCAGCGGCGAGTACGAGCTGGACGGCGAGGCCCCGTCGGGCCGCCCGCCCAAGCCGACGCTCCACTGAGAGGCGCGGCGTGCCCAGGCAGGGAAGGTTCTTCCCCTGCCCCCCGCCTTTCAACATCCGCCCCGTAGGATTTACGTCCTCCGGCCACCCTTCAGGGCAGCCCCATTGCCCAAGTGGGCGGATTCACTGGGAACCAGCAACCGTCTGGCGTTGGCAAAGCCCTTGCTATGTCTTTGTTCGCGATGCGGACGACAACGGACATGGCGGCGGAGCGGGGACGGAAGAAGGCCGGGGCGGCCCGGGTCTTCAGCAAGCAGCCGGAGCGCATCGCGGCCCTGTGGCGGCGGATGCGGCTGGCGGCGCATGAGGGCCAGGGCGTTCCCGGCGCCAGCCTGCTGGACGGACTGGTGGAGCCCTTCGTCCGCGAGCTGGGGCTGACGCTGGAGGGCGTGGAGTCCAGCCCCTGGAGCCGCACCCGCGCGGTGCTGCGCCTGGCGCCGGAGCGTGGCGCGCGGGCCCTGCACGACGAGTTCGCACTGCTGCGGCGGTGCCTGGTGGACGCCCTGGAGGTGCTGGGCGGTGGAGACACGGAGCGCCAGCGCATCAACCGCGCGATTGACGAGGCCGTGGACAGCGCGGTGGCGCTGCTCCAGCGGATGGCGGACCCGAAGGCGGATGGGCCCCGGGTGCCGTTCGGCGGTCTGGTGGTGGAGTACTTCGAGCGGCCGTCCCACGCGCGCCGGGCCCCCATGGGCCGCCGCGACGAGCGGTCCGCCATGCATTGAGAGGGATTCAACGGCGCGCGGGAGGCGCCAGGGTTTTGTCGTAACGGTTTGCCGATCCGTCCGGCTTGACACTCCTCACTGAGGAAGGGTCCGGGGGCTGGCGGGAGGGAGCGCTGTCGCGGATGGGGGTCCGTGACGCGCCTTGAGGGTGCGTGTTCCTGCTCGGGGGAGCGGTGAGCCGCACACAGTCGAACGCCGGAACGCGTGGATGGGGGTCCGCGCGCTCCGCCGGTCGGACGGATCGGCATGTTTTGTCGGGGGGAATGGGGATGGGCTGCGGGAGGGCGCCTACGGGGGTGGGCGCTCTCCCGCATTTTTTGTGCTCAGTGCGCGTCCGCCCAGCTCTTCCCCTCGCCCACGTCCACCTTGAGCGGCACCTTCAGCTCGGCGACGGAGGCCATGCTCTTCACGGCCAGGGCCTTCACGGCCTCCACCTCCGCGTCCGGCGCCTCGAAGAGCAGTTCGTCGTGCACCTGGAGGAGCACGCGCGTCTTCAGCTTCTGCTCCCGGAGCGCGACGTCCACGGCCAGCATGGCCTTCTTCATCAGGTCCGCGGCGGTGCCCTGGATGGGCATGTTGATGGCGGCGCGCTCGGCGGCCTGGGCCACCGCCCGGTTCTTGGAGAGCAGGTCCCCCATCAGGCGGCGGCGGCCGTAGAGCGTCTCCACGTAGCCCACCTTGCGCGCCTTCTCCACGGTGTCCTCCAGGTACTGGCGGATGCCGGCGTACCGGATGAAGTACCGCTCGATGACGTCGCGCGCGTTCTCCTGGGAGATGCCCAGGCGAGTGGACAGGCCGTGCGCGGACAGGCCGTACGCGATGCCGAAGTTCACCATCTTCGCCACGCGGCGCTGCTCGCGGTCCACGTCCTTGGGGTCCACGCCAAAGACCTCCGCCGCCGTGCGGCTGTGGATGTCCTCGTCGTTGCGGAAGGCATCGATGAGGACCGGGTCCTCCGCGATGTGCGCCAGCAGCCGCAACTCAATCTGCGAGTAGTCCGCGCTCACCAGCTGGTGCCCCGCGTCCGCCACGAAGGCGCGGCGGATTTCACGCCCCAGCTCCGTGCGCACGGGGATGTTCTGCAGGTTCGGGTCGGACGAGGACAACCGGCCGGTGGCGGTGGCCGCCTGGTGGTACGTGGTGTGGATGCGCCCGTCCTTCGCCACCAGCGTGGGCAGCGTGTCCAGGTAGGTGCTCTTGAGCTTGGACAGGCTCCGGTACTCGATGAGCGCGCGCGCGAGCACGCTGTTGTGCTCCTCCGCCAGCTTCTCCAGCACCTCCTGGTCCGTGGACGGGCCCGTCTTGCCGCGCTTGAGGATGGGCAGCTTCTGCTCCTCGTAGAGCACCTGCGCCAGCTGCGGGTTGGAGCCCAGGTTGAAGACGTGGCCCGCGGCCTGGTGGCACTCGGCCTCCTTCGTCTTCACCTCCACGTCCACGCGTTCAGAGGTGCGGCCCAGCTCCGCCACGTCCAGCTTCACGCCCTCGCGCTCCATGCGCGCGAGCACGGGCAGGAGCGGCAGCTCCAGCGTGCGCGCCAGCTCCGAGAGCCCGCCCAGCTCCAGCTCCTTCCACAGCTCCGGCACCATCCTGCGCGCCGCGTCCGCGCGCACCGCGTACGCCGCGGCCACCTCCTCCGGCCCGTGGTCCGCCAGCGGCCGCCCCTTCTTGCCCTCCACCGACGCGGGCAGCGCGGGCAGCTCCGAGCGCAGCCGTTCACGCGCCAGGTCCGCCAACGCGTGCTCCCTGCGCGACGGGTTGAGCAGGTAGCTGAGCAGCTCCACGTCGTCGTGGGCGCCCTCCAGCGGCAGCCCTTCATTGGCCAGCACCAGCGTGAGCGCCTTGAGGTCGTGGCCGCCCTTCTTCACCGCCGCGTCCGCGATCACGTCCTTCATCGCCGCCGTGAAGGCCGCCACCGGCACCTGCGTGGCGCCCAGCTGCTGGTGCCTGAGCGGTACATAGCGCGTGGAGCCGTCCGGCAGCGCCACGCCCAGGCCCACCAGCGGCGCCGCGAAGGGCATGCCCTCGAAGGCGGGCACCAGGGTGAGGGCCCCGGCGGCCTTCGCCGCGTCCGCCAGCGCCTTCAGCTCCGCCTCGGTGGTGACGAGCGTGGTGGTGGTGGCGAGCGGCGCCACGTCCGGCCGGGCCGGGGCCTCCTCCGCGGGCAGGTCGCGCAGGAGCGCGAAGAACTCCAGCTCCGTGAACAAATCCCGCGCGCGCGTGGCGTCCGGAGCGCGGCGGATCAGCTCGTCCAGCTTCACGCCCAGGGGCAGCCCGGTGTTGAAGGTGACGAGCTGCTTGGCGCGCGCCAGGCTCTCGCGGTGGGACTCCAGCGCCGCGCGGATCTTCGGCTTCTTCACCTCCTCCACGCGCGCGAGCAGCGTCTCCACGTCGCCGAACTGGTGGAGCAGCTCCACCGCCGTCTTGTCGCCCACGCCGGGCACCTTCGCGACGTTGTCCACCGCGTCGCCCACCAGGGCCAGGAAGTCGCGCACCTGCTTGGGCAGGATGCCCATCTTCTCCTGCACGTCCGCGATGCCGATGCGCTTGTTCTTCGCGGGGTCGAAGAGGGTGATGTCCTCGTCGACGATCTGCATGAAGTCCTTGTCGCTGGTGACGACCAGGACCTGGAAGCCCTCCGCCTTCGCCTGCAGCGCCAGCGTGCCGATGACGTCGTCCGCCTCCCAGCCCTCCGCGTCCAGCGAAGGCAGGTTCAGCACGTCCCCCACCTTGCGGATGAGCGGGAACTGGGGCGTCAGGTCCTCCGGCGGCGCCTTGCGGTTCGCCTTGTACGTGGGGTCGATCTTCTGACGCTCCACGCGGCCGGACTTGTCGAACGCGAGCGCCACGTGCGTGGGCTTCAGCTCCTGCAGGGCCTTGAGCACCATGCGGGTGAAGCCCAGCACCGCGTTGGTCGGCACCCCCTTGCTCGTCGTGAGCGGGGGGATGGCGTGGTAGGCGCGGAAGATGAAGCCAGAGGCGTCAAAGAGCGCCAGACGGCGCTCGGAGCGCGGGGGGCTGGTGTCGGCCATCCCCCGTCCCTAGCGCGCCTATCGCTGTCTGTCCATGAAGCCCCGCACCGGAGCGCCGCTCAGCGGCACTTCAGCTCGGCCTTCTTCGTGGCCATCTGTTCGGCGATGCCGTCACCCGGCACGGCGTAGTCCTCCACCGCCTGGAAGTCCGAGCAGCTGCCCGCGCTGTTCAACGCGTTCTGCGCCTGCGTGGAGCAGAAGGCCACCACGCGGTTCAGGTTCGTGTTGCCCTTGTAGAAGTCGAAGCCCATCTTCCAGACGCGGCAGCCGCGGCGGCGATCCTCGCGGTCGGCGAAGTGCTTGCCGCGCAGGTAGGCGGCGGCCGCCAGGTCCTGGAACATGTTCTTCCGGTAGAAGGACAGGTGCGACTCGGCCAGCTCCGCCATGATGCGCTTGTCCGTCGCCAGCGCGTCCTTGAACGGCGCCACCGCGCGCTCGGGGTCCTCGTTGGTGATCGCGCTCTCGCCCGTCTTGAAGAGCTGATCCACGTTGGACACGTCGCGGATGAGGTCGTCCGCCAGCTGGTGGAACTGCGCCTGGTCCTCCTTCGCGCGCAGCTTCTGCAGCGTCGCCATCGCCTCGCTGCCGCGGCCGGTCCAGTAGTCCATCATCGCCGCCTGGACGAGCTTCGGGGCGTAGCGCTTGGCGAACATCGCGCGCACCTCGCTGGCCTGATCCACGCCCAGCCCGTCCTCCTGGAGGATGTCGGACACCGGGCACGACCACGGCTGGGCGCTGCGGTCC
The DNA here is from genome assembly GCF_003611605.1 of Corallococcus sp. AB011P. Lineage (NCBI taxonomy): Bacteria > Pseudomonadati > Myxococcota > Myxococcia > Myxococcales > Myxococcaceae > Corallococcus > Corallococcus sp. AB011P. The sequence goes on from NZ_RAVX01000032.1 coordinate 28,323, forward strand.
ACCCGCAAGCGGGCCACCAGGAACTTCACGAACATGGCGTCCTTGGGGCGCCAGTCGTTCTTGCGCAGGCCACCCTCCAGGCGGAGCGTCTGACCGATGGGCGGCTCCAGGTCCTCCTTGCTCTGCTTCTGGCACCACACTTCCATGTACTGCTGGCAGCGCTGCACCGCGGGGCCCCACTGCGAGTTGTTCAGGTAGCGATTGCAGTCGAACTTCGCGCGCTCCACGAACTGCTCCGCCGTCTCCTTGGCCTTGGAGCGGGCGCGGCGGAAGTACTCGCTCTCCTTCGGAATCTTGCGCAGGTACTCCAGGGCGTCCTTCTCGCGGTTGAGCTCGATGGACTTCTTCGCGGCCTCGAAGTTGTCGAAGGCCTCCTTCTCCAGCTTGATGCGCCGCACGAGGGTGTTCGCCTCGGCGTTGATGGGGTCCATGTCCAGCGCCTGCTCGCACGCCTTTTCGGCGCGGCCCCAGTCGGGAGCCCCCGTCTCATTGGAGGAGTAGGAGCGGCACTCGCTGAGGAACTCCTGCACCTGCTGCGCGGGATCCAGCGGCGCGGCGGGCCCCGTCTTCTGCGTCTTCGGCGGCCCACCAATGGAGGTCTTCACCACCGCCGCCACCGCCAGCAGCGCCACCACGCCGCCCGCGACCACCAGCAGCTTGCGCTTCTTGTCCGCCTCGGGTGCCGCCCTGCCCCCACGACGGGCCGGCGCCGCGCCCGTGCCCGGACGGCGCGCGGGCGTGTCGGAGGCCTCGTAGGTCATCTCCACCACGCCGAACTGGAGGACGTCCCCGGGCTGAAGGTCGACGAACTCCTCGCCCAGCAATTCGCCGTTGAGCAGGGTGCCGTTGGCGCTGCCCAGGTCGCGCGCGAGCACGCCGGAACCCTCGCGCTTCACCTCCGCGTGCTTCCGGCTCACGGAGTCGTCATCCAGGATGACCGCCGCCGGAGGCGCCCGGCCCACCAGCACCGTGCCGTTGATGGGATAGGACTTGCCCGCCCACGGCCCCGTCATGCCCTTGAGCATCGGACCCGAGCTCGCGCCCGCCGCCGCGGCCCCCGCGCCCGTGGAGCGCGCGGGCCGCCTCGCCAGCGCGCCTTCGGGCTTCGCGGCCCCGTTCTGCGTGGCCTTGGCGCGGATGCTGGGCATGGCGCGCGTGCCCTTCACGGGCGCGTCCGCGAGCGTCGCGGGATCACCGGGCGGAGGCGTCGCCGCGCGGCGGCCGCTGGTGCTCCGGGCATTGCCCTTGAGCTTCATCTCGTAGTCGCCCAGCAGCACCTGCGAGGCCGGCGTCAGCGCCGTGGGCCCCTCGATGCGCTCGCCGTCCACGAAGGTGCCGTTCTGGCTGCCTCCGTCCTCGACGTAGACGGTGCCGCCCTCCACGTAGACGCGCGCGTGCTGCCGCGACACGCCGCCTTCCGTGAGGACCAGGTCATTGCCCTGCTGGCGGCCGATCTTCAGCTCGCCCGCGATCTCGTGCTCGTGCTCAGTGCCGTCAGGGTGACGGACGACCAGGGTAGGCATGGGCGCGTCAGTCCTCGCGGAAGATGCTCATGTTCACGGGGATGCCCTTGCGCTGGAGTTCGTCGTAGAACTTCGGGACGAAGCCTGACGCCACGTAGCGTCCGCGCACCTTGTGGTCTTCCGTGAAGCCGTCCTGCTTGTAATAGAAGATGTCCTGCAGGGTCACGATGTCGACCTCCATGCCGGACACCTCGGTGATGAAGCAGATCTTGCGGGAGCCGTCGGAGAAGCGCGTCTGCTGCACGATGAGGTGCACGGCGCTGGCGATCTGCTCGCGGATGGCCTTCACCGGCAGCTCCATGCCGGACATGAGCACCATCGTCTCCAGCCGGGCAATCGCGTCACGCGGCGTGTTCGCGTGCAGCGTGGTGAGCGAACCGTCGTGGCCGGTGTTCATGGCCTGGAGCATGTCCAGCGTCTCACCGGAGCGGCACTCGCCCACCACGATGCGGTCCGGCCGCATGCGCAGGCAGTTCTTCACCAGCTCGCGGATGGTGATGGCGCCCTTGCCTTCCAGGTTGGGCGGGCGGCTCTCCAGCTGCACCCAGTGGTCCTGCGGCAGCTGAAGCTCCGCCGCGTCCTCCACCGTGATGATGCGCTCACCCTCCGGGATGAACGAGCTGATGATGTTCAGCGTCGTCGTCTTCCCGGAGCCCGTGCCGCCGGAGATGACGATGTTGCGCCGGGCCGTCACGCACATCTCCAGGAACTCGGCCATCTGCGCGGTGACGGTCTTGTACTTGATGAGGTCCTGGATCTTCAGCGCGTCCTTCTTGAACTTGCGGATGGTGATGCAGGGGCCCTTGAGCGCCAGCGGCGGGATGATGGCGTTCACGCGGCTGCCGTCCTTGAGGCGCGCGTCCACCAGCGGGCTGGATTCGTCGATGCGGCGGCCAATGGGCGCCACGATGCGCTCGATGACACCGAGCACCGCCTGGTTGGAGGAGAACGTCTTCTCCGACAGGGTCAGCTTGCCCTTGCGCTCGATGTAGATCTGGTTGGCGTGGTTCACCATGATCTCGCTGATCTCTTCCGACGCGAGGAACGCCTCCAGGGGCCCCAGGCCCAGCGCCTCGTTGATGACGTCGGTGAGCAGCTCCTCCCGGTCCACGTCCCCGGGAAGCTCCTGGTCCGCCTCCATCTGGTCGATGATGTCCCGGATGGCCTTCTCGGTGCGGCGCCAGAGCTCCTCGTCCCCGAGCCGGTCCATGTCCATGCGGCGCAGGTCCAGGTACTCGATGAGCCGGTCGTGGATCTCCTTCTGGAGCCGCGAGTAGCGCTCCAACCGGGGGTCCACCTTGCGCTTGTTCTTCGCCATGGCCGCGGCCATGGACGCGGGCATGCGGCTGGGAGGCGCGGGGGCGGGCGCCTCCTCCTCCTCGTAGGGCTCCTCCTCCTCGTAGGCCTCTTCCTCCTCGTAGGCCTCGTCGCCCTGCTCCTCGTCGTAGCCCTCGTCAGCGGGCTCGTCGGCCAGCGCCTCGACGTTGAGGATGTAGTCGCCGATGGAGACCTGGTCGGTCGGCTTCAGCACCATGGGACCGGCGATCTTCTTGCCGTTCACGAAGGTGCCGTTCGTGGACTTCATGTCCACGATGATGAAGCGGCCGTCCTTTTCGACGATGCGGGAGTGGGTCTTGGAGACGTTCCCCTTGGCGAGCACGATGTCGTTGCCAGCAATCCGGCCGATCGTGATCTCGTTCTTGGGGTACTCCCGCTGCTCCGAACCGCCGCCCTTCTCCGTCAGCGTGATGAGAAACATGGGCCGGGATGCTACCAAGCCCTCCAACGACCTCAAAGACTCCTGCGACGCTCGCCCGCCTGCTGCCCGGAAACGGACGGGCCGGCACCCTCCCCCTCTGAAGCAGGGACGGGGCCGGCCCGGACCGGATCCGACGTGAAGGCGCCGAAAGGCCGTCAGTCGAAGATGTTGAAGTTCACCTCGGAGCGGGCCTGCTTGTAGCGGGTCTTCACGTCCTCGATGATGCTGCGGACCTTGTCCGAGTCCGGGTTCACGATGCGCGGGGTGACGAAGATCACCAGTTCGCGCTTGGTGGTGTCGAACGCGCGGTTCTTGAACAGCTCGCCCACGATGGGGATGTGACCAAAGCCCGGCAGCTTCGCGACGGCCTTCTGCTCGTCGTGGCTGAACACGCCGGACAGCACGATGGTCTCACCGTGGCGCACGGTGACGTTCGTCTTGACCTTGCGGGTGCGGAAGCCCGGGATGGCGGACGAACCGCCGAAGGACACGGACACGGAGGTGTCGATTTCAGAGGCCTCCGCCTCCACTTCCGTCTGGATGTTGCCGTTGCGGTCCGCGGTGGGGCGGATGTTCAGGATGACGCCGTACTGCTTGTACTCCACCGTGAACTGCGTGTTGGTGATGAGGGGGATGGGCACCTCGCCGCCGGCGAGGAACTCCGCCTTCTCACCGCTGGCGCACACCAGCTTGGGCTGCGCCAGCAGGCGGCCGTAACCGTCGTTGGCCTGGAAGCCGATGCTCAGGTCGGAGCCGCCCGTCGCGCCCATCACGAGGTTGGAGATGGCGTCGCCGGAGGGGATGAGCGCCTTGTTCAGCGTCGCGGTGGCGGTCAGCGTACCGGTGATGTCCGTGGGGTACTTGATGCCGTAGCGGTCGCGGCTGTTGCGGCGGATTTCGACGAACTGGACCTCGGAGAGGATCATCCGCTTGATGCCGACGACGAGCAGGTTCTCCACCTTCTCACCGATGGCCTTGGTGATCAGCTCCGCCTTCTGGAGGTCCTGCTGGCTCTCCACGGAGCCCTCCAGGAAGATGGTCGCGCCCACGACGTTGGCCTGCACGTTCTTCAGGCCCGCCTTCTGGAAGGCCGCGTTCAGGTTCTGGGCGACGAGCTTCTTGGCGTTGGGGGCGATCTTCACGAACGACTTCACGTTCGGGTACAGGCTCACCACCTGCTCGATGCGGTCCGCGTCCTGCGTGGTGTAGGCCTGACCGTCCAGGTAGATGCGGTCACCCACCATGCGCACGGACACGCCTTCAATCTCACCCAGGAGGCGCTTGATTTCGGAGATGACCTCGTTGGGGTCCTGCTTGCGGACCGTCACCAGGTAGCTGATGCGCTGACCGGAGGACTTCCAGACGAGCAGCGTCGTCTTGCCTTCGGCGTTACCGGTGACGAGCAGCTGGCCGGTGCCGAGCGTCTTCACCTCGGCGATGGACGGATCACCCAGCGCGACGCGGCTGAGGCCGGGAATGGTGAGCACCTTCTGGGTACCCACACCCAGGCTGACGGAGCTGCCCTCCTGGGCCAGGGCGGGGGCACTGGCCACCAGGGTGACGAGGGCGCCGAGCGCCAGGGCTTGCGTGAAGCGAGTGGACATCGTGTGAATCCCCTTCTTGCGTGCGCGCGCCCGGCCTGACGGCGCGCTATCCCAGATGTTGTTGCTGCCACCACATGGCCCAGAAAGTCCCGAGCGCGATGGAGACGCCGTAGGGGATGTGTCGCGCGGGAGCGGGCGAGGTTTCCTCGCGCATCCATTTCATCCGCACCGCCCAGCGACGGGCCACCGCCGCCAGCGTGTCCCAGACGGCCCCCTGCCACAGCAGCGTGACGATGGCCTGCAGCGCGCCCGTAAGCGAGATGAAGGCCGCCGCGGCGAGCACCGTGGGAAAGCCCAGCACGCAGCCCACGCCCGCCATCAGCTTGACGTCACCCCACCCCATGCGCCCGCGCAGCGCACCCGGCACCAGCAGCAGCGCGAGTCCCGCGCCCGCCAGAAGCCCGCTCACCCACCCCGACTCCAGCCCGCCCACCCCTTCGGACACACCGCGCACCCCGAGCCCCAACACGATGAGCGGATAGGTCACGGCGTTCGGGATGAGCCGGCGCAGCACGTCGGTCACCACCGCAATCACCAGGGCCACTCCCAGAATCGTCCACAGTGCGAGCTGAGCAGGTGTCATTCGGCACCTGCTCCCATGGGGAGCAGGCGACCCCCATCAAACAATGGAGGCCCTGAGCCCGTCAATTCCTGAACAAGGCCATCGCACCGTGGGGCCCCGCGTCATGCCGGCGTCAGTGGATGACGAGGCGGATCTTCTCGCTGCAGATGAAGTACTCGTCCCCGTCCTCGACCTTGCGGCGCTTGATGCGCTGCTTGTTGAACCAGGTCCCGTTCGAAGAGCCGAGGTCCTCGATGTAGAAGTCGCCGCCGTCGCGGGCGATGACGGCGTGCTCGCGCGACACCTTGCCGGAGTTGATGACGAAGTCGCAGTGCTTGCCGCGGCCGATGACGTAGCGGTCCTTGACGATCTTCTCCTGCTCGCCGGACTCCAGGACGAGGTAGAGCGAGGCGCCCTCCTCCTCGTCCGGCTCCTCCATGGGCTCTTCTTCTTCTTCGGCCTCCTCGGGAGGCTCGTCCTGCATGTCGTCGAGCGGCGGCTCCTCCTGCTCCGGCAGGGGATCCTCCTCGTCCTCGATCATGTCGTCCGCGGACGGCGGGGGCGGCTCGTTCTTGCCCTTGATGAGCCGCTCCAGCTCGGCGGCCGTCTCCAGGACACGCTCGGCGACCTCGCGGCGCACCGGATCATTGTCCAGCCCATTGGAGGACGGGCGTTCTTCCGCGTTGCGCGCGGCGGGACGCGCGGCCGGCGCGGGGGCAAGGACCGGCGGACCACCCTTGGCCGCGGCGGCCGGGGGTGGCGCGGCGGCCGGACGCGCGGCCGGGGCGGGCGCGGGTGACGGCACCGCCGCCACGGCGGGCTCGCCCTTCGTCCTCACGTCGATGAAGCCGTTGAGACGCGCGAACATGAACAACGCCTGGTTGATGAGCGCGTCGCGATCCGAGCCCATCTGCTGGGCCATCTCTTCGTACGTCTCCCACAGGTGCTCGGCGATGCCGACCTTGCGTGCGGGACGGGAGTTCTGATCGATCATCGGTCTTGGCTCGGGAAATGCTGGACGTAAGGGACGATAGCAGAGCCGCTCGGGCGCGCCCAGTTACTGGAACGCCCGGAGATACGTAAGGTTGTCCAGGTTGTCGCTGATCGACTCCAGGGCCACCTGGAGCACGCCGTCCGCCGAGGGATAGGCGACGTAGGCGAGGCTGGCGCCGGCCACGTCCGTGGCCACCACGGAAGCAGGCAGGGTGTAGAGCGCCAGGCTGCTCGACGGGCCGGTGTCCACGCCGAAGACGTAGCGGCGGAAGCGCGGCAGCAGCGTCACCACGTAGCGGTCACCCGCCACCAGCCGGCTCCCCACGCCGATGGTCGGCGTCAGCGTGAGCGTCAACGGCGCGGGCGCGTAGGTGGTGGGCGACTTGGGCGGCTCCAGGCCCAGGTCGAAGCCGTCCGGGTGGTAGTAGTAGTCCAGGAAGCTGGAGACGGTGTACGCCTCGTCGACGTTCAGCCGCTGCAGGTACGTGTCGCGGGTCTCCGCGCCCGAATAGAGCACGAAGGGCTTCACGTTCGGGCCCGCGCGCACGGAGAACAACGGGAACGACGCGCAGGGCTCCGCCGCGGCGGCGACCGCCGGGTCGGACAGGTTCGGGTAGAGCCGCGTGAGGCCATTGCCCTGGTCCTCCAGGCGCAGGATGGGGATGACCGCCGCGCAGGCGCCCGCGTTGTTCGCCAGGATGATGGAGTCGCCGGGAATCACCCCGCGGGCCGTCACCTGGGTCGTCTCGATGAGGAGCGGAGGATCCTCCTGGGTCAGGTCGCGTGAGAGGCCGACCAGTCCGGGCAGCACGCCCTGGAAGACGAAGCGGTACGTCCCGTTGGGCACCGTGCCGCTGCAGAGGAACGCCGTGGCGTTGGTCACATCCGTCGCCTGGGGGCAACCGGGCTGTGTCACGGTGATGCCCGGGAACTGATCCGCGCGCGCCAGCTCGCTGCTGTCACGCAGCTCCGCGACCACCGACGAGTTCAGCGGCTTGTTCGCGGAGTCGCGGTCCAGGTTGAACGCGCGCCGCTCGTCCGCTCGGAACAGGGTGATCCTCCCGTCGGACGACGGCATGATGCCCAGGAGCGGAATGGCGGAGAGGTAGGCCACGCCGTCCGCCAGGAGCTCGCGGACCTCCAGGCCCGTGCGCAGCGTGAGGCCCGTGGGCAGACCCGCGGACGGCCGCAGGGTCAGCATGGGCGCGCCGGTGATGTCGCGGGCGAGCACCGGCGCCGCGGACGGCGCCACCACCGGCTCCGGCCCATTGTCGAGCGCGATGACGCCCTCGCAGTCAGACGAGTTGCACGTCAGCTCATCCAGCACCGCGAACACGAAGCGGCCCGCGGGCCAGGTTTCGAGGCATACCGTCGTCCCGTCATCCTGGGTCTTCTCAGCACTGCCCACCGGGCACGTCCCATCATCGAGCCTGGCTTTCTGCACGCTGTAGCTGGGGTGCGTGGCCACGAGCCGCGCCGGGATGTCCACCAGGTCCGTGTAGTCGGGCACCGTGTAGGGCGCCGGCCGCGGCCGCTTGTAGGGGATCTCCACGGAGGCCCCGTCCGCGACGACGCGCACGAGCCGGCTGGTGCCGGACACGTTGCGGATGGCGACCACCAGCGAGTCCGCGAAGTCGGCCCGCGCGGGCAGCGTGAGCATGGACATCACCGTGTCCGCCGGCTTGAGGCAGAAGACAGGCAGCGCGGGAGGCAGCGCGGCCGCGTCGAAGCCCTCCGGGCCGGGCAGTTCCTGGCGCATCACCACCCCGCCGCCGAAGGGACCGCAAAGCTGCTCGGCGGCCTCCGGGCGCGTCTGGAGCGCGTAGTACAGGACGCTCGGCGCGCCCTCCGCCACCGGGGCATGCGCGGCGAAGGCGGTGATGAGCTGGCCTGTCGCCAGCCGCGTCACCTCGTTGAGGCGCGCGCGGTCCGCGGCCACCACGGAGATACCGCGGCCGCCGGAGCTGCGCGCGTAGATGTACGGGCCGGACACGTCGTTGCCGTCGCCGTCGTAGCCCACGTCGCGGGTGAGCGAATCCGGCCGCGCGATGACGGGGATGGCCAGCGGCTCCAGCGGGTTCGGCGCGGGGATGAACTCACGCGGCGTGCGCGTCAGGTCCAGCACGCGCAGCTCATCCCGGTCCTGCGACGTGACGAAGACGAGCTGGTTGGAGAGCACCACGTCGTACGTGCCGGACAGACCGGCGGCGCCCGCGGTGGAGGTGGTGTCGGAGCAGGCGAGCGCGAGGCTCGCGCCGCTCAGCAACAGGGCAGCAAGAAAGCCGCGCTTCAAGGTCAGTTCTCCTGGCACACGCTGGTGCCCTGGTTCGGATCGCGCTGCTGCTGGATGCCCAGCTTCGCCACCACCCGTGCGTCCTGGGGACGCTCCAGGTCGGGGATGTCCACGATGGCCACCTGGCTGTCACCGAAGTTGGTCACGAACAGCCGCGCCGCGTTCGACCCGGCGGGGTTGTCCACCGTCAGCCCGAAGGCCTGCGACGGGTTGCTGGTCTGGTTGAGGTTGTTGACGAGCGGCACCTGCGCCACGACCTGCCCGAGCGCCTCGTCGTAGAGGGACAACGCGCTGTCGCCGGTGCTCGTCACCGCGACGATGTGGGTGTCCGCGTTGGATGTGCCCGGCGCCCGGGAGATGATCTGCATGTCGCTCACGCCGTCGGGCATGGGCACCGCGGAGACCACTCGGAAGAAGGGCTGGGTGGCGGCGGTGCCCGGCACCGCCTCGTACTCGAAGTCGAGGGTGAGCAGCGTGTCCGGGCCGCGCGCCAGCATGTACAGCCGCTCGCGCACGAGGTTCGGACGCACCGCCAGCTCCTCCGCCGTCACCGGACGGGACACCACGCGCACCGCGCGCGCCTCGCGGATGCGGTACACCGCCTGCAGCGAGGGCTCCAGGATGGTACCGGGATCGTTCTTGTTCACCAGCCGCAGCACGAAGTTGCCGGGCACCGTGCCGCTGATGCCTGCCACGAAGTTGCGGCCCGTCACGTAGAGGTAGCCCGCGCCCACCGTCACCGAATCCGAGCCGCCGTAGAGGTAGCCCTCGGGAGACAGCGGGATGAAGCCCAGCGTGTCGCGCGTGGGGTTGTCCAGCTTCAGCGTGGCCAGGTAGCTCTCGAAGTCGCGGCTGGAGTCGGCGGGTGAGTCCGCCGCCTCCGAGTGCGTCACGTACAGGTTGCCGCTCGCCTCATCCACCGTCACGCCGATGGGCGACGGAGCGCGAGGCAGGCCCGGGCGGCCCTCGTCGCTGAGGGACGACGGGATGTCGTCGGTGAGCGACAGCGCGCCGTTGCGGCAGTCCACGCCGCCCTGCACGCAGGTGAGCACCGGAGCGCCGTTGGCCTCCACGCGCACGTCCACCGCGTGCAGGTTGTTGCCCTCCGCGCGCGAGGGCACGAACAGGCGCGGCAGCCCCGTAGCCGGGTCCACCCACATGCCCAGTTCGCCCGCGAAGCTGCGGATCTGCACGAGCGATTCGTCCCCGGAGGACAGGTCCTCGAAGGCGAGCGCGGAGTCCGGGAGCACGCCGCCCAGGTAGGGCACCGTGACGGCCTGCCCGTCCACCTGCGTGCTCAGCGTGTCCAGGTTCAGCGCCATCACCGAACCGGAGTCGTAGCAGTTGTCGAAGTTGGCGTTCGCGACGAAGAGATAGCCGTTGCTCGCCGAAGGGCCGCCAGCCGCCGGAGGGCGCCAGAACGCCACCCCGCTGGGGTACACGAAACGGGTGGACGGAGGCGGGTTCGGTTCGGATTCAATCGAACACGCCCCGAGGAGCAGCAGCGCGGGAGTCAGGAAGTAGAGGCGCATCAGAGGGGGGCGGAGTGTAGGAACGCGGCCCTGCCCCGGGCAACTGAATAGGGCTACTGCTATTCCCGGCCGCCCTCTCGCCGACATCCGCCCCCATCCGGAGGGCGTGCGCCGCTCCCCTGGTGGGGGAACGGGCGCACTCCGGCGGTGAGCTGGCGACCAGGCCTCAGGCCGCGGCGGTTTCGGCCTGGATCTTGGAAAAGTCCGCTACCTGGTTGAACAGGGCGCCAATCTCCGTGAGGAACCGGATGCGGTTCTCCCGCAGGTCCTTGTCCTCGGCCATCACCATCACCTTGTCGAAGAAGGTGTCCACGGCGGGCTTCAGGCCGGTGATCTCCTTGAGCGCGCCGGCGAAGTCGTCCACGCGCACATGCTCGCCCACCTTGGCGCGCGCCTGGGTGAAGGCGGTGTGGAGGTTCTTCTCTGGCTCGTCGGTGAAGCGCTGCGGGTTGGTCTGCCCGCCGGCCACGTCCTTGCCCTGCTTCTCCACGATGTTGACCACGCGCTTGAACGCCGCCGCCAGCGGCTGGAAGTCCGAGTGGCCCACGAGCACGCTCAGGGCCTCCAGGCGCTTCTTCGCCGCGACGAGGTCGTCGAAGCCCACGGCCAGCACCGCCTCCACGACGTCGGTGCGGTGCTGCTCGCCCCACAGCGCCTTGAGGCGGCCGCGGAAGAACTCCAGCACCTGCTCGCGAGGGGCCGCTTCACCCGGCTTGCGCTTCACGTTGGCCAGCTTGGGGGCCAGCAGGCGCAGCGCCTCGTCCACCGCGGCGGACAGGCTGAAGCGGTAGCCGCGCCCCAGCACGATGCGGATGATGGACAGGCACGCGCGGCGCAGCGCGAACGGATCCGCCGCGCCGGACGGCGCCTTGCCGATGGCGAAGATGCCGCACAGCGAGTCCAGCCGGTCCGCCAGGCCGATGAGCGCGCCCGCGTCCTGGGACGGCAGCGCGTCCTCGGCGCCGCGGGGCAGGTAGTGCTCGAAGATGGCCAGCGCCACCGCGTCGGGCTCGCCGCCCGCGCGCGCGTACTCGCGGCCCATCACGCCCTGGAGCTCCGGGAACTCGCCCACCATGCCGGTGACGAGGTCCGCCTTGGACAGCGTGGCGGCGCGCTCCACCGTGGCCGCCTCCCCAGCCCTGTCCGTGGCCTGGGCCAGCCAGCCCGCCAGTGCGCGGAAGCGCTCCACCTTCTCCAGGTACGTGCCCAGCTGCCCCTGCCACACCACGCGGCCCAGCTTCTCCACGCGGTCGGCCAGCGGCGTGCGGCGGTCCTCGTCGAAGAAGAAGCGCCCGTCCGCGAGCCGCGCCGCCAGCACGCGCTGGTAGCCGCGCAGGGACAGCTGCTCGTCGCGCACCGGCGTGTTGGACACGGCGATGAAGCGCGGCAGCAGCTTCCCCTTCGCGTCCGTCAGCGAGAAGTAGCGCTGGTGGCTCTTCATCTCCTGCACCAGCACCTCCGGCGGCAGGTCCAGGTGGCGCTCCTCGAAGCTGCCCACCACGGGGCTCGGCAGCTCCACCAGGTTCGTCACCTGGTCCACCAGGCCTTCGTCCTCCAGCAGCTGCGCGCCCGCCGCCTTCGCCGCGGCGTTCACCTTGCGCAGCAGCTCCGCGCGGCGCTTCGCGATGTCCGCCACCACGTGCGCCTTCTCCAGCGCGGCCTCGTAGTCCGCGGGCGCCTTCAGCGTGATGGCGCCCGGCGCGAGGAAGCGGTGGCCGTAGGTCGTGCGGCCCGCCTTCACGTCGCCCAGCACCACCGGCAGCTCCGTGTCGCCCAGGAGCGCCACCAGCCACTGCACCGGACGCGCGAAGGCCGTGTCCACGTCACCCCAGCGCATGGACTTCTTGAAGTTGATGCCGTGCACGGCCGCGTGCACCGCGTCTTGGAGGATGGCCTCCGCGGGACGGCCCTTCTCCTCCACGCGCGCGGAGAGGTACTCGCCCTTGGCCGTGGTGGTGCGCCCGAGCGCGTCCACGGACAGCTTGAGGCTTTCGGCGAACTTCTCCGCCGCCTTGGTGGGCTTGCCCTGCGCGTCGAAGGCGGCCTTGGCGCTGGGGCCCAGCACCTCCTTCGTGATGTCCTCGCCCGCGTCCGCCACGTCGCGGACCAGGACGGCCAGCCGGCGCGGCGTGCCGAACGTGCGCACCTCGCCGTGCTTCAGGCGGGCGTCGGCCATGCGCTCGGTGAGCACGCGCTTCAGGTCCTCCAGCGCGGGGACGATGAACGACGCCGGGATCTCCTCGGCACCGACCTCCAGCAGAAGATCACGCGCCACGGGCCACCTCCGTCTTCTCCTTCTTCTCCACCGGCTTGTTGAGCTGCACCGTCTTCCAGTAGTCGCTGGCGGGCTTGCCCTCCAGCACCGGTGGCTGCTCCCCCACGGTCCACGGCGTCTTCGTCAGCGGGTAGCCCAGCCGCTCGCGCATCTGGAGATACCCTTCCGCGCACAGGCGCGCGTTGTCACGCACGCGCTTGATGAAGTTGGCGCGCTCGGTGACGGAGATGGCGCCGCGCGCGTCCAGCAGGTTGAACGTGTGCGAGCACTTCAGCGCGTAGTCGTACGCGGGCATCGGCAGGTGGCGCTCGATGAGCCGCTTGCACTCCTTCTCGTACGCGTCGAACATCGAGAAGAGCATCTGCGGGTCGGACTCGTGGAGGGCGTACTTGCTCATCTCCACTTCGTTCGCGTGGAAGATCTCGCGGTACTTCACGCCCTTGACCCACTCGATGTCGTAGACGTTCTCCACGCTCTGCAGGTTCATCATCAGGCGCTCGAGCCCATACGTCAGCTCCGCGGACACGGGGCGGCAGTCGAAGCCGCCGCACTGCTGGAAGTAGGTGAACTGCGTCACCTCCATCCCGTCGCACCACACCTCCCAGCCCAGGCCCCAGGCGCCCAGCGTGGGGGATTCCCAGTCGTCCTCGACGAAGCGGATGTCGTGCTCCAGCGGATCCATTCCCACCTTCCGCAGCGACTCCAGGTACAGCTCCTGGACGTTCTTGGGCGCGGGCTTGAGGATGACCTGGAACTGGTGGTGCTGGAACAGGCGGTTCGGGTTCTCACCGAAGCGGCCGTCGGCGGGACGCCGCGAGGGCTGCACGTACGCGATGTTCCAGGGCTCGGGACCGAGCGCGCGCAGGAACGTGTACGGGGCCATCGTGCCCGCGCCGACTTCCGTGTCGTACGACTGGGTGACGATGCATCCCTGGTCGGCCCAGTGCTTCTGGAGCGTGAGGATGAGGTCCTGGAAATACATGTTGGCGAGTCCTTCTCGCAGTGCGTCGAAGGCAGAGGCGGAACGCGGCGGACCCTAGTGAGGGGGTCCAGGAGCGTCAAGGACGGCGGTCAGTTCGAGTAGGCCGGGAGGTCGGCCAGTCGAATCTGCAGCTTCGTCACCTCGCCGGGACGGATGGGAGCGGACAACAGCTTGCTCGTACCGCCGGGGTCCTGAGGGTCCACCACGCGCAAACGGTACGTCCCGATGGGCAGGGGGAACTTGATCAGCGGGGACGTGCCCAGCTGCGTGGCGCCGTCGAACACGGCCGCGTTCTTCGGCACCGTGTAGAGCGTCAGCCACCCCAGGCCCGCCTTCGCCGCGCCCTTCGAGGTGGTCGTGTCGAGCACCTCCGGGTTCTCCACCTGCGTGACAGTGGTGACGGGCTCCGGCGGCCGCTCGGAGGGCTCGGGCTTCGAGGGGCGCGTTTCCGCCTTCGCCACCGCGGGCGCGTCCGTCGTGGCGGCCGGCTTCGTCTTGCGTCCGCCCTTGCCGGCGGGGGGCTTCTTCGCGTCGGCGGGCGTCGCGTCCACCACCGGTTCGGGCGTGGGCGGCTCCTCCACCGGCGCCTGCGCGGGCTCGGGGGTGGTCTTCTGGACGAAGCCCGGCGGAGGACCGGAGGGCTTCGGCGGCCACTGTCCGTTCGCGGCGGGGTCCACGGGCGGCGCCGGATCCAGCTCCGCCTTCACCCACTGCTTCGCGGAGTCGAACGCCGGCATGAACACGCGGCGCACGGGCTCGAGCGTCGCCAGCCAGGCCACGCCGCCCAGGATGAGGAGCAGGAACAACCGCATGCCCCAGCCGGAGCCCTCGCGAGCGGGCGGGGCCACGGGGGGCGCTTCAACGGACTCCTCTTCCTCCACCTGCCGCGAGGGCCGCGTGGTGCCGCGCACCGGACGGGCCTTGAAGCGCTGGGTCTGGAGCTCGCTGGGCGGATCCATCAGCCCGTCGGACTGGGCCTCGTCGCGGGCCTCGGCGGGCTCGGGCCGCGCGCTGGGACGGGCCCTCGAGGGCCGCACGGCGTCAGCGGGAGGACGGATGACCCGGGGAACGGGCGTCCCGTCCGCCCCCGAGGGCCGCTGCGCTCGCGGCGTCACGGCGGGCGTGTTGAGGCGGGAAGCGCGGGCCTCCACGGCTTCATTGGCGGGACGCGGGGTCGCGCGGGGCGCGGGCGTCGAGGACTCGGCCGCGGTGCGGCGGACGGGCGTGGGCTTGAAGGACGCGGCGACGTCCGCGGACGGGGCCTCCGCGTGCGGCGACTTCACCTGCGCGGTGGCGGCGGAGGCGGCCTGCTCACTGCCCTCCTCCACCTGGAGCGCGCCGGCGGCCTCGCTGACGCGGGCGTCCTCGGCGCGGCTGGCCAGCTCCAGGAGCGTGCGCGTCTTCTGGCGCTTCTCCTCGAAGAGCTCGCCCATGACGGCGGTCATCTGGTCTTCGTCGAACAGCTCGGAGCCCAGCGTGGCCTCGATGGCGCGCGCCATCTCCCGGCAGGTGCCGAAGCGCTGGGCGGCATCGCGCGACAGCGCCTTGAGCACCACGGCTTCCAGCGCCTCCGGCACGGCCGCGTTGAGCGAGCGCGGCGCGGGGATGTCCCCGTCCACGATCTGCATCATCACGGCGGCTTCGCCGGGGGCGTTGAACAGGCGCTGTCCGGCCAGCAGCTCGTGGAGCATCACGCCCGTGGAGAACTGGTCGCTGCGGCCATCCAGGTCCTTGTTGCGGACCTGCTCCGGGGACATGTAGCCGCTGGTCCCCTTCACGGTGCCCACCTGCGTGCGGCCCAGCTTGCCGCGCGCCTTGGCGATGCCGAAGTCGATCACCTTCACGACGCCGTCGTAGGTGAGCATCACGTTCTTCGGGGACACGTCGCGGTGCACCACCGCCACGGGGCGGCCCGACGGATCCATGAAGTGGTGGGCGTAGTGCAGGCCCAGGCACGTGTCGCGAATCACGCGCGCGCTGAAGCCCAGCGGCAGCGCGTACTTGCGCCGCTCCGCCATCTTCACCACCTGCTCCAGGTTCTGGCCGGGCAGGAACTCCATGGCGAGGTACAGCTCGCCGTCCTCCTCCCCCAGGTCGAACACCTGTCCGATGTTCGCGTGCGAGAAGGCCGCGGTGATGCGCGCCTCGTCGAGGAACATCTTGACGAACTGGTCGTCCTTCTTGATGTCGGGGAGGATCTGCTTCACCGCCACGAACTTGCGGAAGCCACCGGGGCCGGAGGTGTACGCGAGGAACAGCTCCGCCATCCCGCCCATCGAGAGGCGGGTGAGGATCTCGTACTTTCCGATGCGCCGCCCCCGGTCGGGATCGTCTCCGGCGACTCCCTGCGTGCTCATGGCGGGCGCGGATGTTACCCGCCGAACCCTCCCAGGTCGATGACCGTCTTTCCAGACGGCCCCCACCCCGGCCTCCGGAGTCCGGTGAAAGCGGATTAGGCGCCGAACCGCCGTCGCCGCACGTCGAGCATCCAGCCTTCGAGCGCGGCCACGGCCGGCGGTTGTGGCTCCAGAGGCAACACGGAGGCCGCGTCCGCCGCGTCGAGCACCGCGAAGGCGCGTGTCACCTCCCGCTGCCACTCTTCGCTGAGGGCGTCGGTCAGCTCGATGCGCTCACCGCTCCGCTTGCGCTCCACCAGCGTACGGGCTTCGCCAAAGCCATACGGTTCCAGCAGGACGGTGACGTCCGTCTCCACTTCGCCCGTGCGCAGCGCATGCGTCCCGGTGAGCGTCGTGCGCAGCACGTACAGCAACTTCTTCACGGAGCGGAATCCGCTCTTCTCCCACTCGCGGAACTGCCCCTGTCCGAAGCCGCGGTAATGCCGGTGGATGCGCCGCGACAGCGCGGCCCGTACCAGCGGCCGCAGCGACTCCAGCTCCGGCAGGGCCCGCACGGTGATGGCGCCCAGCACCCGCTCGATGTAGTTGCCGTTGCCCTGGAGGATGCCCAGCAGCACGGGCTGCAGCTCGTTGGACGAGTAGTCCACCTCCACGCCCTCCAGCACCTCCAGCCGCTCCGCCGGCACGTGCCGGGGCTGGAGGCCGAGGAGCGCGGTGGTGGGCGCGATGTGGATGGCCTTGAGGTCCAGGTCGCTGTCATGCGACGGGAAACCGTACGCATGCGCGCCGGACAGCGAAATGACCAGGTGCTCGCGCTGGAGGGACTCCGCGTCCAGCACGCGGTCCGCCATGCGCTCCTGATGCTCCGTCACCCTGCCCTTCATTCCGTCCCTCCTTCCAGCGCCGGAGCCTCCGGCGCGTCACGGCCCAACGGGCCGGGCGTCTTCAAGACCCAGCGCCGCGCCACCTCGTCGCCCACGCGACGCAGCAACCGGTCCGCGCGGGCGTAGTCCGGATGCTCCGGCAGCCGGCTCTCTCGGTGCGCGGCCTCCAACGCCGGAGCCATCGACTCGGCGTCGCGCAGCACGTCCTCCAGTGGCACCTGTCCGCCCTTGATGTCGAGCAGCCGCGCCTTCAACGCCCCCGTCGCCTCGAAGCCAGGCACACCGTCGCGCAGCCAACCCGTCGCCAGCGCCACCAGCCGCAGCAGGTTGTACGCGTTCTTCGGCCGCAGCTCCCGCGCGGACGGAGGACGCTGGCCGCCGCCGCGCGCGTACGCCGTGAGCGCCGCGAAGTCGTTCGACGCGAGCAGCCCCTGGTCCCAGAGCGAGCGGTAGAGCTGCTTGACGTACGTCTTCGCCGCGAGCACCGCATCCTCGGGCGTGGGCGCGGCACGAGGCGACACGGCGGACAGGCGACGAGCGACCTCGTCCAGGTCCGGCGTGGGCTCCTCGCACAACCACGCGAGCAGCAGGTCGCGGTGCTCGGCCAGCCGCTGGCTGCGGGTGAGCTTGTCGAGCTGGCTCATGGCGTAGCGCCCGAAGCTGCCGAAGATGGCCTTGGAGACGAACGCCTCGCGCGCCTCCAGCACCCACGTGCCCAGTTCGTCCACCGCCGTCGCACCGGGGACGAAGAGGGTCTCCAGTGTGTTCGGATCCGCGCGCAGCGCCTGCTCCACCGTCTTACGGACCTCCCAGTACGTGGTGCTGCCATCCGCGCTCACCAGGTCCTGCGGCGGCTGCCCCAGGCCGAGCGTCCACGGAAGCGGCAGCGCGAACACACCGCGCACGTCCACGTCGGAGCGCTCATCCGCGAGCCCCCACGCATGACTGCCCACGCGCGTCTCCAGCACCACGCACGGCCGCAGCGCGCCCCAGGCCGCCTCGCGCCGCTGAGCGAACTGCACCTGTCCCGCGCGCCGGGGCACCAGCTCATCGCGCGCGAACCACACCTCGCCCACGCCGACGATCTGCACGTCGAAGCCGCCGTCATGCGCGCGCACCACGCGGCCCACTACGCCCTGGGGGATGCGGCGTCCCCCGGACGCCACACGCTCCACGCGGGTCGTGACCTCGGTGCCATGCGGCAGGGGCACCGATAGCCGGTCGATCTGCTCCAGCCCCCGGACGCGAGCCGGAGCGGAGGAAGAAGTCTCACGGGTGTCACTCATCGGTCCCTCCTGGATGGGATGGTGGGCCACGCAGGACGCAGCGAAGCACACGAGCCTGACCCGGCCCGGCGCTTCCCGTCAGCGCGCGATGCGTCGCACGGCGGGCCGAGCGGGCAGCAGCCCCTCCACTTCGGATGCCACGGGGAGCGCCGCCACCGCGCCCAGCTTCGTCACCACCCGAGCCCCCACGCCCGCCGCGAAGGTCATCAGCGCGACCAGTTCCTCGCGTGTCGCATCCTCCAGCGAGCGCGCGTCGCAGTACCAGCGCACCAGGCCGCTCAACATGGCGGACACGAAGCCATCACCGGCGCCTGTCGTGTCCACCACCGTCACCTGGGGCGCGGGAACGGAGAGGACCTCCCCCCGCCAGAGGAACACCGCGCCGCGAGGGCCCAGCGTCACCACGGGCAGCCGCACGCCCTTCGCGGACAGGACGTGCAGGGCCGCCTCGGGCGAGTGCTCGCCGGTCGCGAAGTGGATCTCCTCCTCGGACAGCTTCACCACCGTGCACAGCGGGAGCATGCGCCCCAGGAGCGCCTTCAACTCCTCGGGCTGCGTCCACATGTGCAGCCGCAGGTTCGGATCACAGCTCACCAGCATCCCGGCCTCACGTGCCAGGGTGAGCATGCGCACCATGGCCTCGCGCGCCTCCGGCAGGAGCAGGGAGTTGGAGCCGCAGTGCAGCGCCTTCGCGCGCCGCACGAAGCCACCGTCCACGTCGGAGTCGTCCAGCAGGAACTCCGCGGACCGCGTCCGGAAGTACGTGAAGCTGCGCTCGCCATGCGCGTCCAGCGAGACGAACAACAAGCCCGTGCGCGCGTGGTCCACCTGGCGCAGGCGGCTCACGTCCACGCCGTCCGCCGCCAGCCGGTCGCGCAGGAAGTGGCCGAACTCATCGGAGCCCACCACGCCCACCATCGCCGAGCGCAGGCCCAACCGCGCGAGCCCCACGGAGACGTTGGCCGGTGAGCCTCCCGGCGATGGCTTCCAGGCCTCCACGTCCCGCACGCGCGTGGCGCCACCGGCCACGGGAAGGAAGTCCACCAGCGTTTCGCCGACACACACCACGTCCAGCGGCCCGGCTTCGTGCATGACAGCTCCCCCTGGGGACCGCGTGCTGCCCGTCAGTCCAGGCCCACCTGCGCCATGAAGTCCACGCTCTTGAGCTTGCGGCCCACGTGGTGCGCGATGAAGACGTTGAGCAGGCCCCGAGCCCGCGCGCGGAGGTCCGCGGGCAGCGGCGTGCGTTGCCCCTCCTGGAGCGAGCGCAGACCGGCCAGCAGCGCCACCGGCACCGGCACCGAGTCACGCGCGCGTCCGCCACACGGCTCGCACACCGCGCCACCGTGGCCCTGGTCGAACCGGGGCCGCTCGCCGGGCAGACCGCCACACAGCGAGCAGGAGTCGAAGCGCGGCATCAACCCCGCCTGCGCCAGCGCCGCCAGCTCGAACGCGAGCAACGACGTGGGCCCGGCCTCCTTCGCGTCCAGCCGCTGCAGGTAGCCCTCCACCAGCTCGAACAGCTCCGGGTGCGGTTCATGTTCGCGCGTGAGCTCGCGGCACAGCTCCACCGCGTACAGCGCCCGGGCGATGAGCGACAGGTCCTCGCGCGCGGCGTAGAAGCCCGCGACGATGTCCGCCGAGTCGATCCGCACCGTGCTGCCGCGCGTCTCCACGAGCTGCACGCGCAACCGCATGAACGGCTCCAGCGCCCCCGCGAACCGGCGCTTGCTCTTGCGAGCGCCCGCCGCGAACGCGGTCAGCTTGCCGTGCTCACGCGTGAGCAGCGTCACCAGCCGGTCGGACTCGCCATAGTCGACCGTGGACAGCACGAACGCGTCGTCGGCGTACCGCTCCATGATCCCTCGTCAACGCGCCGCGGGGGGCGGAAGCTTCCCGGACAGCACCAGGAACAGCCCCGCGCCCAGGAGCAGGACCGCCAGCAGCACGGCCAGGATGACGTACGCCCGCTTGCGCCGCGCCTTCTCAAGCTGCGCTGGCGAAGGCGCGGGCACCGCCCGGTCCACCTCCTCGTAGCGCAGCGCCGCTTCCTCCGGCGACAGGCCGATGACCTGCGCGTACGCGCGGATGTAGTTCAGCACGAACACGCGCTCGGGCAGCCGCTCCACCTGCCCCGCCTCCAGCGCCGCGACGAGGCTGGGGGGAATCTTCGTCTCCCGGGAGACGTCCTCGCGCGACAGGCCGCGAAGCTCGCGCTGCTGGCTGAGGTATTTGCCGAAGTCGACGTGGTCCACGGTCTTTCGGGGCCCCCGCGGCTAGAGGTGGTCCAGCAGTGAGCGGCAGTGGTCCTTGAGCACCGATTCGTTCGGCTGAGCCTTGGACTCACAGAGCGCAAGCGCCTTCTTCGCCTCGTCCACCCGCCCGAGCTTCGCCTGGCACACGCCTTCGCGCTGGTAGGCCTCCGCCACGTCCGGGCACTTCTCACGGTAGTTCCCGAACTGCCGGCACGCCTCCTCCGTCTTGCCCGTCTCGTCGTAGATGATGCCCAGGTTCTTGTAGCCCAGGCAGAAGTCCGGGTTGGTGGTGACGGCGGACTTGATGTTCTGCAGCGCGTTCGCCGTGTCGCCCTTCTTGTAGAGCGCCCAGCCCAGGTTCCCCTGCGCGGAGTAGCCGTGGCGGTACTGCATGTCGTTGAGCGACTCTTCGTACAGCTTGATGGCGTCGTCGTAGCGGCCCTGATCCAGGCGCAGGTTGCCCAGGTTCGTGCGCGCATCGGAGAAGGACGGCCGCAGCGTCAGCGCCTTCTCGTAGTGGGACGACGCCTCGTCGAGCCGCCGGAAGGACAGGTGCAGCAGCACGCCCACCGCGTTGTGGGCCTCCGGGTTGCCCGGGTTCTGCTCCAGCGCCTTCTGGTACTCCTGGAGCGCGTCCTGCACGTGGCCGTGCTGCTGCGCCTGGATGCCCAGGTCGTAGTGGATCTCCGAGCTCTGGCGCTCCTTCTCCGTGGGGACGTGCGCACAGCCCGCCGACGCGAGCGCGAACGCGAGGAAGCAGGAGGAAGTGATGCGGGACATGGGTGCCAATCCAGGGTGGAGGGTCAGAACGCGGCCAGGAAGCGGCCCAGGGTGGTGGCGACGTTGCGCTTCTCTTCGGCGCGGGCCTTCACGGCGGGCACGAGCGTGGGCTCCCGGAAGAACACGGGCAGCGTCTTCAGCCACTCGTCCTGCTGCGCGGGGGCCGCGGCGCGCCAGTTCGCGTTGTCCATCATGAAGCCCAGCGACTCCACGAACGCGAGCGCGTCGTCCTCGTCCTCGCGCAGCTCATCCGCGGACTGGATGCGCCGGCCGGAAACGTACACCGCGCAGTCCCCCGCCTCCACGAGGTACAGGTACACGAAGACGCCCGCGCCCTGCCCGCCGCGCAGCCCCACCACGAAGGCCTGCGCGGGCCCGGCCTGCTTGCCGGGAATGGCCACGTGCGGCGTGTTGAGGGACAGGTGCAGCGCGAGCACCTGGTCGCGGTTGGCGGGGAGGCCCCGGTAGCGCTCGTCGATGGTGAACACCGTCGTCTCCCTTCCCGCGCACCCTAACGGGTGGTGAGCGTGAACTCCTCGGTCGCGTCCTGCACGTCCGCAGCCGTCTTCTGGAAGCGGATGAGGGGCGTGTCAATCATCACGTTGCCGCCGCCCTCGTTCCCCTCGCCGATGATCACCTTGAAGACGTTCCCGGGCGACGTGCTGCGGCGGCTGCCCGTGCTCTGCTTGCGGGCAATCAGCGTCACCGCGTTCGCGCCGGGACGCAACTGGCTGGTGATGTCCACCACCACCTGGTCCTCGTTGTTGCGCAAACGGCGCAGCCAGCGCGAGTTCACGTACACGTCGATGTCGAAGTCCGTCATGCCCGGCGTCGTCTGCTCCGTCACCAGCCAGTAGCGCTGGGAGATGCGCCCCGGCACGGCCGGGGAAGCGGCGGGAGCGGCCGGCGCGGGAGCCTGCGCGACGACCCCCGCGTCCACCGGGGCGGCGGCCGGAGGCGTGGCGGAGGAAGGCGTCGCGGGCGTGGGCGTCACGTTCGTCACGCGGGCGGCGTACCCCGGCGCGTCGATGTGGACGTTCCCTTCCGCGTCGATGCGGACGGTGGCCTTCTCGAAGCGCGTGTTCGTCACCCCGTCGATCTTCACGCCGTTCAGGAAGACCGAGCCGGCCAGGGCCAGCATGGGGACGAGCGAGGCCGCGACGGTGATGGCAATGCGAGCGGATGGACGGGGCATGGGGGCATTCCTCCTGGGAATCCTCAACAGTCCCGGGAGCTTGCGAACGACTTAGCGCACCCGGGGGAGCGGGACAAGGCGGGGACGGCCCTCCTTGGAGCGCTCCGCCGCCCCGAACATTCACCCGGGGGCCCGTCTTCCAGTCCGGCCGCGAAGGCCGTCAGGGCGCCGCGGTCGGCGTCTCGTCAGGCGCCGGTGGCGGCGGCTCGCGCTGCGCGAGCGCCCAGTCCCCGCCCAGGCCATGGCCCTCGCGGAAGCGGCGGAAGTCGCGCCGCACGGCCCGGGGGTAGCGCCGGAACTTCTCCAGCTCCCCGGCCTTCATGGCGTCCCGGATGCGCGTGGGGCCGGCGTTGTAGGCCATCAGCGCCAGGTCCAGGTCTCCGCCGAAGCGGCCCTGCAGGTTTCGCAGGTAGCGGATGCCCAGGCGCACGCAGACGGCGGGATCCGCCACCACCTCCTCACGCGACAGCCTCAGGCCTTCCTTCTCCGCCAGGAAGTGCAGCGTGCTGGGCTTGATCTGCATCAGGCCCCGGGCGCCCTTCTCGGAGACGGACTCCTCCTCGAAGTCGGACTCCACGTCGATGAGGGCCAGCACCAGCAGCGGGTCATACCCCGTGCGGCGCGACTCCTCGTCGATGGCCTGCCCCAGCCGCCGGCGCAGCGTGAGCCCCAGGTCCGGGGCGCGCTTGGCCAGCACGGCGTCGATGAGGGCCGCCTCCTCGGAGACGGCCTCCTGCGCCACCATCTCGGGGACCACGGACTGGGGGGCGGACTCCTCCAGGAGGGGCACCACCCGCGCGGACACCACGAGCGCCACACCCGCGAGCAGCGGGAGCCGGGAGCACCCGCTGCTCAGGGCATGGAGCCCCGCGAAGAACCGCGTTCCCAACGACCTGCCGCCCGAGGCGGCGGGTCCTCTCACTTCCGGTGCTCCAGGGCCTGGATGCGTTCGTTCAGACGCTCCAGGCGGGCACCAAACGCCTGCAGCTCCTCGCGGCGAGGCAGCTTCAGGAGGGTCAGGGCCGTGCGGACCCGCTCCTCCACGTTGTGCTCCAGGTCCTTGCGGTGCCCCGTCAGCCGCTCCGCGAACTCACGGGCCTGGCGCTTCACCTCGTCCTGGCTCCAGCCCGCGACGGACGCCACGCGCTGCACGGCGCGGGAAGCCTCCTCCTCCGCCGTGTTCACCGCCAGGAGCGCCTGGCTCCAGATCCGCTCGAATGCCTCCGCCACGGAGGTCTTCTCTCGGGGGGCCTCGGTGTTGTTGTCCATGAAGTCGCTCCGGGAGTTACCCCGGGCCCTTCCCGTGGAAGGAACCCTGGGCATTCAAAGGGGTTTGCGACCTAAGCACACCCCATGGGTGATGAAAACGCTGCTCAGGCCCGCGGAGAAGACGCCGCGCCGCCCGAATTCTTGGTCGACCGGTGGGCACGACGGGTGGGCTTCAGGAGCACATCCAGCTTCTTCGAAAGGCGGTTCAGCTCCCGGGTGATCTGCTCCACCTGGGACTGGCTGGCAACTCCCACCGCCTCCACGACCTTCGTCTGGAGCCCATCCAACCGCTTGCGCAGCTCCACGCCCGCGGCGTCCACCTTCTTGCTCAACTCCTGCACGCGAGGGTCGGCGCGCAGCTCACCGGCCTGCACCTTCGTCCACAGGTGCTGGACCTCCTTCGCCGCCACCTGGCCCCGCGTCTCCAGCGCACGGAAGGCCTTGTTCGCCTCCCCTTCCAGGCCCTGGAACCGCTTCTGCGCCTCGGAGAACCGCCCCTTCAGGAAGGCCTCCACGTTCTGCGTCACGCCCGTCTTCTCGTCAGCCTTCGCACTCGTCGTCGCCATGTCGCGCTCCCCCCCGGGTGTTCCGGGTCTCACAACGTGATGCGTCAAAATAACGCACCGCGACATACTGTCAAGCAAACAGGAACGGGAGTGTGCAAAACGAGAAAGCCGCCGCCCCGGCATGACACCAGGACGGCGGCTGACTCAGGAAGCGTCAGGGACGCTTCTTACGGAAGCACTAGGCGACGTCGGTGGACCGGGTGTCCGGCCGCGACGGAGGAGGAGCCAGCGGGCCGGTGTCGCCGTGGGTGGCGGCCAGGGCGGCCTCCATCTCGTTGACCTCGTCCGTGGGGCTCTCCACCTCGATGTCGAGGTGCTTGTAGTTCGGCAGGCCCGTGCCGGCGGGGATGAGCCGGCCCATGATGACGTTCTCCTTGAGGCCGCGCAGGTAGTCCACCTTGCCGTTGATGGCGGCCTCGGTGAGCACCTTCGTGGTCTCCTGGAACGACGCCGAGGAGATGAACGACTCGGTGGAGAGCGACGCCTTGGTGATGCCGAGCAGCAGGGGCTCGCCCACGGCCGGGCGCTTCCCTTCGGCCATGACCTTCTCGTTCTCCTCCTCGAACACCCACTTCTCGACCTGCTCGTCGACCAGGAAGTTGGTGTCGCCCACGTCGGTGACGCGCACCCGGCGCAGCATCTGCCGGACGATCGTCTCGATGTGCTTGTCGTTGATCTTCACGCCCTGCAGTCGGTAGACCTCCTGCACTTCGTCCACCAGGTAGCGCGCGAGTTCCTTCTCGCCCAGCACCTTGAGGATGTCGTGCGGGTTGGCCGCGCCGTCCATCATCGCCTCGCCGGCCTTCACGCGGTCGCCGGAGTGGACGTTGATGCTCTTGCCCTTGGAGATGAGGTACTCCTTGGCCAGGTCCGCGCGCTGCTCGCCGCCCACTTCGGGGGTGATGATGAGCTTGCGCTTGCCCTTGGTGTCCTTGCCGAAGGACACCACGCCGTCGATCTCCGCGATCGCCGCCGCGTCCTTGGGCTTGCGCGCCTCGAAGAGCTCGGCCACGCGGGGCAGACCGCCCGTGATGTCCTTGGTCTTCGTGGTCTCGCGCGGCACCTTGGCGATGACCTCGCCCGCGGAGATCTCATCCTGGTCGTTGACCGTGATGATCGCGCCCTGGGGCAGGAAGTAGCTCGCCTGGTTCTTGGAGGACGGCAGGTCCTTCACGTTGCCGGCCGCGTCGCGGATGGTGACGCGCGGACGCGCCTCCGGGTCCTTGGACTCGATGACCGTCTTGCGCGACAGGCCCGTCACCTCGTCGAGCGTCTCGGACATCGTCACGCCTTCGATGATGTCCTCGTAGCGCACGACACCGCCCACTTCCGTGAGCAGCGGGATGGCGAACGGGTCCCACTCGGCCACCAGCACGCCCGGCTCCAGCTTCTGGCCTTCCTTCACCAGGATGCGGGCGCCGTAGATGATCTGGTAGCGCTCGCGCTCGCGGCCCGACTCGTCGACGACGACGATCTCGCCGTTGCGGTTCATGGCCACCAGCGTGCCGTCCGCCTTCTGCACCGTGTTCAGGCCCGCGAACTTCACGGAACCCGCGTAGCGGTTCTCCAGGCTGGACTGCTCCGCGCGACGGGTCGCCGCACCACCGATGTGGAAGGTGCGCATCGTGAGCTGCGTACCCGGCTCACCGATGGACTGCGCCGCGATGACGCCCACGGCCTCGCCCACGGACACCTTGCGGCCACGCGCCAGGTCACGGCCGTAGCACTCCACGCAGATGCCGCGCTTGGCCTGGCAGGTGAGCACCGAGCGGATCTTCACCTTGTCCAGACCGCTGTTCTCGATGCGGCGGACGCGCTCCTCGTCGATCTCCTCGTTGGCGCGCACCAGCACCTCGCCCGTCACAGGGTCGAGGATGTCGTCCAGGGCCACGCGGCCCAGGATGCGCTCACCCAGCGGCTCGATGATTTCGCCGCCTTCCACCAGGGCGCCGATGAACAGACCGTCCATGGTGCCGCAGTCGTACTCGTTGATGATGGCGTCCTGCGCCACGTCCACGAGACGGCGGGTGAGGTAACCGGAGTTGGCCGTCTTGAGCGCCGTGTCCGCCAGGCCCTTACGAGCGCCGTGCGTGGAGATGAAGTACTGGAGCACGGAGAGGCCTTCACGGAAGTTGGCCGTGATGGGCGTCTCGATGATTTCACCGGAGGGCTTCGCCATCAGGCCGCGCATACCCGCCAGCTGGCGGATCTGCTGGGCGCTGCCGCGGGCACCGGAGTCGGCCATGATGTAGATGGGGTTGAACGACGGCTGCTTGCGCGTGATGCGCTTGCCGTCCACGTCCCCGCTGGCCTCGTCCTGGGAGATCTGCTGCATCATCTCCTGGGCGACCTTCTCGGTGATCTCCGCCCAGATATCGATGACCTTGTTGTAGCGCTCACCGTCGGTGATGAGGCCTTCCAGGTACTGGTTCTCGATCTCCGCCACTTCCTTGCGCGCGTAGTCCAGGAACTCCTGCTTCTTCGCAGGAATGATCATGTCCTTGAGCGCGATGGAGATACCGGCGCGGGTCGCGTGGAAGTAGCCCGCGCTGCGGACGCGGTCCGCCAGCAGCACCGTCTCCTTCTCGCCCGTGAGGCGGTAGCAGAGGTCGATGAGGTTACCGAGCGACTTCTTGTCGAGCACCTTGTTGATGGCGTCGAAGCCCACGCGGCGCGGAACGACTTCCCACAGCAGCACGCGGCCGACCGTGGTCTCCTTGCGCTTGCCGTCGATGCGGCACACCACCTTGGCCTGCAGGTGGACCTCACCGTGGTCGTACGCGGCGCGCACCTCGTCCGGCGACGCGAACACGCGGCCTTCGCCGTTGGCGAACTCGCGGGCGCGCGTCATGTAGTAGATGCCGAGCACCATGTCCTGCGTCGGGACGATGATGGGCTTGCCGTTCGCGGGGCTGAGGATGTTGTTCGTCGACATCATCAGCACGCGCGCTTCCATCTGCGCTTCGATGGACAGCGGCACGTGCACGGCCATCTGGTCGCCGTCGAAGTCCGCGTTGAACGCGGCGCACACCAGCGGGTGCAGCTGGATGGCCTTGCCCTCAATGAGGACGGGCTCGAAGGCCTGCATGCCCAAGCGGTGCAGCGTGGGGGCGCGGTTGAGGAGCACCGGGTGCTCGCGGATCACGTCCTCGAGGATGTCCCAGACCTCCGGACGCTCCTTCTCCACCATCTTCTTCGCCGACTTGATGGTGGTGACGTAGCCCTTCTCTTCGAGCTTGTTGTAGATGAACGGCTTGAAGAGCTCGAGCGCCATGATCTTCGGCAGGCCGCACTGGTGCAGGCGCAGCTCGGGACCGACGACGATGACGGAGCGGCCCGAGTAGTCCACGCGCTTGCCGAGCAGGTTCTGACGGAACCGGCCCTGCTTGCCCTTGAGCATGTCGGACAGCGACTTCAGCGGCCGCTTGTTCGGGCCGGTGATGGTCTTCCCGCGGCGGCCGTTGTCGAACAGCGCGTCCACGGCCTCCTGGAGCATCCGCTTCTCGTTGCGGATGATGATGTCCGGCGCGTTCAGTTCCTGGAGCCGCTTGAGGCGGTTGTTCCGGTTGATGACGCGGCGGTACAGGTCGTTGAGGTCGGAGGTCGCGAAGCGGCCGCCGTCCAGGGGCACCAGCGGACGCAGGTCGGGCGGGATGACCGGGATGACGTCCAGCATCATCCACTCCGGCTTGTTGCCGGAGACGCGGAACGCTTCCGCCACCTTCAGGCGCTTGGCGTACTTCTTCCGCTTCGCCTCGCTGGTGGTCTCGCGCATGTCCTTGCGCAGTTCCTCGGACAGCCTCTCCACGTCCAGGGACTTGAGCATCTCGCGGACGGCCTCGCCGCCCATGCCCGCGCTGAACGAGTCCTCACCGTGCTCCTGGAAGAGCCGGTGCATCTTCTCCTCGGAGATCAGCTCGCCCCTCTGGAGCGGCGTCGCCTTGGGGTCGATGACCATGTAGCTCTCGCAGTACAGCACCTTCTCCATCTCCTTGAGGGTGATGTCGAGCAGGTTGCCGATGCGGCTGGGCAGCGACTTGAGGAACCAGATGTGGGCCACGGGCGTGGCCAGCGTGATGTGTCCCAGGCGCTCACGGCGCACCTTGGACTGGATGACCTCCACGCCGCACTTCTCGCACACGACGCCACGGTGCTTCATGCGCTTGTACTTGCCGCAGTTGCACTCGTAGTCCTTCACCGGCCCGAAGATGCGGGCGCAGAACAGCCCGTCCCGCTCCGGCTTGAAGGTGCGGTAGTTGATCGTCTCCGGCTTCTTCACCTCGCCGTGCGACCACTGACGGATCTTGTCGGGCGACGCCAGCGCGATGCGGATGGCGTTGAACGACAGCGGGTCCTTCGGCTTCTCGAAGAAGTTGAAAATGTCCTTCACGTTGCCTCCGAAAACTTATGAGCGCTCAAGGCGCCAAACGTTTCGGGCCCCCGCCCTGCGCCCGGCCAGCCGCTCCCTCCAGGAGGAAGCAGCCAGCCGGTCAGGCGGGCGCGCCGGCTTCTTTGAAAAGGCCTAGGCCTCGGTCCCGGACTTCCGGTCCTCGCCGTCGCCGCCGCCCAGGAAGTCACCGCCGAAGCTGCGCTGCCGCTCCGGGGGCGCGCTCTCCAGCAGCTCCACGTCCAGGGCCAGCGACTGGAGCTCCTTGAGGAGCACGTTGAACGACTCGGGCAGGCCGGACTCCAGGACGTTGTCGCCCTTGACGATCGCCTCGTACATGCGCGTGCGGCCCACCACGTCGTCCGACTTGACCGTGAGGAACTCCTGCAGCGTGTACGCCGCGCCGTAGGCCTCCATCGCCCAGACTTCCATCTCGCCCAGACGCTGACCGCCGAACTGGGCCTTGCCGCCCAGGGGCTGCTGCGTGACGAGCGAGTAGGGCCCGATGGAACGGGCGTGGATCTTCTCGTCCACCAGGTGGTGCAGCTTGAGCATGTACATCACGCCCACGGTGACGTTCTGGTCGAACGGCTCACCCGTGCGGCCGTCGAAGAGCACCATCTGACCGGAGCGCGGCAGCCGGCCCTCGTCGAAGAGGGCGTGCAGCTCCGTCTCGCGAGCGCCGTCGAACACCGGCGTCGCCACATGGATGCCCTTCTTCAGGCGGCGGCAGAGGTCCTGGACCTCCTGGTCGGACAGGCCGTCCACGAAGTCGCCGAAGGCCTTGTCGTCGTAGACGGTCTTCAGCTGCTTCTTGAGCTGCTCGCCGCTGAAGTTCTCTTCGATGTAGCGCTGCAGCTGCTCGCCCACGCCCTTCGCGGCCCAGCCCAGGTGGACCTCGAGGATCTGCCCGATGTTCATGCGGCTGGGAACGCCGAGCGGGTTGAGGACGATGTCCACCGGACGGCCATCCTCCAGGTACGGCATGTCCTCCTCGGGGAGGACGCGGGACACGACGCCCTTGTTGCCGTGGCGGCCGGCCATCTTGTCGCCCACCGCCAGCTTGCGCTTGATGGCGACGTACACCTTCACCATCTTGATGACGCCCGGAGGGAGCTCGTCGCCCTTCTTGATGCGGGCGATCTTCTCGCCGAAGGCCAGCTTCACGGCCTCCTTCGTCTCCTCCAGGTTGCGCAGGATGTCGCGCAGGCGCGCGTCCAGCGGGTCGCCCACGGAGATCTCGCCCCAGTACTTGTACGGCACCGTGGCCAGCAGCTCGTCGTTGAGGATGTCCCCCTTCTTCAGGAGGATCTTCCCCTTGTCGTCCACGAGCTTGCCCTGGACCTCCTTGCCGCGGACCAGGCCGCGGAGGCGGCTGTACGCGGAGTCCTGGAGGACCTTGATCTCGTCGTTCTGGTCCTTGAGGAGCTTCGCCTCCTCCATGGACTCGATCTGCTTGGCGCGCTCGTCCTTCTCCACGCCCTTGCGGCTGAACACCTTGGCGTTGATGACGGTGCCGACAACGCCCGGGGGCACGCGCAGCGAGCTGTCGCGCACGTCGCCGGCCTTCTCACCGAAGATGGCGCGCAGCAGCTTCTCTTCGGGGGAGAGCTGGGTCTCGCCCTTCGGAGTGATCTTGCCCACCAGCACGTCGCCGGGCTTCACCTCGGCGCCGATGCGGATGATGCCGCTCTCGTCCAGGTCCTTGAGGGCTTCCTCACCCACGTTCGGGATGTCGCGGGTGATCTCCTCCTTGCCCAGCTTGGTGTCGCGCGCGATGCACTCGAATTCCTCGATGTGGATGGACGTGAAGACGTCCTCCTTGAGGATGCGCTCGCTGAGCAGGATGGAGTCTTCGAAGTTGTAGCCCTGCCACGGCATGAACGCGACGACGATGTTCTGTCCCAGCGCCAGCTCACCGGTCTCGGTGGCCGGGCCGTCCGCGATCACGTCGCCCTTCTTCACCCGGTCACCCTTGCGGATGATGGGCTTCTGGTTGAGGCACGTGTTCTGGTTGGAGCGCTGGTACTTGAGCAGGTTGTAGATGTCCACTTCGCTGGACACGTCGCTCAGGGCCGCGTTGGAGTCCGCCTTCACCACGATGCGGCTGGCGTCCACCGACTCCACGATGCCGTCACGGCGCGCCACGCAGGTGACGCCCGAGTCGCGGGCGACGATGGCCTCGATGCCCGTGCCCACGAGCGGCGCCGCCGTGCGCAGCAGCGGCACGGCCTGACGCTGCATGTTGGAGCCCATGAGCGCGCGGTTCGCGTCGTCGTTCTCCAGGAACGGGATGAGGGAGGCGGCCACCGACACCAGCTGGTTCGGGGACACGTCCATCAGGTCCACGTCCTCGGCCTTGACCTGGACGAACTCGCCGCTGCGGCGGCTCTGCACCAGCGCGTTGACGAACTTGCCCTTCTTGTCCGTCTCCGCGTTCGCCTGGGCGATGGTGTGCTTCTCCTCCTCGAGCGCCGAGTAGAAGGCCACGTCCCCCGTCACGCTGCCCGCGTCCACCTTGCGGTACGGCGTCTCCACGAAGCCGAACTCGTTGACGCGCGCGTAGGTCGACAGCGACGCGATGAGGCCGATGTTCGGGCCTTCCGGCGTCTCGATGGGGCAGATGCGGCCGTAGTGCGTCGGGTGCACGTCGCGGACTTCGAAGCCCGCGCGCTCACGCGTGAGGCCGCCAGGCCCGAGCGCGGACAGACGGCGCTTGTGCGTGACTTCCGAGAGCGGGTTCGTCTGGTCCATGAACTGCGACAGCTGGCTGGACCCGAAGAACTCCTTGATCACCGCCGTCACCGGCTTGGCGTTGATCAGGTCGTGCGGCATGAGCGTCTCGATCTCCTGGAGGCTCATGCGCTCCTTGATCGCGCGCTCCATGCGGACGAGGCCGATGCGGTACTGGTTCTCCAGCAGCTCGCCCACCGCGCGGACGCGGCGGTTGCCCAGGTGGTCGATGTCGTCGATCGTGCCCTTGCCGTTCTTCAGGTCGATCAGGTAGCGGATGACCTCCAGGATGTCGCGCTTGGTCAGGATCTGACCGTCGAGGGGCTCCTCAAGGCTGAACTTGAAGTTCAGCTTGAGGCGGCCGACCTTGGACAGGTCGTAGCGCTCCGGGTTGAAGAACAGGTTGCTGAACAGGTTCGTCGCCGTCTCCGGCGTCGGGGGATCGCCCGGGCGCAGACGCCGGTAGATCTCCATGATGGCCTGCTCGGGCGACTCGATCTTGTCCAGCATCAACGTCTCACGCAGGTACGGACCCACGTTGAGGTTGTCGATGAAGAGGACCTTGAACTCCTTGATGTCGCGCTTGAGGAGCTCGTCCACCTTCTCCTGGGACACCTCCTCGTTGCACTCGAGGATGACCTCACCGGTGTTCTCGTCCACCACGTCGTAGGCGGACACCTTGGTGAAGAGCTCGTCCGCGTCGATGGGCAGCTTGGTCATCTTCGCCGCTTCGAGCTTCTTGATGGCGGCGCGCGTGAACTTGCGGTTCTTCTTGACGATCAGCTCACCGGCCTTGGTCTTGATGTCGCGCGTGGCGCGCTGACCCGGCAGGAGCTCCAGCTCGACGGACTTCTCGAAGTCCGCGGCGCTCTGCAGGTAGATGGTCTCGGTGGCGTAGTAGTAGTTGAGGATTTCCTCGGTGGAACCCTTGAAGTCGAGCGGGTTCTTCTTCGCCGTGTCACCGACGGCGCCCAGGGCGCGGATGAGCACGGTCGCCGGCAGCTTGCGGCGCCGGTCGATGCGCACGTACAGCAGGTCCTTGTGGTCGAACTCGAAGTCGATCCACGAGCCGCGGTACGGGATGATGCGGGCGTTGTAGAGCAGCTTGCCCGACGAGTGGCTCTTGCCCTTGTCGTGGTCGAAGAACGCACCCGGGCTGCGGTGCAGCTGGCTCACCACGACGCGCTCGGTGCCGTTGATGATGAACGTACCGTTCTGGGTCATCAGCGGGATTTCGCCGAAGTAGACCTCTTGCTCCTTTACGTCGCGGATGGACTGGGCGCCGGTCTCCTCGTCCTTGTCCCAGACGACCAAGCGCACGACGACCTTGATGGGCGCCGAGTAGGTCATTCCACGCTGGTGGCACTCATCGACGTCGTACTTCGGCTTCTCCAGGTGATAGCTGACAAACTCCAGCGAGGAGGTCTCGTTGAAGTCCCGGATCGGGAAGACGGACTTGAAGACACCCTGAAGGCCAAGGTCCTCACGCTTCTCCGGGGCGATGTCGGCCTGGAGGAACTTCTCGTAGGATTGCTTCTGGATGTTGATGAGATTGGGAATGTCGATGATCTTCGCGATTTTCGCGAAGGTCTTCCGCACGCGGAAATTGTTCTGGATCTGCGTCGGCATTCGGTCTCCGGGGACGGCTGCTCGGGCGGGGCAAACTTCAGTAACGCGCGGCGGCGCCGGGAAATTTGGCAAATGTCAAATGGGCAAAGCCGGCGCCCCAGCATAGGGAGCGCCGGCCTGCTCATCCGATCAGGCGGCTACCCGGGATTTCCCGGAAGAACAGGGTAGCCCCTGTACAGAACTACTTGATCTCGACGGTGGCGCCAGCCGCGACGAGCTGGTCCTTGATCTTCTTGGCGTCGTCCTTGTTGACGCTTTCCTTGACCGTCTTGGGCGCGCCCTCGACCAGGTCCTTGGCCTCCTTCAGGCCCAGGCCGGTGATGGCGCGGATCTCCTTGATGACGTTGATCTTGTTGGCGCCGGCGTTCGCCAGCACCACGTTGAACTCCGTCTTCTCCTCAACAGGAGCGGCGGCGGCGGCGGGGCCCGCGGAGGCAACGGCCACGGCGGCGGCGGAAACGCCCCACTTGTTCTCCAGCAGCTTCACGAGCTCGCCCGCCTCGAGGACGGTGAGCTTCGAGAGTTCTTCAGCAATCGCGTTCAAATCGGCCATGGAACTGTTCCTTCTGGTTGACTAACGGCCGGCGACCCATTTGGGCGGCTCGGCCGAAGAGGTTGCGGTAGAAAAACTTCTCGGGACGATTACTGACCCTGCGCCTTGTCCGCGTGCGCCTGGATGACGCGCGCGAGCTGCGACCCGGGGGCCGCGATGGTCCGGACCAGCTTGCCTGCAGGCTGGTTGAGCATGCCGAGCAACATCCCGCGCAGCTCATTGAGGCCCGGCAGCTTCGCCAGTGCCTTCACGCCGTTGGCGTCGACCTTGTTACCGGCGACGACGGCGCTACGGACCTTGATGGTCTCCATGTCCTTGATGAAATCCATCAGGATCTTCGCAGGAGCCACCTCGTCGTCGTAGCTGATGCACAGCGCCACGGGACCGGTGAAGTCATCCGAAATCACGGAGACGGTCGTACCCTGAGCGGCACGGCGCGCCAGCGTGTTCTTGATGACCTTGTACTCGACCTTGCCCTCGCGGAACTTGCGACGCAGCTTGGTGACGGTCTCGACGTTCACCTTGGAGGACTCCACGAGCACCGCGGTCTTGGTCCGCGCAAACTTCTCGTGAAGGTCCTTGATCATCTCTTCCTTCTCGCTCTTCAGCACCTTGACTCACCTCCTTCATGGCCCGACCTGACGGTCGGGCGTGATGCCTGGGCCAAAGTGGCAGAGCGAGAGAGGAGCCTCCGAGAGGCACCACACCGCACCTCCAGTCTCGGCAGGGCTGACCTTGCGGCCGTTTGAACCAGGAGCGGATGGACGGCCCGACCGGTTGCCCGGTTCCCAACGGACGCGTCTTCCCCACTCCAGGTCCCTGCTGTCATGAACCAGGTCGGAACGCCGCGTCTCTCGACATGGCGCCCCAATTGCAAAAGCCGGGGGCCTATACCCCCGGCTTTCGCAAAGATCCAGCACTTTCTAACGAACTGACGTTCGCGGGCGACAGGACTGACGCTCCCCGTCAGGGAGCGCACCCTTCCCTGCCCGTCCTGGCACCCGCGATTAGCGGTGACGCGCCAGGATTTCCGTGGTGTCGAGCTTGATGCCCGGCCCCATGGTCGTCGAGATGGCGATGCCCTGCAGGTACACGCCCTTGGCGGTGGCCGGCTTGAGCTTCATCACCAGGTCCACCAGTGCGTTGAAGTTCGCCTCGAGCTTGTCCGCAGGGAAGGAGGCCTTGCCCATCTTCGCGTGGACGATGCCCGCCTTCTCAGCACGGAAGTCGACCTTACCGCCCTTGGAGTCGCGGATGGCCTTGGCGACGTCCATGGTCACCGTGCCGACCTTCGGGTTCGGCATGAGGCCGCGGGGACCGAGCACCTTACCGAGGCGGCCGACGACGCCCATCATGTCCGGCGTCGCGATGACGGTGTCGAAGTCGAGGAAGCCCTCCTCGATGCGCTTCTGGAGGTCCTCGGCGCCGACGATGTCCGCGCCGGCGTTGGTGGCCTCGGTGGCGCGCTCACCCTTGGCGAACACGGCCACGCGCACGGTGGCGCCGGTGCCGTGCGGGAGCACCACGGCGCCACGGACCATCTGGTCCGCGTGCTTCGGGTCCACGCCCAGGTTGATGGCGACGTCGACCGTCTGGTCGTACTTCGTCGCGCGGGTATCAACCGTCTTCTTCAGCAGCGCGAAACCCTCGGCGACGGGGTAGCGCTTGTTGCGGTCCACCAGTTCGTTGGACGCGCGGAACTTCTTTCCGGAGTTAGCCATTGCAGGAATCCTTGAGAGAGGGGGCGGGCTAGCCGACGACGTCGATGCCCATGGAGCGCGCGGTGCCAGCAATGGTGCTCATGCAGGCTTCGATGGACGCGGCGGTGGTGTCCTGGATCTTCTTGTTGGCGATCTCCTCGAGCTGCTTACGGGTGATCTGCCCCACCTTCTCCTTGCCCGGCTTCTTCGCGCCCGAACCCTTCTTCTTCTCCGTGTGGAGACCCGCGGCCTTCTTGATGAGGATGGCGGCGGGAGGGGTCTTCAGGATGAAGGTGAAGGAGCGGTCCTGATACACGGTGATGATCACCGGGATGATCAGACCCTCCTTGGCCTCCGCCTGCGTCTTGGCGTTGAACTGCTTGCAGAACTCCATGATGTTCACGCCCTGCTGACCGAGCGCGGGACCAATCGGCGGGGCGGGGTTCGCCTTGCCGGCGGGGATCTGCAACTTGACCTGACCTGTGACCTTCTTCATCGGCGGACTGCTGCCTTTCGAGAGGGTGGTTCCGACGGGCCGCCAGACGGGGCGACCCTCCCACCCGTTGATCCGCGCCCGTTACCCGGGCGCGGAAGACTTGTGAAACTAGCCGGTGGTCTTCTCCACCTGCATGAAGTCGAGCTCCACGGGGGTCGCACGGCCGAAGATGCTGACGAGCACGCGCACGCGGCCCTTCTCCGGGTTGACCTCTTCCACGGTGCCGTTGAAGTTGGCGAACGGGCCGTCGATGACGCGCACCGTGTCGCTGGTCTCGAACTGGACCTTGGGCTTGGCCTTGTGGGCGCCCTCGGTGACCTGCGCGGTGAGGCGCTCGACCTCGCGGTCCGACATGGGCCGGGGCTGCTCGTTCTGGCCGACGCCCGGGAACCCCGTCACCTTGGAGGTGTTCTTCACCAGGTGGACGGTGGTGTCGCTGAGCTCCATCTGGACAAAGATGTAGCCCGGAAACAGCTTGCGGCGGGTGGTCTTCTTCTCGCCGTTCACCATCTCCACGACCTGCTCCATGGGGATGAGGATCTCACCAATCAGATCCTGGTCCTGCAGGCCCTTGAGGCGCACCTGCTCTTCCAGGTTCTTCTTCGCCTGGTTCTCGTAGTTCGAGTAGGTCTGGACCGTGAACCATTTCTTCGCCATTACAGCTTCCCCCACAGGGCAGGCAGCCACTCCACCATCAAGTTGTAGGCGACGGTGTCGATGCAGAAGAGCAGAACGGCCGCCACCAGCGAGGCGACGACCACGGCCATGGTCGATGCGCGGGTCTCCGACCAGGTAGGCCAGGTGACCTTCATCAACTCTGATGCCACATCGATGGAGAGGGCGTGCGTGCGAGGGTGGAAGTAGGCCGCCAGCACCAGGGCCAGGGCCACCACGTAGCCCGCCAGCGTCGACACGCGCCAGCCGAGGCCTTCGAAGAGCTCCACGTCGCTCCAGCCGAACCGGCTCCAGAGCAACCCGAAGACGTGCTCCAGGAAGAGGGCCAGGACGATGCCGAAGACGAGATAGAAGATGACCACGAGCCGCTTGGGGTCGATGCCCGAGCGGTTAGCCTGCTGGCTGGCCTCAGATGCCGTCGCCATGGTGCCTCACGAGGGACTGCGGAAGCGGGACTGCGAAAAGACAGGGACCCCCGGCACCGCTCGGTACCGGGGGTCCCTGTACTGAAGCTGGCAGGCCAGGAGGGATTCGAACCCCCAACACGCGGATTTGGAGACCGCTGCTCTACCGTTGGAGCTACTGGCCTAAACCTTCATGAAACCGACGACCTAGACCTTGCCTTCCTTGTGGTCCGTGTGCTTGCGGCAGCGAGGACAGAACTTGCTCAGCTCAAGCTTGTCCTGGCTCTTCCGCTTGTTCTTCGTGGTCGTGTAGTTCCGCTCTTTGCACGTGGTGCACTCGAGCGAGATGATGGAACGGTTACCCTTAGGCATGGTTCATTTCACCAGATGCGAGAAGGGAAGGCTACAAAAGCAGCCCTCCCCTCCGCAACTCAGTGCCCGTGAAAGCCGGTCGGCGGGAAGCCGACTAGGCGATGATCTCCGCAACGACGCCGGCGCCCACCGTACGGCCACCCTCGCGGACGGCGAACCGGAGCTCCTTCTCCATCGCGACCGGGGTGATGAGCTCCACCTCGATGGCGATGTTGTCGCCCGGCATGACCATCTCGACGTTGTCCGGCAGCTTCACCGTGCCCGTCACGTCCGTGGTGCGGAAGTAGAACTGCGGACGGTACCCCTTGAAGAACGGGGTGTGGCGGCCGCCCTCTTCCTTCGACAGCACGTAAATCTGCGCCTTGAACTTCGTGTGCGGCGTGATG
>NZ_RAVX01000033.1:0-64711 GCF_003611605.1 Corallococcus sp. AB011P
GCTTCACCGCTCCAGCCCTGAACTCTGGGCTGAAACTACGCCGCTGCCGCCGCTGCCTCTTCTCGCTTTCCGACATCCCACACCCTTCCATCACATCGGGGGTGTCCACGGAAGCGGGGGACTCTCACCCCCTCTACCTACGATCCAAAGGACCCGGAGCTGCATGACCAGAGCTGGGACAACTTCGTCACCGCTCCGCTGCTCCGGTCAAATGGAGGTACGCTGCACGACCCAAAGACAGAGGACGTGCACTGGTTGATCTATGAGCCCGCCTACAAGGACCGTTGGATCAGCGACCTGGCCAGTCAGAAGTCAGCGCCGACCCAATACGAACACACCCTCAAAATCAAGAGCCGACACAAGCTGAACTATCTGGACCACCTCAAGTCCGGCGCCAAGGACCGCGGCTGGAAGTACGTGGGAATATCGATGGCCCAAGGGTTCTGGGACTACATCAACAAGCTCAAGGGCACCAAGGTGAGCCGGGTCTGGTTCTACGGTCATGCCAGGGAGGACCTGTGGCTCTCGCTGAATCACCGTGCCAGCGACCACGTGGCCGTCTCGCCCGAATCCAATGCGATCCTGACCTGCGATGACATCAAGAAGGTCGCAGCGTTCTCCTTTGTTCCACGAAAAGCAGCGACCCACCCCCACAGGTTCTTCGGCTGCAATACGAAGGCCTTCGCAGAAAAGTGGACCAATACGCTCTCGGTCTTCGCGGAGGGCTCCTCGGGCAAGGTGGGCTTCGAGAAGATCCATGAGCGCGGAGGAAAAGTAAGACTCAGTGCCGGCGCCCAGTGGTATCAATATTCTAAGGCGTCGACCCCGCGGTTGCTCCACTTGAAGGCCGGAGAAGAGGTGGATTGATGAAGTCGCGCGGGTACCTGGCAGCCCTGGCCCTGGTCTGCGTCGGGAGTGTGAGCCTCTACTTTCACCTCACACCGTCCCCTTCCAAGCCCACCCCGCCTAATGCCCCAGAGGTCATTCCCGAGTACTTCGCGGAGCAGACCTCGGACTGCGACGTGGACCTGTTGAATCTTTCCGAGTCGGAAGCAGGCCCTTTCAAGCGGGTCCTG
The DNA here is from genome assembly GCF_003611605.1 of Corallococcus sp. AB011P. NCBI lineage: Bacteria > Pseudomonadati > Myxococcota > Myxococcia > Myxococcales > Myxococcaceae > Corallococcus > Corallococcus sp. AB011P. The sequence continues at coordinate 1,077 of NZ_RAVX01000033.1, forward strand.
CCCGTGGGGGCGAACCGGCCTCGCGAGCGGTTGCGCCGTAATGTCTGGGAGCAGGGCCGGTATTTGGTCCGGGGGCGCTTCACAGGCAAGGTCCGTGAGTTTCGAGAGTGCGCCAGCTTCCCTGAGTTCGAGGTGCTCGACTTCAAGCCCTGGGGCCCCGTGCAACGGTGCGCATCCCCCGGCGCCCTCGACGCGGATATGCTGGCGTATACCGGCGACCTTCCCGAGGACCGCTACGCCGCCGAGGACTTCCTGGGCGGGCCCTGGCCTCCGTCGATTGACGATCGGTCTTGCAGACCCGTCGCCGCCTGCGCGTTGGACAAGCGCCGCGCCGACTCCCGTGGGTCTCTTGAGGACGTCATTGACGGGGAGGAGCTTCCATCTCTGGATGGCAGATTCTGCCACCCCGTGATCTGCGAGCCTGGAGAGAAGCGGGTCGATGCCTGCACAGGCGTCATCTGGTGCTGCCGCCTCCTGCCCGAGGATGCGCCACCGGGTCCGTAGGTCCCCCTCCAGCCTCAAGCCGCCGCGGCCCCCTACCCGTAGTAGTGCGCCGTGAGCTCGCCCTCGGTGGCGAAGCGCGGATAGCGGCCTTCTGCCAGCGTGGGCGCGTCCGGCAGGGCATTGGCGCTGGAGTGCTCCAGCAGCGCGGCCAGGAAGCGCGCGTAGGCCTCGCGCGGCGCGAGGCCGGGATAGCGCTCCGGCAGCCCGAGCCCGGCGGCCGGGATGCGCAGCACGGTCGGCCCTCGCTCCAGGTCGCCCCAGGACACCACCAGATCGGTGAGCACCGTCTGCCGGGGGGCCGTCCCTTCGGGCCCGGCGACGGGCAGCATGCCCACGGCCACCGCCATGACCTCCGTGACGGACAGCGACCGGCGCTGTCCTCCCTGGGACTCCACCAGCAGGGCCTTGTCGGACAGCCCCAGGATGCGACAGGGGATGATTCGCGGGGGCAGCGTGGAGCCCCCGGGCGACTCGGGCGCCAGGGCCGCGACGGCGCGGGTCCTTGGCGCGGCGGACTCCGTGTCCAGGGCGATTCCCCGGTCCTTCATCCGCGCTTCCATCCGCGCCGCCTCCACCTCCAGCTGGCCGATCCGCTCCGCCAACGCGGCGGCATCGCCTGTCGCCATCGGCTTCGCCCGGGTCAGGTATTCCGCCGCCTTCTCCGGGGCGTCACGGCGCTCCAGCCGCAGCTCCGCGGCGCGAATCAGGGCGCGCACCGCCATGGTGCCGGTGCCCTTGCCGGCCGCGGCGTAGAGCGACTCGGCCATCCCAACTGAGTTGGCGGGGGCCCCTTGCTGATCCAGGCCCTGCGCCACGCGCCAGGCGACACCCGGGCGCAGCCGGTCCACGGGGAACAGCTCCCCCAACTGGTCCACCGCGTGCCAGAGCGGTTCGGGGACGTCATGTCCGACCAGCAGTTGCAGTGCCTTCTCCACTCGCGCGGAGCCGGAAGGCACCCGGCCGGCCTCCAGCTCCATCCGTCCCAGGGAGAGCAGCGCCTCGGTGTTGTCCGGATGGTCCGCCAGGATGCGCTGGAAGGTCGCCCGTGCCTTCTCACGGTCGCCGCCGTCCAGCGCCGTCTGTGCCTCCAGCATGCGAGGGTCCGCCACCCAGCCCCCTTCACGCGCGGCGATGGCGGGTGCGACGAAGCGCTCCTCCAGCCGCGTCACGCGCAGCGCGCTGGCCGCGACGAAGCCGAAGGCGAATCCGCCAATGTGCGCCATCACCGCGACGCCCGTGTTGTTGCCCAGGACAAGGAAGTCGAGCACCTGGTTGCCGAACCAGAGGCCCGCCCACAGCCAGCCCGGAACACCGAAGGTGCCACGCCAGATTTTCAGGAGCCAGAAGAGGTAGCCCACGCGGACCTTGCGTGTGGCGAAGCGCAGACAGAACGCACCCATGCACGCCGCCACCGCTCCGGAGGCACCGACCATCAATGTCTGGGATTGGGTGTCGAGCGCGAAGTGGGCAATCCCCGCCACCAGGCCGCCCACCCCGTAGAAGGCAGCAAACAGCGGCCGGCCCCAGGCGTCCTCGAGCAGCAACCCCACGACGTAGAAGAACAGCAGGTTCCCCAGCAGGTGCATCCACCCGAGGTGCAGGAACATGTACGTCAGCCAGCCCCACTGCAGCAGGCCCCGCGCGGGCACGAGCCCCAGGCGGTGGAGCAGGCCCGAATCCCTCGCCTCCAGGACGCTCTCACAGTGCGCGTCGAGCCGCGCCTGGAGCGCATTCACGTCCACGCCCCCGGCCGGCGCCGCTGCCTCCTTCTTCAGCTGGGCCAGCAGCACCTTGCCGTGCGCACTGAGGAGCGAGGTACAGCCCGGGGGCAGCTCCAGGTCGGGATGGGCGAGCGTCTCCTGGATCAGCTCACGAACCTCGCCCTCGCCCACCCCGCCCGGGTTCGAGGGGACCACCCAGGTGATGAAGAAGGCCACGGCACAGAGCGCGGCGATGGAGACGGAGACCCAGGGGCGACGGTCCAACGTCGCACCGTCCACTCCAAGCGGGAGCAGGAACACCATGACAGAAGCCTCACCTCGACGGGCGGGGCCCCCACCCATGCAGCGCTACGCGGAGCAACTCCGCGCGATGCGCATGGACATAGCACGCCGTGACACACGCCTTCATCCGGCGGACCAAACAGGAGATGCCTTCAAACTCGCGAAACCAGCCATGTCGAGCAACTCACATCATCTCGCCAGGTGCACCGCTCACGGAGTGTGAACCCGCGACGGCGATACACCGTTCACGCTGATTGAAGACAGACAAGCAGAACGCGCTGACTCCAGACACAGCCTGAAGAACGACCATTCCCTCTCAGTCGCTTTTCTTGGAGCCCGACAAACCAGGCATGTGGGTGACCGCGATTCCCTCCAGCGTCACCATGCAGTCCTCCAGGGTCGGATCTCCAGGCAGGTCCGCGACCACGAAGACGGAATGCTCCCCGGCCTCGGTCGGCTTCAGCACGAGCGCGACGCTCGCGGATGCAATCCCTACAATCGCTGGCATCGCGCAAATGACGCGCGTCCCGGAGACGTGACACCGCTGACCTGTCCCATCCGTGCTTCGGAGCAGGGTCATGGCCTCGGGCAGGACTACTCGGACGGAGAGGCCCGTCGCGGGGAGGTTGCCTGTGTTGGTGACCGTCGCCGACAGCCGGACCTCGTCGTTCACGAGGACTGGGGACGGCGCCAGGGATGCCTCGAGCCGCACGTCCGCATAGACGAGGTCCGGGTCGCACGCGTCTCCGATGTCGTCCCCATCACGGTCCTGCTGTTCCGGGTTGAAGACAAGCGGGCAGTTGTCCTCGCGGACCCCCAGGCCGTCCCCGTCATGATCCACGTCCGGGACGGCCTCCTTGGGATTGACAGGCCTTCCCGCCGTACGCCCCTGAGAGGCGACCATCCTCTCCGCGCATGCAGTGACCACCATGCATCCGAGGAGGAGCCATCCTCTCAGGCCTGGGGTCACGAATCGTGAGGTGGAGCGACTCACGTCATTCCTCTCCAAGCGCCGGGCCCGGCGGCCCCCTGTCTTCCAGGGGGCCCGGTCCCATCCATCCGCGGCCCGCCGCTACCGACTCGCCGGGGGCACGCCGTTCTCGCCGTACAGGTACGCCTGCAGCGGCTTCACCGCGAGGTCCGAGCGCTTCAGCGACTCCAGCGCGCCCACCGCCATGCGCGCCGCCTGCACCGTCGTGTAGTACGGCACCGAGTGCATCAGCGCCTCACGCCGGATGGAGAAGCTGTCCGCGATCTCCTGCTTGCCGAAGGTGGTGTTGATGACCAGGACGATCTCCCCGTCGACGATCTTGTCGACGATGTTCGGCCGGCCCTCCTTCACCTTCTGCACCCGCTGCGACTCGATGCCCTTCGTCAGCAGGTAGTCGTGCGTGCCCGCCGTCGCCGTCAGGCTGAAGCCCATCGACCGCAGGCGCCGCGCCAGGTCCACCACCGCCGGCTTGTCCTCGTCCTTCACGGAGATGAACACCCGGCCGCTCTTGGGCAGCTTCACACCCGCCGCCAGCTGGCTCTTCGCGAACGCGGACGCGTAGTCCTCCGCCAGGCCCATGACCTCGCCCGTGGACTTCATCTCCGGGCCCAGAATCACGTCCACGCCGGCGAAGCGCGCGAACGGGAAGACGCTCTCCTTCACCGCCACGTGCCGGAACTCCGGCTCCTCCGTGCGGCCCAGCTCCTTCAGCGTCTTGCCTACCATGCAGAGCGCCGCGATCTTCGCCATCGGGACGCCCGTCGCCTTGGAGATGAACGGCACCGTGCGGCTGGCGCGCGGGTTCACCTCCAGGATGTAGATGTTCTTCCCCTGGATGGCGAACTGCACGTTCATCAGGCCCACCACGCCCAGCTCGCGCGCCATGGAGATGGCCTGGTCCTTCATCCGCTCCACCAGGTCCGGCGACAGCGAGTGCGGAGGCAGCGTCGCCGCCGCGTCACCCGAGTGCACGCCCGCCTCCTGGATGTGCTCCAGCACGCCGCCAATCAGCACCTGCCCCGTGCGGTCCGCCACCAGGTCCAGGTCCACTTCGATGGCGTCCTTCAGGAAGCGGTCAATGAGCACCGGGTGCTCCGGCGACGCGCTCACCGCCTCGCGCATGTAGCGCTCCAGGCTGGACGCGTCGTAGACCGTCTCCATCGCCCGGCCGCCCAGCACGTACGACGGACGCACCATCACCGGGTAGCCAATGCGCTCGGCCACCTTGAAGGCCTCCGCGTGGCTGCGCGCGACGCCGTTCTCCGGCTGCTTCAGGCCCAGCTTCTCAATCAGCTTGGAGAACTTCTCGCGGTCCTCCGCCCGGTCGATGGCGTCCGGCGACGTGCCAAGAATCGGCAGCCCCGCCTGCTCCAGCGGCACGCTCAGGCGCAGCGGCGTCTGCCCGCCGAACTGCACGATGGCGCCCACCGGCTTCTCGCGCTGGGACACCTCCAGCACGTCTTCAATCGTCAGCGGCTCGAAGTAGAGGCGGTCGGACGTGTCGTAGTCCGTGGACACCGTCTCCGGGTTGCAGTTGACCATCACCGTCTCGTACCCGGCCTCGCGCAGCGCGAAGGCCGCGTGCACGCACGCGTAGTCGAACTCGATGCCCTGACCGATGCGGATGGGACCGCTGCCCAGGATGAGGACCTTCTGCCGGTCCGTGGGGGGCGCCTCGTCCTCCTCCTCGTAGGTGGAGTAGAGGTACGGCGTGTACGCCTCGAACTCCGCGGCGCAGGTGTCCACCCGCTTGAACACCGGGCGGATGCCGCGCGAGTGCCGGTGCGCCCGCACCTCCGCCTCCGGGTAGCCCATCAGGTTGCCCAGGTACTTGTCGGAGAAGCCGTGCGCCTTCGCCTGACGGAGCACGTCGTCCGCCAGGTGGTCCAGGCGGCCAATGTCCGCCAGCGACTGCGCCTCGCGCACCAGCGCCTCGATGTGCCGCAGGAACCACGGGTCGATGGCGGAGAGCTGGTGCACCTGCTCCACCGTCATGCCCTCGCGGAAGGCCTGCGCCACGAACCAGGGGCGCTCTGGACGGGGCACGCGCAGGCCCTCGTGCAGCACCTTCTCGCGCTCTTCCTTCTCCGAGGGCAGCTCCGGCGACTCCAGGCCCACCCGCCCCAGCTCCATGGAGCGCAGCGCCTTCATGTACGCCTCGGGGAAGGTGCGGCCAATGGCCATCACCTCGCCCACCGAGCGCATGCTCGTGGTCAGCGTGCGGTCCGCCTTGGGGAACTTCTCGAAGTTGAAGCGCGGCACCTTCACCACCACGTAGTCCAGCGTCGGCTCGAAGGAGGCCGGCGTGTCGCGGGTGATGTCGTTGCGCAGCTCGTCCAGCGTGTAGCCCAGCGCCAGCTTCGCGGCGACCTTCGCGATGGGGTAGCCCGTCGCCTTGGACGCCAGCGCGCTGGAGCGCGACACGCGCGGGTTCATCTCGATGACGACCATGCGGCCGTCGCGCGGGTGGATGCCGAACTGGATGTTGGAGCCACCCGTGTCGACGCCAATCTCGCGGATGATGGCCAGCGACGCCTGCCGCATGCGCTGGTACTCGCGGTCCGTCAGCGTCTGCGCGGGCGCCACGGTGATGGAGTCACCGGTGTGCACGCCCATCGGGTCCAGGTTCTCGATGGAGCAGATGATGATGACGTTGTCCGCGGAGTCGCGGACCACCTCCAGCTCGTACTCCTTCCAGCCGAGCACGCTCTCCTCCACGAGGATGGTGGAGGTGGGGCTCGCCTTCAGGCCCGAGCGGCAGATGGCCTCGAACTCCTCGCGGTTGTACGCGATGCCGCCGCCCGTGCCGCCCAGCGTGAAGGACGGACGGATGATGGCCGGGAAGCCGATCTCCTCCACCAGCGCCATGGCGTCCGTGAGCGTCGTCGCGTAGCCGCTCTTGGGCAGCGCCACGCCGATCTTCTGCATGGCCGCCTTGAAGAGCTGGCGGTCCTCCGCCTTGTTGATGGCCTCCAGGGACGCGCCAATGAGCCGCACCCCGTACTTCTCCAGGATGCCCTTCTCCGCGAGCGCCTTGGCCAGGTTCAGCGCCGTCTGCCCGCCCATGGTGGGCAGGAGCGAGTCCGGGCGCTCGGCGGCGAGGATCTTCTCCGCCGCCTCCACGGTGATGGGTTCAATGTAGGTGCGGTGCGCGAACTCTGGGTCCGTCATCACCGTGGCGGGGTTGCTGTTGAGCAGCACCACCTCCACGCCCTCGTCCCGAAGCGCCTTGATCGCCTGGGTGCCTGAGTAGTCGAACTCGACGGCCTGCCCGATGACAATCGGGCCCGAGCCAATCACGAGAACCTTCCGGATATCGGTACGCTTGGGCATCGGGCGCCCCCCATACCAACGTCCGCCCCCACATGCACGCGGTGCGTTGTGGCATCCGAAGAGACCGTCCGATGCCCGCTTGCTCGGAGGACCCCGGCCCGGCGTCCTCTGCTACGCTGCCGCGCTTCTCTCCGGAGGTTTCATGCGTCGCTGGCCCCTGGCCCTGCTCGTCCTTCTCTCCGCGCCCGCCCTCGCCCAGGACACCGCTCCCGCCGCCACGCCCGCCCCCACCGAGCCCACCCCGGCGCCCGCCCCCGCCCAGCCCACCCCGCCCCCGACGCCCGCCCCCGCCGCGGCCCAGCCTCCGGCGGCGGCGCCCACACCGGCCCCTCGCAAGCCCCCGCAGGCCGCCGCCACGCCTCCGGCCGCCGTGCCCATGCCCACCACGGCGCGCCCGCCCACGCCGCCCCTCCCCTCCACCGCGGGCAGCGTCCAGCTGGGCCCGGGCCGTGAAGCCGCGCGTCCCACCGAAGAGGACCTGTCCCCCGAGGGCATCGCCCGCGCGGTGATCCACAACGAGGCGCGCTTCCTCTTCCAGAGCCTGCTGACGGGAGATGTGCGCAACGCTTCCGTGGAGCTGCTCTACCCGTTCCAGCTGGAGGACAAGCGCTTCAACACCCCGGATGAGCTGATCCAGGCGTGGGTGAAGCAGCTGCGCACGCGGCGCACGGACCTCATCACCCTCTACGACATCGAAGTGCTGCCCATAGCGGAGATGGAGAAGAAGTACGGCAAGCCGCCCGCGCGCCTGGGGCTGGATCCGCGCGTGCTCAAGGACACCTGGGCCGCGGTGGGCAACCTCTCCGGCCACGCGGCCATCTTCCTCTTCCGCGGCAGCCCGGACCTGACCTGGCACGCCTTCGCGTACACGGACTGAAGACGCCACGGAGCGCCCGGCCACCCAGCGCACTGCGCGTGCAAGCTTGAGCAACCGCGCGGATACCGCCGGGGATGTCTTGACCTGGGCGCCTCAGCCCAGCGCGGCCGTGAAGTCCCGCAGGCGCGCCAGGCCCTTCTGCAGCACCTCGCGCGACGTGACGAAGCTCATGCGGATGTAGCCCGGCGCGCCGAACGGCTCCCCGGGCACCGCCGCCACGAGGAAGTCATTGAGCAGCGCCTCGGAGAGCTGCAGCGAGTCCGTCAGCGGCTTGCCCTTGTACGTCTTGCCCATCAGGCCCCGCACGTCCGCCATCGCGTAGAAGGCGCCTTCCGGCAGCCGGCAGCGGATGCCAGGGATGGCGTTGAGCCCCGCGACGAACAAGTCACGGCGCTCGCGGTACTCGTTCACCATCGCGATGATGGTGTCCGAGGGGCCGTTGAGCGCCGCCAGCGCCGCCTTCTGCGTGATGGAGGACGCGTTGGACGTGGACTGGTCCTGCACCAGCTGCATGCCGGAGATGAGCGCCTTGGGCCCCGCCGCGTAGCCCAGCCGCCAGCCCGTCATCGCGTGGGACTTGGACAGGCCATTGGACACCAGCAGCCGCGGCACCAGGTCCGGCGCCACGTTGCCCAGGTTGAGGAACGGCTCCCCCGTGTAGAGGAGCTTCTCGTACATGTCGTCGGTGACGATGAGGCAGTCGTGCCCGCGCACCGCGTCCGCGATGCCCTCCAGCGTGGCGCGCGAGTACACCGCGCCCGTGGGGTTGGCCGGGCTGTTGAGCACGATGGCGCGCGTGCGCGGGGTGAGCGCCTTCTTGATGGCGGCGGGGTCCGGCGCGTAGCCGTCCTCCTCGCGCGTGGGGACGATGACCGGCGTGCCGCCCGCCAGGTGCACCATGTCCGGGTAGCTCACCCAGTACGGCGCGAAGATGATGACCTCATCGCCTTCGTCCAGCAGCGCCTGGAAGCAGTTGTAGAGCGACTGCTTGCCGCCCGCCGTCACCACCACCTGATCCGGCGCGTACTTCAGGCCGTTGTCCTTCTCCAGCTTGCGGCAGACGGCCTCGCGCAATTCCGGCATGCCCGCGGTGGCGGTGTACTTGGTGAAGCCCGTGCGGAGCGCGTCGATGGCCGCCTGCTTCACGAACTCCGGCGTGTCGAAGTCCGGCTCACCGGCGGCGAGCACCACCACGTCCTTGCCACTGGCGGCGAGCGCCTTGGCGCGGGCGTTGAGGGCCAGGGTGGCGGAAGGCTTGATGGCTTGCAGCCGGCGGGCGAGTTTCATGCGCCCTGCCTAGCGCGGAACTCCCGAAGCGGACAAGCCCGCTCGCGCGCCGCGTGGGCCGGATGCCCCTGGGGAACGACCCTAGGGTTTCGGGCCGAACTTCTTCTTCAGCCCCGCGTTGACGTTCGGGGGGACGAGCCCATCCACGTTCCCCCCGAAGGTCGCGACCTCCCGGACCAGCTGCGAGGAGATGTAGAAGTAGTCCTCACCCGTCATCATGAAGACGGTGTCGATGTCCGGCGCCAGCTTGCGGTTCATGTTCGCCAGCTGGAACTCGTATTCGAAGTCCGACACCGCGCGCAGCCCGCGGATGACGACGCTCACGTTGCGCTGGTGCACGTAGTCCACCAGCAGGCCGTGGAAGGCGTCCACCTCCACGCGGGGGTCGTTCACCGCCTCGCGGATGAGCTCGATGCGCTCCTCCTGGCTGAAGAGGGGCGTCTTCTTCGGGTTCACCGCGATGGCGACGATGAGCCGGTCGAACATCTTCAGGCTGCGCTGGATGAGGCTCAGGTGCCCGTTGGTGAGCGGATCGAACGAACCAGGATAGATGGCGACCGGCATGGGTGCGTTGAAGTCTCGGCGGGCCCACGGGGCCGGTCAAGCGCACGTCACGGGGCCCGGTAGAAGCTCACCAGGGTGTCCCCGAAGCGGCGCTGGTCCTCCAGGGCGAGCCCCGAGTGGGCCTCAGGGGCCGCCTCCCGCTTGTCGTGCTCCACCATCACCGTGCCGCCCGGCGTCACCACGCCCGCGGCCACCACCGCCTCCAGCACCGTCTCCACCACGCGCGCCGCGTAGGGCGGATCCGCGAAGACGAGTTCGAACTTCTCCCCCTGCTTGCCCAGCGTCTCCAGCGCGCGGACCACGGGCTGCGCCAGGATGGACACCTGGGCGCTGAAGCCCAGCGCGTCGGTGTTCTTGCGGCACAGGGCCAGGGCCTCGCGGTCCTGGTCCACCAGCACCAGCCGGCCCGCGCCCCGCGACAGGGCCTCCAGCCCCAGGGCGCCGGTGCCCGCGTACAGGTCCAGCACGGCCTGGCCGTCCAGGAACTGGCCCAGCATGTTGAAGATGGTTTCACGGACCCGGTCCGCCGTGGGGCGGATGTGTCCGGACGACGGCTTGGGCCCCGTCAGGGCCCGGCCCTTCGCGCTGCCTGCAACGATGCGCATGCGCGCCCTTCTATCCCAGGTCCCCGCCCGGCTTCGCGAGGAACGCCATGGCCACCGACGCCGAGCGGTGCGCCCCCAGCGCCCCCAGCGCCTCCGTGGCCTCCGCGAAGGACAGCGCCTCCAGCGTCTCGCGGGCGGTAGGCGACAGGGCCGGCAGCCCCTCCTCCATCACGGAGAGCAGCTCCCCGGCCGGCATGCCCGCCGCCTGGGCCCGCGCCACCACCGGCTCGCGCACCTCCGGAGGCCAGGCGCGCAGGGCCAGCGGACCGAAAGGCCCTCCCCGGTCCACCTTGCGCACACCCGCGGCCACGTAGCTGGACAGCCCCCGCGCGGGCCCGGTGGAGGCGTCCGCCACCGCCACCGCCACGCCCTTCCCCGCGGCCGTCTCCACCACGCGCCGCAGCAGCTCCACGTCCAGTTCGCCCTCCCCCAGCTGCGCGTCCGACACGCGCAGGAAGCGCAGCGGGACCTGCCACTGCGCCAGCCCCTCCAGAAGCGTCGCGCACGCGTCCACCAGTCCGCCGGAGGACACCTGGGGCGGGGACACCTCCAGCGACAGCTCGCGCTCCTTGAGCGGGCCCACCAGCGCGTTCACCGCCTCCACGGCCTCGTAGGAGGTGAGGCGCGACAGATCCAACGACACCAGCGCGAAGCCCGCGTCCACCACGCGGAAGATGCCGTCCTGGAGCGCGTCCAGCACGTCCGCGTCCGTGGAGCTCACCCGGAGGGGGCCGGCCTGGAGGAACAGGGGCCGGGTGTGCTCGGCCTCCTGCGCCGCCGCGTGCACCGCCCTCACGAAGCGCTCCGGCGCGCCCCGGTCCGCCAGGGGGTGCGGGCAGGAGAGGCCCAGCACCGAGTCCTCCGCGCGGGCCGCGCCCAAGAGGCCCGGCAGCGCGCCCTTGGACAGCACCGGCAGGCACGGCAGCGCCATGGGCGTGGACTCCAGCGCCCCGAGCAGCTCCCGTGGATCCAACAGGGGCACCCGGGAGCCCGGGCCCACCCGCGCCACCACGTTGCCCGGCCGCAGCGACAACACCTTGTCCAGCACGCTCATAGGAGCCGGCGAGAATCCCCGCCCCGCGCCCCTTTCGCAAGGACGTCAGTGCACCTCGCCCAGGTGGGCGTAGGACTGGCTCTCGATCTGGATGGTCGTGTGGTCGATGCCGAAGCGGTCGAAGAGGTCGTGCTTCACCGCGGACAGGATGTCGTCGTTGTTGCAGACCATGGGGTCCGCCACCACCAGGTGCGCGGACAGCGCGTACATCCCGCTGGAGATGGTCCACACGTGCAGGTCATGCACCGCCTGCACGCCCGGCACCTTCGCCATGAGCGAGCGCACCTGCTCCAGGTCCACGTGCGCGGGCACCGCCTCCAGGAGCACGTCCACCGCGTCCTTCACCAGCCGCAGCGCGCCCACGACGATGATCATCGAAATCAGCACGGAGATGATGGGGTCCACGACGTACCAGCCGGTCCACCACATCACGCCCGCGCCAATCAGCACGCCCACCGACGACAGCGTGTCCCCCAGCACGTGCAGGAACGCGCCGCGCACGTTCATGGAGTGCGTCTGGTGCAGGAAGCCCAGCGCCGCCAGGTTCGCGACCAGGCCGATGCCCGCCACCAGCGCCATGGGCCCCAGCTCCACCGGAGCGGGCGTGCGCATCCGCGCCCAGGCCTCCATCAGGATGAAGATGGTGATGACCAGCAGCAGCACCCCGTTGAGGAGCGCGCTCAATATCTCCATCCGGTAGTAGCCGTAGGTCTTCTTCAGGTCCGCGGGCCGCCCGGCGAACCAGAGCGCCAGCAGGCTCAGGACCATGGCCGACACGTCCGTCAGCATGTGCCCGGCGTCGGAGAGCAGCGCCAGCGAGTTGGTGAGGAAGCCGCCCACCGCCTCCGCCACCATGATGGTCGCCGTCAGCCCCAGCGCGAACAGCAGCCGCCGCCGGTCCTTGCGCCGCTCCTCCGCCAGCCCGCCCTTGCGCGGACCGTGCGAATGGCCGTGCGAATGCCCATGGTGCGAGTGGTCATGGTCGTGGTCGTGCGAATGACCGTGCCCGGCCCTGCCGTGTGTATGTGGGGGTGCGCTCACAGGGAACCAGGGTACGCCATTGGCGCCGTCATTCGGACAGGTGCCGCTGGATTGATTTCGGACAACCCCGTAGATCCGTTGTCCTGATCCGCAACAGGCCGAGGGACGCGGGGATGGACTTCGAGAAGCATCAGAATCTGCACACCATTGTCATGTTGAGGGATGTCATCCGCAAGTGGTGGCAGGTGGAGCTTTCGTTCGCGGATCGCAACGGCGTGGTGCACGACTGGCAGCGCGGGGATTTCATCCCGCCGCCCAACGACTTCTGCCGCCACTCGCTGGGGGCGCGGGAGGGGATGCGGCGGTGTGCCCAGTCGGTGCGGGTGCTGCATGAGAAGTTCAAGGCCGCCAAGAACCTGCGCCGCTCGCTCTTCCATGACTGCCACCTGCGCCTGTCCATCGTGGGCGCGCCGCTCTACATCCGCAATGAGTACGAGGGCTTCCTCTTCGTGGAGGGCTTCGCCCGGCAGCCGCTCATGCCCGGAGACGGCCAGGTGCTCCTGGGCAAGATGCGCGACATCGCGCCCGGGGCGATGCTGGAGCTGGAGGGCGCGGCGGAGCGCGTGCCGGTGCTGGACGGCTCGGAGCTGAGCAAGCTGTCGGACCTCCTGGAGTTCGCGGTCACGGAGATCGCCAACCAGGAGGTGGAGCTCACGCGCAAGGAGGAGACCATCCAGTCCATGGCCTCCGAGCTGTCCAACCGCTACCGCTTCGAGAAGATCATCGGCCGCTCCGGGGCCATGAACGAAGTCTTCCGCCTGATGGAGAAGGTGGCCCACTCCGACTCCACCGTCCTCATCAACGGCGAGTCCGGCACGGGCAAGGAGCTGGTGGCGCGCGCCATCCACCACAACGGCCCGCGCAAGGACAAGCCGTTCGTCGTGCAGAACTGCTCCGCCTTCAACGACAACCTGCTGGAGAGCGCCCTCTTCGGTCACACCCGGGGCTCCTTCACCGGCGCGCTCAAGGACAAGAAGGGCCTCTTCGAGGTCGCGGATCAGGGCACCTTCTTCCTGGACGAGGTAGGCGACATGTCCCCCGCCCTCCAGGTGAAGCTCCTGCGCGTACTCCAGGAGGGCACCTTCCTGCCCGTGGGCGGCACCCATTCCCGCGAGGTCGACGTGCGCGTCATCGCCGCCACCCACAAGGACCTGGGCGAGATGGTGAAGCGCGGCGAGTTCCGCGAGGACCTCTTCTACCGCATCAACGTCATCCGCCTGCAGCTGCCGCCCCTGCGCGAGCGCAAGGACGACCTGCCCGTCCTCATCGACCACTTCCTGCGCAAGCACCACCGCGAGGGCCAGCGCGCGCGGGGCCTGGCGCCGGAGGCCCTGGGCATCCTGGGCGCGTACGCGTGGCCGGGGAACATCCGCGAGCTGGAGAACGAAATCGAGCGGCTGCTCGTGCTGGGCGGCGAGCTGGAGACCATCCCCGCGGAGCTGCTCTCCAGCCGCATCCGCGACGCCGTGGTTCCCGGCGGCGGGCCCTTCATCGCCCCGCGCGCGCACGGCAAGCTGCACGAGGCGGTGGAGTCCCTGGAGAAGGAGATGATCCACCAGGGCCTGGTGCGCACCCGCTACAACAAGAGCCGGCTGTCGCGCGAATTGGGCATCAGCCGCTCCAACCTGCTCCTGAAGATCTCCCGCTACGGGCTGGACAAGGGCATCCCCGAAGGACTGGACACGGACGAGGTGGAGGCGTGAGCGCACCGCACGGACAGGCGGTCTCCTTCCGGCAGGACTCGCTGCGGGTGCCGGACGGCGCGGACCTCTACTACCAGGTGCGGGGGGACGGCGCCCCGGGCATGGTCCTGTGCGACGGCCTGGGCTGTGACGGCTTCGCCTGGAAGTACCTGCTGCCCTACCTGGGCCGGCGCCACCGCGTGCTGCGCTGGCACTACCGGGGCCACGGCAAGAGCACCGTCCCCACGGACCGCACGCGCATCGGCATGGCGTACACCTGCGACGACCTGGCGCGGGTGATGGACGCCGCGGGCATGGACAAGGCCGTCCTCTTCGGCCACTCCATGGGTGTGCAGGTGGCGCTGGAGTTCCACCGCCGCTACGCCCGGCGCGTGGAGGGGCTGGTGCTGGTGTGCGGCAGCTACGGCCTGCCGCTGGACACCTTCCATGACTCCACGCTGCTCAAGCGCATCTTCCCCACCTTGAGGGCCGCGGTGGAGCGCTTCCCCCGGCACACCGCGCGCATCGTGCACGGGGCGCTCACCACGGAATTGGTGGTGCAGCTGGCCATCCGCCTGGAGATGAACCCGGACCTCATCGCCCGCAACGACCTGGCCCCGTACTTCACCCATCTGGCACGCATGGACCCCGTCGTCTTCGTGCGAACCCTGGATTCGCTGGCCAACCACACCGCCGAGGACCACCTGGAGCACGTGGATGTGCCCACCCTGGTGGTCGCCGGGGAGAAGGACCGCTTCACCCCCGGCTGGCTGTCCCGGAAGATGGCCGAGCGCATCCCCTCCTCTGAGCTCCTGATGATTTCCGAGGGCACCCATACCGCCCCACTGGAAGTCCCGGGCCTGGTGGAGCTGCGGGTGGAGCGCTTCCTGAGGGAGCGGCTGGGCGTGGAAACCGCGGAAGCCCCCCCGAAGGTGGGATAAGCGCCCAGCAGGCGGGGGGGCTGATTGTTTGCCTGCTGGACACCCGCCTTCATTGCAGGTGGGAAGCCCCCGGCATATAAGCCCCCGCCTTCCGGGTTCCGGTGGGATTGAGAAACCCCGTTCTGGGCGTCTCTCCTCGCACCTTCATTTCCGTTAGTTGGTCCTGATGATCTCTCGCGAAAACATCCGCAACGTCGCCATTGTCGCCCACGTCGACCACGGCAAGACCACCCTCGTCGACCACCTGCTCCGGCAGGCGGGGACCTTCCGCTCCAATGAGCACGTGGCCGAGCGGGTCATGGACTCGAACGACCTCGAGCGCGAGAAGGGCATCACCATCCTCGCGAAGAACACTGCCGTCTCCTACAAGGGGATGCAGATCAACATCATCGACACCCCGGGCCACGCCGACTTCGGTGGCGAGGTGGAGCGCGGTCTGCGCCTGGTCGATGGCGTCATCCTGCTGGTGGACGCCGCCGAAGGTCCCCTGCCCCAGACGCGCTTCGTGCTCACCAAGGCGCTGGCCATGGGCCTGAAGACCGTGCTGGTCATCAACAAGATCGACCGTCAGGACGCCCGGGCCAAGGACGTGCTGGACCTGGTGTACTCGCTCTACATCGACCTGGGCGCGAACGAAGAGCAGCTGGAGATGCCCGTCCTCTACACCGTCGCGCGCCAGGGTCAGGCCTCCACGTCGCTGGACGTGCCGGGCAAGACGCTGGAGCCGCTGTACGACGCCATCATCAAGCACATCCCGCCCCCGCCCCCGCCGCCTGTGGAGCAGACGACGCTGCAGTTGCTCGTCGCCAACCTGGACTACGACGACTACGTCGGCCGTCTGGCGGTGGGCCGCGTGCAGGCGGGCCGCATCACCCCGAACATGGCCGTGTCCGTCGTCCGCGAGGGCGGCAAGGTGCAGCAGGGCAAGGTCGTCAAGCTGTTCGGCTTCTCCGGCCTGAAGCGCACGGAGATCGCGGACGCGGGCCCGGGTGAGATCGTCTCCATCGCGGGCATCGAGGAGATCAGCATCGGCGACACCATCGCGGACTTCGAGAAGCCCGTGGCGCTGCCGCGCATCACCGTGGACGAGCCCACGATGATGATGATCTTCAAGGTCAACGACGGGCCGCTGGCGGGCAAGGAGGGCAAGTACGTCACCTCCCGCAACCTGCGCGAGCGCCTGTACCGCGAGGCCTACCGCAACGTGGCCGTGCGCGTGGAGGACACCGCGACGCCGGACGCGTTCCGCGTGGTGGGCCGTGGCGAACTGGCGCTGGCGGTCATCATCGAGAACATGCGCCGCGAGGGCTACGAGCTCACCGCCTCCAACCCGGAGCCCATCACCAAGGTGGTGGACGGGCAGACGCACGAGCCCATGGAGCTGCTCTTCTGCGACGTGCCGGAGAACAGCGTGGGCGTGGTGACGGAGCGCCTGGGGCCCCGCAAGGGCCGCATGACGGACATGGCGCAGCTGGGCTCGGGCCGCACCCGCCTCCAGTTCCGCATCCCCGCGCGCGGGCTCATCGGGTTCCGCTCGGAGTTCCTCACCATCACGCGTGGTGAGGGCATCATGAGCAGCCAGTTCGACGGCTTCGAGCCGTGGTTCGGCTACATCCCGAAGCGCGCCAACGGCGCCATGGTCTCCGACCGCCTGGGCGACACGGTGCCCTACGCGCTGTTCAGCATCCAGGAGCGCGGCCAGCTCTTCATCGGCGCGGGCACCACCGTGTACGAGGGCATGATCATCGGCGAGAACGCGCACCCGTCCGAGCTCAACGTCAACTGCTGCCGCGAGAAGAAGCTCACCAACATCCGCGCCGCCGGCCGCGACGAGAACGTCATCCTCGTCCCGCCGCGCGAGATGGGGCTGGAGAAGGCCCTGGAGTGGATCGCCGACGACGAGCTCGTCGAAGTGACGCCCAAGTCCATCCGCATGCGCAAGAAGGCGCTGGCCGTGGGCGAGCGCTACCGCGCCGAGCGTGAGCGCAAGCGCGAAGAGCGCGCCGACGCGGAGTAGTCCTTCCGCTGAGCGACTGAAGCTTCCAGGGGCCGTCACCCAGCACAGCGGGTGGCGGCCCCTTCTTCGTTCCATTGGCTGGAGGCGCGCCAGGAGGCAACACAGGTGGAGTCGAACGCGGGAAAGCCTCGGGGCCTGCTGTATCCCCGACCGGATCCCCGGCACTTCGAGCACGTCCGCGTCCTGCCCGCGGAGGACCTGCGCCCGTGGGTCGAACACTTCTGGGCCGTGCGATGGGACCTGCGCGGACAGCCGCCCTACCTCCAGCAGAGCCTCAGCCACCCGTCCGTGCACTGGGCCTTCCAGGACGGCACGTCCCGCGTGGGAGGCCCGCACCCGGGCCGCTTCTCCATCACGCTGGAGGGCCTGGGCGGCGTGTTCAGCATCAAGTTCCGACCCGGCGGCTTCTTCCCCTTCGTGGGCACGCCGGTGTCCACCCTCACGCGGCGCGCCGTCTCACCTGGTGCAGTGCTGGGCCCGGAGGCGCTGGAGCTGGAAGAGGCCATCCTCGCCACCGACGTCACGCGTGACGCGGACCAAGAGCGCATCGCCCTGGCGGAGGCCTTCCTGCGAGCCCGCATGCCCGCGCCGGATCCGAACGTGGCGCTTGTGCAGGGGCTCGTCGCGCGCATCCTGGAGGACCGCGCGGTGACGAAGGTGGAGGACCTGCTCACGCCCGGAGGCCCGGGCCTGCGCACGCTGCAGCGGCTGTTCAACCGCTACGTGGGCGTGAATCCCAAGTGGGTCATCCAGCGCTACCGCCTGCATGAAGCCGCGGAGCGGCTGCGTGAGACGCCGCCTCCGGAGCTTGCGCGGCTGGCGCTGGAGCTGGGCTACTTCGATCAGGCCCACTTCATCCGCGACTTCCGGCGCATCGTGGGCTGCACGCCCGCCGGATACGCCCGGCAGGCGGCGCGCTAGAATGTGTACTTCACGCGCGGGAACACCGCGAACGTCATGATGTTGGGCCCGAAGATGTAGCGCCCGAGCAGGTCCGCGCCCACGGAGAAGTGGTCGAAGGACGTGGCGTACTCCACGCCCACGCCCAGGCCCGCGTTGAAGGCGTTGACGGAGCGGCCTGGGTCGCCCTGGTCCGGATCCACCGGCGTGGGATCCAACCGCGTGTAGCCCGCCGCCACCTTGGGCGTCAGGTAGAAGCGGTTGGCCATCCGCACGTGGTACGCGGCCGTCAGGTCGCCGAAGGCCACCGTGAAGTTGTCGGACAGCGCGCAGACGTTGGAGTCCGGCAGGTAGCCCGCGAAGCAGTTCTGCGCGGAGGAGCCCAGCGCGAAGTGGGCGCCCAGCGACAGCCGCTCCGTCAAGTCATAGCCAATGCCCAACTGCACGTACGACTGCGCGTTGGAGTAGCTGTTCTCGCCGCCCACCGTGAAGAAGACCCCGACGTCGGTCTCGGTGAAGAACCCCCGGCGCGGCTCGAACGGCACGCCCTCCGGCGGCGTGGCCCCCAGGGCCGGCGTCGCCAGCGCGAGCGCGGCCAACAGCAGCGACTTCCTCACGACTCCTCCCGTCACGTTGTCCTCCTGCTCCCTCGCACGCCTGGCAGCAGTGGCACGGACAGTAGTGACGCCCGGCACGAAACGGCAGCGGGGAAAAATGAAAATGGCGTGGACCGTTTCGTCCACGCCATTTCGGTCTTCCAGTCTACGAAGTGCGCCCCGGACTACTCAGCGGCGTCCGCACCCGAGGGCGAGAACAGCCAGGGGTACGTCACGTTCACCACGCCGCCGCCCTTGGGCTCCGGGAACTTCCAGCGACGGATGCGGGAGATCATGCACTGCTCCGCCGCGGTGCTGCCCAGCGTGGACTCGGACACGCCGGCGTCCGCCACCGCGCCCGCCGGGTCGATGGTGAAGGCCACCGCGACCTTGCCGGCCAGCGACGGGTTCTTGTTCAGCTCCGACTCGTAGCAGTACTTGATCTCGTTCTGGTGCCGCCGGATGACCTTGGCGATGACGTCCTTGTCCAGGCCGCCAATCACCGTCGTCTTGCCGGGGATGACCTTGGTGACGGACTTGCCGCGGCCGCCCAGGTCGATGCCGCCGGACCCGCCCGTGCCCCGGCCGTTGCCCTGGGTGCCCAGGCCACCGATGCCCAGCGCAGTGCCACCACCGCCGTTGCCCGTGCCGCGCGAACCCAGGCCGCCCACGCCGTGCGCGTCACCCATGGCCGCGCCGCCCTTGAGGCCGCCCAGCGAGTTGTTGATGCCGGTGCCGATGCCGCCCGGACCGAACACGTCGGAAGCGCCACCCTTCATGCCCTTGAGCGCGCCGAGCAGGCCCACCTTGCCCACCACCTGGCGGTCCTTCTCCTTCTTGGACTTGTCCACCACCGGGGTGCCCGGCTTGGAGGGCGCGGCCTCCTCCTGCTTCGCCTCCTGCTTGCCGAACTTGCCCTCTTCGTCCTTGGCCTTGGCCCCCTCCTCCACGCCGGAGAGCTGGAGCTTCTTCGCCTCCACCTTCTTCTCCGGGGCGATGAGGAACTTGGCCACGCGCTGCTGGGACTCGAAGACGTCGTCCGCGGACTTCGTCTCCGTGTGCGGCGTCAGCACCATGGCGGTGACGAACGCCGCCGCAGCGAGGAGGCAGATGGCGGCGATCTTGAAGAAGCCGAAGTCGCGGTCGGACAGCGACGTCGCCAGGATGGCCGGCGACGGCTTCACGTAGCGCATCACGAACGCCACCGTGCCCAGCGACACCTCCGCCCGGTCATGCAGGCCCAGGGTGAAGAGCTGCTCCTGGTCCGGCGTGGCGGTGTTGAGCTGGCCCGCGGCGCGCAGCGCGTCCTTCGTGCGCACGTCGCCGTTGTTGGTGACGAAGACGCCGGAGCCCGCCGGAGCGCGCAGCTCCAGCTTGTCGCCCTTGCTCACCGCGAGCACGTGGCGCTTGCCCACCTGCGGAGAGAACACGGTGAAGGTGTTCTTCGCGCCCTCGCCAATGGTGACCGGCGCGCCGTCCTTGAAGTGCTGGACCTCCAGCATCTGGTCGCCCCAGAGCATGGACACCTGGAGCACCTTCGCGTCCGGCGTGGGCTGCGCGTCCCGGGGCAGAGGCTCCTGCAGGTGCGGCGGAGGCTGCGGCTTGCGGGCCGCGGCCACCTGGGCAGGCGTGGCCTTGCGCGCCGCCACCGGAGGCGGCGGAGGGCCGAACACCGGGGTGGACGTCACGTTCGGGGACACCTGCGTGCCCAGCGCGCCCGCCGGAGCGGAGCGCGGCGTGCTCACCGTGCCCACCACGTTCGTGGGCGCGGCGTTCATCGCGGGCCGCTGAGGCGGAGCCTGCCGCATGTTGGGAGGCACCGGAGCCGCGTGCGACACCGGAGCCGAAACCGGAGCCGGGTGGGCCACCGGGGGCGCCGGAGGCATCACCGGGCGCTGCTGGAACACGCCGGGCTGCGCCACCGCCGCCGCCGGAGCCACCGGCCGCGGCGCCTCACCGAAGAGCACCTCCACCCGCGAGGTGCCCACCGTGAGCACATCCCCGGGCTTGAGCGCCGTGGGGATGATGAGCTTCTGCCCGGACACCTGGGTACCGCCTTCACTGCCCAGGTCGATGGCTGTCACGGAGCCATCGTTGTCCACCTTCAGCATCACGTGGAGGTTGGACACGCGCGGATCCTGAATCTTCACCGCCGCCTGGGCGCCCGACCCCACGATGACACTCTCCGCCTCCGAAACCGTCTCCTGGATGGAGCCGTCCGGGGTGGTGATCCGAAGCGTCAATCCGTTTTTTCTCGCCGCCGCCATGAAGTTCTTCCTTCTTCCCTTCCCGTCCCGAAAACGTTCAACGCCACCTGTGCCGTCTAGAGATTGTCCGCAGACTTCTGAAGCTCCGGGTCGAAGTTCTCCCGGACCTTGATGAGGCTTTGGAAATCCGTCTTCTTGCGGTTGAGGACATAGGAGCCCTCCGGCTTCGTGAGCTCGCCCTCCACCGCCACATCCGTGAAATCAATCACCGTCTTCTTGCGGTACACGGTGCGATCCTCCTCCTGGATGATCTTCACCGAGTCCTTGCCGTCCTGCGCCAGGGCGGGAGCCGCCACCCCCAGCCCCCCCACCATCACCATCGCTGCCAGCAGTCGTTTCATGTGATGTCTCCGCCAGGCCCGCTTCGCGAACTCCATTGCAGGGCTCGCACCAACTCCAAGTCCCTGGATTCTAAGGGAGCCGCCCGGCCGCTTGCACCTGGGCGGCTAAAGGCGGGAAGAAAGTTCTCATCCCTCCCGCCGGGACGACTGTTGTTTCTTCAGGGCGTCGGAGCAGGCGTTGGAGCCGTCTGTCCATTGCCGGACGCATCGTCGGACGCGGGGGCAGCCGGCTCTTCCGCCGGAGCCTCCTGCTCGGGTGCGCTGGTGTCCTGGGGCAGCTGGTTCATCACGGACGAGCCCGCGCCCCCGGTGGCGGCGGCGTCCTTCTTCTCCTCGCCATCGGCCTCCGCGGTGGCGGCCGGAGCCGGGGCCGGCGGTGGGTTCTTGAGCATGTTCTGCAGGCCATTCACCTTGGCGGTGATGAGCTGCTTGTCCTGATCCGTCGTGGAGGACAGCTCCTTGCAGCGGTCCAGGAACGCGATGGCCTTCTCGAAGCCCGTGCGCTCGGACGCGTACGCCCAGCCCGCGCCGCACACCGCCTCCGGCTTGTCCGCGGAGCGCGCGAGCACCTTCTCGAACGCCTCGCCCGCGGCGACGCCCTTCTTCGGATCCAGGCCCTTCTGCCCGTCCAGCGCGTACGCCAGGTACAGCTGACCCTCCAGGCCGTCCGGCTCCAGGGACAGGGCCTTGGTGAAGGCCTTCTCCGCGCCCGCGTAGTCGCGGTAGCTCAGCGCCAGGGCGCCCAGGTTGAGGTGGCCGGGCGCGAAGTTGTCATCCAGCGACACGGCCTTCTGGAACTGGGCCAGGGCGCGCGGGCGGTCGTCCATCTTCAGGTAGATCATCCCCAGCGTGTTGGAGATGGCCGGGTCGTCCTGCGCCACCTTGCGCGCGTTGATGACCAGCAGCTCCGCCAGGCGGTACTGGCCGCGGTCGTACGCCACCAGCGCCAGCGTCTTGTACGCCTCCGGGTTGTCCTTGCTGCGCGCGAGCACGCGCCGGCCGGTGGCCTCCGCCTCGTCCAGCTTGCCCGCCAGCCGGTACGTCGCGGCCAGCGCGTTGAGCACGGGCTCGTCGTGTTCATGGCCCGGCGTCTGGAGCGCCTTCGTGTACAGCGCGAGCGCCTCGTCCAACTGGCCCGCGTGCCGGTGCATCAGCCCCAGGTTCATCACGGACGGCGTGTGCGCCGGGTCCAGGGTGAGCACCTGCTCGTACGCCACGCGGGCGTCCGCCGGGCGGCCCTGCTTCTCCGCGATGACGCCCAGGTTGAAGCGCGCGTTGAGCGCCTTGGGCTGCTGGTTGACGACGGCCTCGAAGCCCTTGCGAGCGGCGTCCAGGTCACCGGCCTCGTAGGCCTTCAGGGCCTGCGCGAACTGGCCGTCGGCGTCGCCCTTCTGGGCCAGGGCGGACGGAGGCGCGGCGGCGGGGACCACGGCGGCGGGCTTCTCCACCGCGTTCATCGCGACGGGCGTGGGCCTGGGGCCCGTGGCGCAGGCCGTGGTGAAGGCGAAGGCGAAGGCCCCCGCCAGGAACATGCGCTTGGTGCGAAAGCCGTTCATCCCCGTCGTCCCCGTCCCCTTCAACTGGCTGCTGATGTCGATGCTGTGGTTCGTCTTCACGGCCGCACCCCCTCGAGCGACGCGGTGGGCTCGGACTTCGCGGGCTCCGAGCCCTCTTGCGTGGCGGGCTTCGTTCCCTCGGCGGGCACGGCTTCTGGCGCGGGCGTCGTCGCGGCGGGCTTCGGCTCCACGGAGGCGCTGATGGGGCCGTTGAGGTCCTTCAGCACGCCCGAGGCGATGCGCGAATCACTGCTGCCCCGGTAAGTCACCGGCTTCACCTGGGCGTAAGCACCCGGGCGCAGGCGGTTGATCTGATCCTGCGCGGCCAGCGTCCACTCGCTGTAGATGCCCAGCTCGTAGGCCTTCTGGAGCCCCTTCTCCAGGGCCTCGCTGGACTTGTCCTCCAGCGGAAGCGCCAGGTTCTCCAGCTCGCCGCGGTACATGCTGAGCTGCTCTTCATCCAGACCGGACGGATCCGGCGAGTCCATGATGTTGCGCGCGAAGTCCGCGTACGCGAGGCCGATGCGGGTCAGCGCCGCGATGCCCCACTCGCCGGAGCCCGTGGCGAGCACCGCCGCGTACTCCTTCTCCACGCGCTGCATCTCCTTCTGCTTGTTCGTCAGATCGCGGCGGATGGTGGAGACGCGCGTGAACTTGATGTCCGAGAAGCGCTTCCACGTGGGCTCCAGCGCCAGGAAGCGCGCGTGGCCGTACGCGTTGAGCACCGCGGTGTCCTTGCGCACGCCCTCCGCGAGCTTGCTCCAGCCGCGCACCAGCTCGTCCTGCGCCTTCTCCTGGCCGCGCACGTCCTTCATCTTCTGGTACGCGAGCAGCTCGTGGTACCGCGCCAGGTACGCCTGCCCCGCGGCGGTGCGCGAGTCGCGGCCATAGTCCTCCACGAACCGGTTGAAGGCGCGGGCCGCGTCGCCCCACTTCTTCTCCTTCTCCCAGACGAGGCCGATGGAGAAGGCCACCTGCGGCACGTCCTTGCGGTCCTTGAAGCGCGCCAGGTAGTTGTTCCACGCGGTGACGGCCTTCTGGGACTCGCCCAGGCCGTCGTACCAGACACCCGCGTTGAAGAGGGCGTCCGCCACCCACTCGCCCGCCGCGTCCACCTGCGCCTTGAGCTCGGCGGCCTTCTGCGCGCGCTTGGAATCCGCGTCCTCCGCGGCGCCCGGCGTGTCGTCCTTCTTCGCGACGGTGGTCGCCTTGGCCTTCTTCTCCTTGTCCTTCTTCGACTGCGTCTCGCGGGCCTTGATGGCCGCGTCGTACTCGGCCACGAAGGACTCGGACATCGCGGCGGCCTTCTTGAACTCGGCGACCTTCTCGTAGAGGCCGGACAGCGTGTAGCGCGTCTGCAGTTCGAAGCTGCTGTTCGGGTACTCCTTGAGGACGCGCTCGCCGGCGGTGATGCCCTTGTCCACCTCACCGGCCTCCTGCGCGATGACCATCGCGTAGGTGAGCGCGCGGTCCGCGTTCTCCGACTTGGGGAACTCCGTCACGAAGGTGAGGAACTCCTCGGCGGCCTTCGCCGGGTTCTTCTCCTTCTTGTAGATGACCTCATCCACGTACTTGTACTGGCTGCCCTCCACCACGCGGGCCACGCGCAAGGCGAAGTCGGAGCCGGGCTTGGACAGCTTCTTGTTGCCCAGGAACTTGCGCGAGAGCGTGTTGAGCTCCTGCCACTCCTCGCGGCTCTCCAGCACGTACATGGTCAGGTCCGCGGCGTCGCGCGAGCGGCGCTCCTCCGGGAACTTCTCGATGATCTCCCCGAAGCGGCGGGCCGCGTCCACGAAGTGCGCGCGGTCGTAGAGGATGACGGCGGCCTGGTAGCGCAGGTCGATCTCATCCTGGTTGCCCGGGTAGAGGGTGTTGTACGTGTCGCACGCGGCGACCAGCCGGTCCTCGAACTTCGTGAGCGGCTGCTCGGCCTGCTCCTTGGCGTCGCGCTTCACCAGCTTCTGCTTGGCGACGTCGCCCTTGTCCTTCTTCTCGTCGACCTTCTGGCCGTCCTTCAGGTCGCTCTTGGCGATCTGGCCGCGCTCGATCTTGACGAGCTTGTCGTAGGCGAGCACCGCGTTGTACGAGGCGCTCTTGCGGTAGGCCTCGTTGGAGACCTCCTTCGCGGAGTCGCGGTCCGGGATCTTGAACGCCACCACGGCGTCGTACTCACCGGCGGCGGCCTCCCACTCCTCCAGGGCCCAGAGGATTTCCGCGTAGAAGAAGCGGATGTTGAAGGCGGAGTCCGCCACGAACTCCGGGTTGTCGCTGGAGGCGAACGCGTCCACGTACTGCTTGTAGATGTCGCGCGCGAGCCGGTAGGTCTCCACCTGGCGCGTCTTCTGCGCCTCCTGGTGGTACTCGGTGACCATCACGCGCATGGCCTCTTCGGTCACGCTGAAGGCGTTGCGCAGCACGCCCGCGTTGCTGGCGTTGGCGGTCCACCACTCGCCACCCGGGCGGTAGAGGTCCACCATCCGCTTCATCTCCTTGCGGACCTGCTGGCGCTGGCGCAGGCCTTCGAACGCACGCACCACCGCCTGCTGGTACTCCGGCGCGTTCGCACCCATGGGCGAATCGTCGATGAGCGTGCGGTACACCAGGATGGCGCTGTCGAAGTGGCCCGCGTCCACCAGGCCCGCGGCCGTCTTCGCGAGCAGCCGGCCCTGGCGCTTCGGCGGAGCCTTCTGCTTGAAGTAGGCGAGCGCCTCCTTCGGCTGATCCAACTGGACGTAGAAGACGGTGAGGTCGTTGAGGGCCTCCGTGCGCAGGTCGCCCAGCTCCTCGCCGCGCTGGCTGGCGTAGTCCACCACCTCGTGCAGCTTCTTCAGGCCCGCGTCCAGGTCGCCCGCGTTGAAGTCACACCAGGACAGCTTGTAGGTGGCGTAGGCGTAGATTTTTGGCACGCCAGAGGCGCGCGCCTTCTCGTAGTTCTCCTTCGCGGGCGCGAGCTTGTTGTTCTCGAAGTAGTGGTTGCCCAGCTGGATGTACGCGTCCGGGACGAACTGCGACTTCGGGAAGTCGCGGATCAGCTCCTCGTAGCGCGCCACCGCGTCCTCGCGGCGGTTGAGATCGTAGAGGTTGTAGCCCAGGGAGAAGAGGACCTCGTCGCGGGCCGGGTAGTCCGGGTACTCGCTGAGGATGGCCTCGTAGATGCGCATCGTCTCCGCGCGGTAGCGCTCGGAGTCGCGGTGGTCCTGCTCCGGCGCGGTGGCCTTCTCACCGCGCGCCACGGCGGCGTCGTAGGCCTTCTCCGCCGTGAGGAACTTCTCCATCTCCAGCTGGTAGAGGTACTTGGACTTCTCCCAGTAGAGCTCCGACAGGCGGTACTGCATCTCCGCCTTCTGCGTGGAGGTCTCCTGCAGCTTGGGGATGAGGCGCTTGAAGCCTTCAATGGCCTCGTCGCGCTTCTTGTCCGCGAGCGCGTCCTTCTTGGAGTCCGCGATGCGCGGCATGTCCGCGAACTTGGCCGTGGCGGGCTTCACCCGCGCCGGGCCCTTGCGCATGTCCTGGGGAGCGACGCCGGGCGGCAGCTCCGCCTTCTTCTCCGCCTCCTTGTCCTTCTTGCTCGCGGCCTCGGCCTTCCTGGCCGCGGCCTTCGAAGAGGACTTCTTCGTCGCCACCTTCCGCGGCGGTGCCGTCTCCTCCGCCGCCTCCCCCACCCCACCGGCCGCGAGCGCGACGCCCACCGCCAGTGCACCGAACCGAAGAACCACCTTCATGCGAGCTCCTGGAGAACCGCGCCTCGCCTGCCTGGGAAAACTTCTGCCCAATTGGGAGGGACGACGGAAAGTAGACGCGGGTACCCAGATTGAGAAGTGGCCCGGAACGTGCCTTGTGCCCCGGCGTACGCGATCACGCCGAGCCACCTTCCAGGACTCAACATCACGCGAAGAGGCCCCGTCCCCGTGACAAACGCACGGTGGCGGGGCCTCTTGGGGTGCTTCTCACGGCGGCCGGGTGCGCCCGGCTCCTACTTGCCTACTTCTCCTGGCGAGCGGGGCAGCCCCGCTTGAGCGTGTACTGATAGTAGCCAATCTCGTCGATCCAGAACTCGCCCTGGAAGCGCCAGTAGTTCCACGCCGCGCCGGGCATCTTCGGGCGGTAGAGCGACTGGCGGGAGAGCAGCGCCTTCTGGTCCACGCCCTCGGAGAAGAGGTCCTTCTCATCCAGCGCCGTCTGCACGCGGATGATCTCCGCCTGGTCGGAGAAGGTGCGGAGGTTGTCCGCGGCCTCCTTGATGCGGTTCTTCGCCAGCGTGCCGCCCACCTGGAGCAGCGTGGTGCGGATGTCCTCCAGCGACGCCACCGTCTGCGCGGCGAACGGCGTCCCGCGCCACGGGCCTTCACTGATGGCGCGCTTCTCCTGGTCCACGCGCGACAGGGTCCGCATCACTTCACGGATGCGCTCGTTGTTGCGGATCCACAGGTAGACGGCGCGCGGCAGGCGGCGGTTCTCGGAGGCCACCAGGTTGAAGGCGTTGATGGGCGCCACGTCCTCGCCGGTGAAGGGCTCCAGCTGCTTGGCCATGGGGCCGTAGCGCTCGTCGAACGCGGCGAGCGTCGTCTTCACCTCGTCGTAGAGGCACGAGTAGTAATAGACGGTGGCCTTGAGGATCCACGACTCGGGCTGGAAGGCGCCCTCGAACTGCGGCGCGTGCAGCGCCTGGAGGCTGCCCAGCGCGCCGCCGAAGTCCTCGTTCTGGAAGCGGGCGAAGCCGTTCTCGAACAGGGCCTGGTCCCAGAAGCGCGCGTAGCGGGGCACACCTTCGTACGCCTTCACCGCGTCCGCGTACTCACCACGGCGGTAGTGCACGCGGCCCAGCGCCAGCAGCGCCAGCTCGCGCGTCTCCGGCAGCTCCACCTGCGGCTCCTTGGTGTGGAGCACGGCCTGGAACGCGGCGATGGCCTCCTTGTCCAGCGTCTCCCCTTCCCCGGGACGCCCCGGGAAGCGAGGGTCCGCGAGCACGGTGCCCAACAGGTAGCGGGCCTTCGCGTAGACGCGGCTGTCGGCGGGCACGGCCTCCAAGAGCGAGCGGGACTCCTCGAAGCGCATGCGGCGCTGGCTGGCGGTGCCGACCAGGTAGTTGATGCGCGCGAGCACCTCCTTGGGCAGCGTGACCCACTGGTCGCGCACCTCGTCGGTGTAGGCCTGGTTCAGGATGCTGGGGATGAGGTTCTGCTCATCCAGCCGCTGCTGCATGTCCACCAGCCCCTCGATGGCCTTGAGGTACGAGGGGTGCGTGGGGCCGGCGTTGACGATGGCCGCGTAGGAGATGAAGGCCGCGACGGGCAGGTCCTTCTTGGCGAAGGTCTGCGCCAGGTAGAACTCGGACTTGCCCTTCAGGTCCGCGTCCTCCCCTTCCGCCAGCCGCGCGAAGAGGGGGGCGGCGGTGTCGAGCTTGCCTTCGTTGAAGGCGGACAGCGCGCGGTTGTAGGTGCCCACGTCCTGCTGGGCGAGGGCCACCGAGGGCACGGCGAGGGGCCCGAGGACGACGAGGAGTCGGAGCAGTCGGGACATGGTTAGAAGAGCACCGAGAAGCCAGCGTAGAAGCTGACGTTGTTGAGGACGTCCGACGAAGGCTCGGCGACGAGGTCCCTCCCGAGGATGATGTCCTCGCGGTAGTTCTTCTTCGTCTTCGGGTCCACGCCGTCGAACTTCGCCACCTTGCAGCTGCCGCTCAGGTTGAGGCCGTCGAAGGGCTGGTTGGCGGCACGCGCGGCCTCCAGCGCCTCGAAGTCCGCCAGGTTGCAGCCGTCCACCTTGTCCACGCGCGCGGTGTAGATGAGGTCGCGCACCTCCAGGCGGAGGGCGTAGTGCTCACCGAACTGCACGCGGAAGCCGCCGCCCACCTCACCCAGGAACTTGTTGCCCGTGTCGCCGAAGCGCGCGGGCACCTGGTACGTCTGCCCGTCCACCTCGTTCGCCACCTCCGGGCGGATGAGGTGGCGCGTCTTGCCGATGCCCGCGCCGCCGCTGAGCACCAGGCTGAACTGCGCCAGCGAGTTGTTGAAGAAGGCGAACTTGCCGTAGAGCGGCGTCACCTCCACGCCCGCGTGCGCGCCCCACTGGAGCAGGAGCGACGACGCGGCCTGCGCCTGCTCCCGCACCTTGTCGATGAGCTCCAGGTTGAAGTCGCTCTCGTCGGAGTACCAGTTGTACTGGCCGCCCACCTGGAGGGCGAAGTTCTCCTGCAGGTGGTAGACGTAATTCAGCGCGGTGCCCACGTGGTTGGTGAACTTGCCGTTCACCTGCACGGCGGCGGGGTACAGCACCAGCTCGTGCTTGCCCTCGTCCGCGAAGCGCTTCTTCTGGACGATGTGGACGTTGACGTTCGGGTTGTAGAGCGGCGCGCCGTTCACCAGCCGCTGCTGCTGCGCGTCCGTGGTGCGCGGCGCTTCACCGGTGTCCAGCACCGGCGCGTCCGTGGGCGGCGTGGCCGGAGCTTGCGCACTGGACGGAGCGCTATCCGCGGCGTCCTCGTCGGTGACGGCGGGCGCGGACGGAGTGGCCGGCGCGGCTTCAGGAATGGACTGAGGCACGGCCGGCGCGTCGCGCTCGGTGCGCTGGCGCTCCGGCGGTTCGGCCGGTGAAGGAGAGGCCGGCGCGGTCGCATCCGGCCCCGGAGCGGCCGGCGGCTGCGCCGGAGCGGCGCCTTGCGCGAACGCGAGGGCAGGCACCGCGGCGACGAGGAGCGCGATGGATCGGAAGGGTCGCATAGGAATGGGTCAGAAGGAGAAGGTGTAGCCGAGGTCGAACTGCACCAGGTGCGTGAGGCCTGGGCTGCCGGCGGGCTCACCGGTGGTCCGGCCAGCCTCCCAGTCGTCGCGCAGCAGGTTCACGCGGTAGCTGTCCTCGAAGATCCAGTCGCGCAGCTCCAGCCGGATGCCGTGCTGCTCCTTGATGAAGAAGCGGAAGCCCAGCGCGGCGGACACCACCGGCGCCACACGCGACTCCTTCACCCAGTAGTTCTCCGTGGCGCTGCCCCGGTCATCCACGGCCGTGCGGTTGTCACAGACGCCCGCGGCCCGGTCCACGACCTGGCTGCACTGGATGACGGACTGGCGCTTCAGGTTGGTGAGGCCACCACCCGCCCAGAGGTACGTCTGGAAGTGCACCGGGATGTCCGCGACGAGGCTGATCTTCCCGTAGATGGGCGCCCACCGCGCGCCGACGACGCCGTGCAGGTTCATCCGCCACATGTCCTCCAGCTCGTCCGTGACGCGCTTGTCCTCGCGGTCCAGGAAGGACTCGGAGATGGAGCGCGCCAGGCCCGTCTGGCGGCTGACGGCGTAGCCCGCGCGCGCCTCCAGCGCGAACGTGTCGAACAGGTTGTAGGCCAGCCCGACGTCGAAGAAGTAGTGCGCCGTCAGATGCGTCTGCACTGGCAGGCCCACGGACAGGGACAGCTCCGGATGGCCCGCGGGCTTGTAGAGCCGGTTGCGGACGACCGCCGAGTCCAGGACGCCGTCTTCCTGTGCGGCGGCGCCGAGAGCCGTCAGCGAGAGGCTCAGCGCGGCGAAGACGCGAAGCGTGCGTGCGTTCATATCTCCTGCCCGGCCCGGGGGTGGGCCGTTGGGTGATCCGGATGGCAACCCGTCTGCTTGGACGGCGAGGCTCCGGCGTGGGACAGCGATGTGAGCACGGCGCCCATTCACCGCAAGCGGATCCCAGCGGCAGTCGGTAAAGTTTTCGCCCTTTGCCCCCAGGGCGACCAGCACTCAACGTTTCCGCACGGATGCGAGGCCTCCCGCCCCACGCGCACGCGCGCACACCGCGCCCGGAAACGACGAACGCCCCGCCCGGCGACCCGAAGGTGCCGGAAGCGGGGCGTCGGACGGGGCGCGGTGAAGCGCCCCGGCGTCAGTGGCTGCGAACTAGCGCGCGGCCTTGTGCTGCGCGCGCATGGCCACCTTGATGGAGGGGCGCACGATGACGATGCCGTCGTTGTGGCCGGCGACCGCACCCTTCACGAGCACCAGGCCCTTCTCCACGTCCACGTCCACCACGGTCAGGTTCTGCGTGGTGACGCGGTCGACGCCGTAGTGACCCGGCATCTTCTTGTTCGGGTACGTACGGCCCGGCGTCTTACGCTGACCGATGGCGCCCGGGTGACGCTGATACTCGTGCGTACCGTGGGTCTTGGTCTGCGAACCCTTGAAGCTCCAGCGGCGCATGACGCCGGAGAAGCCGCGGCCCTTGGTCACGCCGGTGACGTCCACCAGCTCGCCCTTGGTGAACATGTCCGCCTTGATGGCGTCGCCCACGTTGAAGCCCGCGGCCTCCTCGGCCGTGACGCGGAACTCACGCAGGTGGCGGCGCGGCGTGGCGCTGGCCTTCTTGAAGAAGCCGAGCTCCGGCTTGTTCAGGAGCTTCTCGCGGATTTCGCCGAAGCCCACGGTCACCGCGGAGTACTCATCCTTCTCCGGGGTGCGCTTGCCGACCACCAGACAGGTGTTGACGTCGATGACCGTCACCGGAACGAGGTTGCCCTCGTCGTTGAACACCTGGGTCATGCCGATCTTCTTGCCAATCAGACCCTTCACGTCGTCCTCACAGCGAGCGCCCGTGGCGCTGAAAGCCCAATGAATTCAATGAACTGGCCTACACGCGTACCCGCGGCCGCCAGGAAGCGGCGCAAGATAGCAAACACGTCCCCTACGTCAAGCACCAAGGGTGGGCGTACCCCTCACTGCGCGACATCCAACCGCGGGTAGAAGGGGTTGAGCTGCCCGTCCGCTATGCGCTGGGCATACACCTCTTCGCCGAGGAGGAACAGGGCCTGATCCAGATAATCTTCCGCCCCCTTGATCTCCTCCTCCTTGGTGGCGATGGCCTGGTCGAGCTCCGCCATGCGGGCGTCGTGCTGCTGCTTCTGCTCCTCCGCGGCGTCCTCCAGCTCGATCAGGCGCTTGTGCGCCAGGATGCCGGCCGCGCCGGGCTGGCCGGGGGTGGGCGTGAGGGAGGCCGCCAGCTGGGCCTCCCAGTCCTCCACCTCGCGCGCCAGGCGCATCTGGGCGATGCGGTTCTTCTTGAGGTTCTGCTTGGCGGCGTCCAGCTTCACCGGATCCTGGGTGGTCATCTCCAGGTCCGCGAGCTTCGCCTCCAGCTTCTTCAGGCCCACGATGGCGTAGCGCAGGTCGGCGCGGCGGGTGGCCAGCGTCTTGCGCAGCCCCTTCACCTTGCCTTCCACCGCCGTCACGGCCTTCTGGAACTTGCCGGTGATCGCCTTCTGGGCGCCGCACTCGTCTTCGTGCTGCGCCAGGAAGTCCTGATAGGCCACGTCCTCGTCGTTCATCTCCGCTTCCAGCGCCGCCAGCTCGTCCCGGCGCGCCTCCAGCACCTCTTCGGCGCGGTAGACGCGTTCCATGGAGCGGGGGCAGTTCGGCTTGCCCGGGAGGACGTCCCGGGCCAGGTCGCCGAGCTGGAAGATGAGATCGTTGTAGCTCTCCTTCGCCATGGGCGGATTCATACGCCCAAGACGCCAGGACTGTCACCGGCCGAGCGCATTCCGAGCGCTCGGCCCCGGGCTTTGGCCTCAGGAATCCGCGGGAGCCGCGACGGCCTGGGACTCGCCCCGCCGCACCGCCGCCAGGGCCCCTTCCGCCAGGGCGAGCAGCTCCCGGGCGCGGTCCTGCTCCTCGGTCCGGTTCAGCTCGCACACCCAGGCGGAGGACAGGTCCGCGTGCTGGCGCGCCATCTCCGCGGTTGTCTCGTAGCGAGCGGCCGAAGCGCGGGCGAAGGCCCCCTCCCGGCGCAGCTCCAGCACCGTGTCCGGATCCAGATCGATTTCTTCTGGAGGCACCGGCAGCGGTCCGCGCCCCAGCGCCGCCAGACGGGCCAGGAGCCGTGATGCATGGGCGCGGCAGAAGGCGGCCAGCACCATCAGGCGCGCCCGGACTCGCGCGTCGTTCATGCGCTCCGCCAGCCCCGTCATACGACGGGCCGACACCACTTCTGCTTCCCACGCGGCGGCCAGTGCGGCTGCCAGCCGGGTATGCCTCGCTCCCATCAGCGTCCCTCCCCCACCCTCGTGAGACGCAAGCTAGGGACGCTGTTGGTGCAATTCAACCGACCGCGCGAGCAACCATCCAATAAAGCCCCACTCCCACGAGACAGATGGATGACAGGCGCACAACCTTCGAGTGCAACTGGGGCCTGCGCTGAACGATTCGCAGCACGGGAACCAGGAAGGCCACCACCGCCGCCTGCCCTACCTCCACCCCCAGGTTGAAGCCCAGGAGCGCCGGCACCACGGCCGTCCCCACCCCACGGCCGCCGAGCACGCTCGCGAAGCCCAGCCCATGCACCAGGCCGAACAGGAAGGTGAGCCCCGCACGGTGCCCGTGCTGGCGCAAGAGCAGGTTCTCCAGCGCCATGTAGAGGATGGACGCGGCGATCGCGGCCTCGGCCCACCGCGTGCTCCGCGCGTCCAGCGTCACCCAGCCCAGGGCCGTGAGCCCCAGCGTCAGTGAGTGCGCCAGCGTGAACGACGTCACCAACAAGAGGATCCGCCGGAACGAGCCGCCCACCAACAACACTGAGAAGAGGAACAGGAGATGATCCGCCCCGGCCAGGATGTGGCGGATGCCCTCGCCCACCCAGCCGGCGAAGCCGCTCACCGCCTCGGGCGCGACCTCCATTTCATGGGCGTGGGCGGCGGCCGGTCCCAACAGGAGCAGGGCCAGCAACACCACCCGGGCTGCGGGGAACGGCTTCATCGCGCGAAGGAGCCTGCCCTCCGCGCGCCCTGCCCGTCCACTACTCGCGCACGAACTCCAGCTGCACCTGGTGGCGGCCCGAAAGCCCGCCGTGGTGCGCGCCGCAGCGCGGACAGACCATCGGCAGATCCCATTCCCACTGCGCCTGCACCTCGTCCCCGCAGCAGACCATGGGGAGCGTGCGCAGCATCTCCTCGTCCGGAGGCAGCGGCCGGGGCAGCGGCTCCGGCGCCACGGAGACGAAGGTGGGCCGCGGGTTCTGGGACAGCGTGCGCTGCACGTACGCCAGCTGCTCGTACCGCACGTGGTTCGCCCACGCGCGCGCCATCTGCTCCACGTGCGCGGACTGATCCGGCGTGAGCCACGCGTCCGGCAGCGCGCGGTGGCCGCAGTACAGGCAGTGCCACGCGGGCAGCTCCTCGGGCGTGTACGCCTCGTGGAGGTTCTCGAAGGGGAAGTAGCCCGCGAGCAGCCGCTGTAGCATCCCCGCGTCGTGGCGGCTGGGCCGCGTCTTGAAGGAGCGCTGGCAGCGGGGACATTCGCGCCGCACGAAGCCCGCCTTGTCCCGCGGCAGCTCCAGCCACGCCATGTCCAGCTCCGGCACGTTCATGCCAGCCCCCGCCGGCGCCCCAGCGACGCGACGGCCAGCACGAACGCGATGACCGAGAACACCAGGAGGAGGTGCACCCACTGCCCCTCCGTTGAACCGGTGATCAGCCCCATCACCCACAACACCATCAAGATGATGCCCATGGTCCAGTACACGCCACGCCTCCCGCCACACAGGGCCCCGAAAGTCAGACCGGGCCCAAGCTAGGAACGCGGAGGCAGCGCGGCAACAGGCGGAGCTTTCTGCAGGGTCAGGTTGGGAAACAAACTTCCCAGGCCGGGCATTTTTTCCGGATGCCGTGGGCCATGCCGGTCCTGTTTCAGCCCTTCTCTTAAGGATCCGTGAGGCAGCTGGCGCACGCTACGTACGCTGGCACGTTGCCTGCTTAGCCGCTGGGTGTGGGCGAGTCAGCGGGCGCGGGTGGTTGGGCGCCAGGGGAGGGCGAGATGCGGGGTTGGACGGTGGCGATGGCGGCGGCGGTGGTGCTGATGGGGACGAACGCGGTGGCGTTCCCGGTGCAGGTGCCGGTGGGTGCGCAGGGGGAAGCGCCGGACGTCGCGGCCCTGAGGGCGCAGCTGGCGGAGAAGGACGCACAGCTCAAGGCCGCCCTGGCCCGGTTGCAGCACTACGAGGACGAAGCGGACTACCTCCGCGCGGAGCAGATGGGCGTGGCCGAGGCCGTGCGCGCCTCCGGGCTCCCGGAGCGGCAGCAGCGCCGGCTGGCGGTGGCCATCGTCCGCGAGGCGGAGCGCAACAACCTGGATCCGCTGCTGGTGGTGGCGCTGATCCGCTGCGAGTCGTCCTTCAACAACTACGCGGTGTCCGGCGTGGGCGCCATGGGCCTCATGCAGGTGATGCCGGACACGGGCAAGTACCTGGCGGAGAAGTCCGGCTGGCGGCTGGGCCGCCACACCAACCTCTTCGACTTCGAGACGAACGTGAACCTGGGCACCGCGTACCTGGCGGACCTCATCAACCGCTTCGGCTCCGTGGAGGGCGCGCTCGTCGCCTACAACGCGGGTCCCGGGCTGGCCAGGCGCATCCTCGCCAAGAAGGAGAACCGGGTGAAGTTCATGGCCGGCTACCCCGCCAAGGTCGTGAAGGAGTTCCGCAAGCTGAAGGCCCAGCAGGAGCGCGCCATCAGCCTGCGTGCCGGGCAGACGACACCCGACCGCAAGGGTTGACCGCTGCGTGACACGCGCTCCGCTCGCTCGCCAACACTCCAGCCGAAGTTGCATGCCCGCCACTGACCTGATCGCCGGTGAAGGTGCACTGTTCGGCTCCGGCTGTGCACCCCCACCCCCCGGTGGGAACCCGGACCACCCCTGTGGTCCGGAAACGTGCGGCAGCCGCCATTACATCGCGAGCTGCACACACGTGCATACCTCAGCGGGAGCGCGGATCATGACGGGGCTTCAGATTCATCGGGAGGAGGAGGCGGCGGGTCGGATCACGCTGCGCTTGGAAGGGACGCTGGACGGCCGTACGGCCCAGGAGCTGCGCAACTCGCTCCAGGCGCTGGGCCAGAGCGAGGTCGTGCTGGACTTCGCGCATCTTCGTGAGTTCAAGGACAGCGCGGTGGGCATCCTGACCCACGGCCTGAAGGACGGCGCCGTGCAGCTGCGCGGGCTGGCCACGCACCACGAGCGGATGTTCCGCTACTTCGGCGTGCTGTCCTCGCCGACGACGCACCGGGCGTACTACACGCCCGAGGACATCCTCTCCGTCTGAGACTGGGTGGCCCTCCGGGCCGCGTGCATCCCCGGCAAGTGCCCGCGCCTCCAAGGCAGGCGGGCATCCGGCGAGGAACACGGGCGGCCTGGAGGGGTGCCGGCGGGCGTTCGCCTGGGCTAGAGTCCGCGCCCAGATGACCCAGCCCGCTCGCGTCCTCGGTCCAGTTCCCTCCCCTGCTTCCGCGCGCGCGGTGATGGAGCGGCTCGCCGCCCAGCTTGGCCGCGCCGTGCAGGGCAAGCCGGAGGAGGTGCGGCGCGTCGTCACCTGCGTGGTGGCAGGCGGGCACCTGCTGCTGGAGGACATGCCCGGCGTGGGCAAGACGACGCTGGCGGAGGCCCTGGCCCGCGCGTGCGCCCTGTCCTTCTCACGCATCCAGTTCACCGCGGACCTGCTGCCGACGGACATCCTGGGCGCGCAGGTGTTCCACGCGCAGACGGCCACCTTCTCCTTCCGGCCCGGGCCGCTGTTCCGGCAGCTGGTGCTGGCGGACGAGCTCAACCGCGCGCCCCCGCGCACCCAGTCCGCGCTCCTGGAGGGCATGGCCCAGGGCCAGGTGTCGCTGGACGGGCAGACCCACGCGCTGCCCTCGCCCTTCACCGTGGTGGCCACCCAGAACCCGGTGGACTTCTCCGGCACCTATCCGCTGCCGGACTCGCAGCTGGATCGCTTCCTCGTGCGCCTGTCGCTGGGCCACCCGGCGCCGGACGTGGAGGCGCGCCTGCTCACCACGCGCGGCGCGGCGTCCCCGCTGCCGTCGGTGGAGGCGGTGACGGGGCCGGAGGAGCTGGCGTCGCTGCGTGAGTTCGCCCAGGACGTGAAGCTGGACGCGGCGGTGGCGGACTACGTGGTGCGGCTGGCGCGGGCCACGCGCGAGCACGGCGACCTGGAGCGCGGCGCGTCCACCCGCGCGGTGCTGGCGCTGGGGTCCGCGGCGCGGGCCCAGGCGTTGTGGGAGGGGCGCGACTTCGTCACCCCCGGCGACGTGCGCGCCATGCTGGTGCCCTGCTGGGCGCACCGCGTGCTCTTGAGGAGCGCAGTACAGGGCGTGTCCGCGCGGGACGAGGCGGCGCACCTGGTGGAGGAGATCGCCCGCAAGGTGGCGGCGCCCCGGTGAAGGCCCCCGCCCGTCCCCCCTTCAAGGCGCGGCTGCGCGCCCTCCTCCGTCCACCGCGCACGCTGTCGGTGACGAAGACGGGCCGCACGTACCTGGTGGTGACGTTTGGCGTGGGGCTGGGCGCGCTCAACACGGGCAACAACCTGCTCTACCTGCTGCTGGGCCTGCTGCTCAGCATGGTGGTGGTGTCCGGCGTGCTGTCGGAGCGCTGCCTGCGGGACCTGACGGTGCGCCGGGTGGGCGCGGACGCGGCCTTCGCGCGTGAGCCCTTCGCCTACCGCTGGGCGGTGTCGCGCAAGAAGGGGCACGGCTTCGCGCTGACGCTCTCCGAGGACCTCTCCCCGCTCACCGGCACCGGCAAGCTGGGGCACCTGTCCGCAGGTAAGGAGCACATCGTCCGGGCGGACCTGGCCGCGCCACACCGGGGCCCCGTGCGCCTGTCCGGCGTGCGCGTCACCACCACGTGGCCGCTGGGCCTGTTCGCCAAGACGCGCGTGTTCTCCCTGGAGGGAATGCTGCTCGTGTATCCGCGCCGCGGCTACGCCTGCAAGGAACCGGGGCCCGCGGAGAAGGGCCCCCGGGGCGAGGCGGGCAGCCCGCGCCACCTGGACGGCACCGGCGACGTGGCGGGCCTGCGCGAGCTCGCCGCGAACGAGGACGCGCGCCGCATCCACTGGCTGAAGAGCGCCGCGGCGGGGCGCCTCCTGAAGGTGGAGCGCGAGCGCGAGGAGCGCCGCGTCTGGAAGCTCGCGCTGGAGACGGGCCTCACGGGCGACGCGCTGGAGCGCCGCTGTGAGGAGGTCGCCGCGCAGGCGCACCAGCTCCTGGACGCCGGGCATGAGGTCGGACTCCAGTTGCCGGAGCGCGCGCTGCGCCCGGCTGCGGGGGCTTCGCAGGAGCGGCGCATCCTCCAGGCGCTCGCGTGGGTGGGCTTCGAGGGCGCGGACGCAGGGACGGACTCCCGGGAGGCCGCGTGAAGCGCCCATTGAGGCTGCGGCTCATCCTGCGCGACCTGGCGGTGGGCTCCGCCTTTGGCGCGATGGCCCTGTCCGGCCAGCTTCCCGTGTGGGTGCTGGGCGTCTTCATCGGGGCGCTGGTGCTGGCGCTGTGCGACGTGCGGCTCGTCGCGCGCTTCTCCCGCTTGTCCGCGCTGGGGCTGCTGATCGCGGCGGTGCTCCTGGGCCTCCAGCTGACGGCCGGCGCGATGAACGCGGTGGTGGCGGCGTGCGCCTTCGCGAGCCTCATCGCCGCGCAGCGGATGCTGTCCACGCCTGACGCCGCGGCGGAGGGCCAGACGCACCTGACGGGACTCTTGATGGTGGCCGGCGGCGCGGCGCTGTCGGGCGACATGTCGTACGCGCTGTTCCTCATCGCCTTCGGGGTGCTGGCCAGCCTGTCGCTGGCGCTGGGCGTGGTGGAGGCGGCGGTGCCAGACGGCGAGCCCGTGCCGGTGCGCGCGGTGCTGCGGCCGCTGTCCACGGGCGTGATGTTCGCGGTGGCCGGCGCGGTGGCCTTCTTCGTCCTCTTCCCCCGCCTCAACTGGGCCATGGTGGGGCCGCGTTCGGCGCCGGGCTTCGGCGCGGTGAGCAGCGCGGGCTACTCCAACACCGTGCGGCTGGGCGGCGCGGGCACCATCAAGGGCAACCCGCGCGTGGTGCTGCGCGCCACGCTCACGCCGGATCCAGGCCGCGAAGCGCTGGACGCCTACTGGGTGGGCCGCACCTACGACACCTTCGACGGCATGGAGTGGACGAACGTCGTCGGCGCGCAGCAGACGGAGCGGCAGATCACCCTGCGCCCCGCCAGCGACACGCTCCTCCACCAGCGCATCGAGCTTCTGCCAGCGTACGGCGCCCGCACGCTGATTGCCCTGGAGATGCCCTCGCGCCTGGGCAACGCCAGGGCCCATACACCCACCGGCACCCGGTACAGCCCGGTGCAACTCCAAGGCGGGGGCGAGGTGCGCTTCACCGTCATCGCGCCCTCGTACACCTACGAGGCCTACAGCCTGCCGCCGGACACGAAGGCGGGCCTGTCCCCTGGCCTGGTCCAGGCGGAGCGCGACCAGCTCCTGGCGCTGCCTGATCACCTGGATGCGCGCGTCGCCCAGCTCGCGGCGCGGGTGCTCCAGGGCGAGAAGGAGCCGCTGGCCGCGGCGCGCAAGCTCGCCGCCTTCCTGCAGCGGGACTACGCGTACACGCTGGAGCAGGCAGGCACGCCGGAGGATCCGCTGGCGGAGTTCCTCTTCGTGCGCAAGGCGGGCCACTGCGAGCACTTCGCCACCGCGCTCACTCTGATGCTGCGCACGCAGGGCATCGGGGCGCGGCTCGCCACGGGCTTCTATGGCGGCGCGCGCATGGACGGCGGCTACCTGTTGCGCGCGGGCGACGCGCACGCCTGGACGCACGTGCTCGTCCCGGGGCGGGGTTTCATCACCGTGGACGCGACTCCGCCGTCGAACCGCCCGAGCCAGGGCTCCGCGCTGCTGGAGAACCTGCTCGCTTTCTATGAAGCAGTGGAGGCGCGCTGGCGCAACTCCGTCGTCGACTACTCCTTCCGCGACCAGTTCGAGATGGCGAGCGCCCTGGTCCGCCCGCCGCGCCGTCCGGCCGGTGCCCCCGCGAACCAGACGCCCAGCCGCCTGCCCCCGCCGCGCGCGTGGGTGACGGCCGCCGTCGTGGCCTTTGTCGTCTGGCGCGCGGGCCGCTTCGTCTCCCGCTGGACGGGCCGCGCCCCGGTGCTGGAGGCCACGCGCTTCCTCGACCGGGTGGACGCGGTGCTCCAGAAGGCCCAGGTGCCGCGCGGTGAACACGAGACGCTGGAGGACCTGACCACGCGCCTGGCGCGCGAAGGCCATCCGCTGGCGCTGGCGTTGACGCCCCTCACCCGCCGCTACCTGGAGGCCCGCTTCGGCGGCCGTGCCCTGCGCGAGGGCGAGGCCGAGCACCTGCTCGCCACCTTGCGCCGCGCGCTGGATGCGGAAGCCGCCCGTCGAGCAGTAAAGCCGGCCGGACAGGCGGGCCCTACCGCCCGCGCCTCCTGAGCGGAAGAGAAGTGCCCTCCGGACGGAAGCGGGCTTCCGTCGCCGGTCGCCCGCCCTCCCCAGGAACGCCCGGCCGAGGTGGAGAAATGTCTCCACAGCCGCCACCCGTCGCCATTAAGCGTTTCACGCAACCCCATTCGCGAACGTCATGGCGACGTGCGCTCGAGGGCACCACGCCGTGCATTTTCTCCCCTCGCAGACCCGCTGATTTCCTATCGGCCACGGGTAACGGTTACAGACCGTCGCCAGGAGACGCCCACCTGCGTCCTCCAACCCCTCGGAGACACACGCGAATACATCCAACCCTGGTTGGCATCCCGGTTGCTCAGGGCAGACACGTCAAGTTGTAGGACTTGAACCCAGAGCACCTTTCAAGCGCCTCCGCCGCGGCAGGAGGCCCGATTTGGAGAATCCATCCATGCAGGCTTCGACCGAGCAGTCGTCCAATTCTGGCTCCCTCGCGATGTATCTCTCGGAGATCAACCGGTACTCGCTCCTGAAGGTGGAGGAGGAGCAGGAGCTGGCGCGCCGGTTCATCAAGGGTGACCTGGCCGCGGGCCACCGCCTGGTGACGAGCAACCTGCGCTTCGTGGTGAAGGTCTCCTACGAGTACCGCTCCTACGGCATCAAGATGTCGGACCTCATCCAGGAGGGGAATATCGGCCTGATGAAGGCGGTGCAGAAGTTCGACCCGGACAAGGGCATCCGCCTCATTTCGTACGCGGTGTGGTGGATCCGCGCGTACATCCAGAACTACATCCTGAAGAGCTGGTCCCTGGTGAAGCTTGGAACCACGCAGGCGCAGCGCAAGCTGTTCTTCAGTCTGGCGCGCACGCGCCGTGAGCTGGAGAAGCTGGGCAGCGGCGAGGCCGTGGTGAACGTGGATGAGATTGCCCGCAAGCTCCATGTGAAGCCCGGCGAAGTGCGGGAGATGGAGCAGCGCATGGGCGGCCGGGATTTGTCCCTGGACGCGCCCATGGGCGAGGACGGCGGCAACAGCCACGTGGACTTCGTGGTGAGCGCCGCGGCGCCCCAGGACGACGAGTTCGCGGACAAGGAGGAGGCGGGCCTCATCAACAACCGCGTCCGCACCGCCCTCATGCGCCTGGACCCTCGCGAGCGCTTCATCATCGAGCAGCGCGTGATGAACGAGCGCCCCATGACGCTCAAGGAGCTGGGTGAGCACTTCGGCTTCTCCCGCGAGCGCGCGCGCCAGCTGGAGATCCGCGCCAAGGACAAGCTCAAGTCGGAGCTGGCCGCCCTGATGGCGGAGGTGGATCCGGAGACGCTCGCCGCCCAGGGCTGAGGGCTGTTTTCGCGCCCCGGCGGAGACCCTGCTAGAACGGGCCCCCTGATTTCCTGTCAGGAGTGCCTGCTTGTCCCACGGTTCCCCGCCGGTCGTCGATGATCGCGTCCCTCTCGCGGAGGCGCATGGCTCCGCCCCGCACAAACCCTATGTGTCCCCCGAGCAGTCGCCCGCGGAGCTGACCCTCCGTGGCCTGGTGCTCGGGTCGGTGCTGGGCATCGTGTTCGCGGCGTCGTCCGTGTACCTGGCCATCAAGGTCGGCCTCACGGTGTCCGCGTCCATCCCGGTGGCGGTGCTCTCCATCGCCATCTTCCGGGCCCTGGGGCGCTCCAGCATCCTGGAGAACACCATCGTCCAGACGACGGGCTCCGCGGGTGAGTCGCTCGCGTTCGGCGTGGCGGCGGCGCTGCCCGCGCTGCTCATCCTGGGCTACGACATCAGCCTCACGCACGCGTTCCTCACCGCCGCGCTGGGCGGCGTGCTGGGCGTGCTGATGATGATTCCCCTGCGCCAGGGCCTCATCGTCCAGGAGCACGGCAAGCTCACCTACCCGGAGGGCACCGCCAGCGCGGACGTGCTGATCGTGGGCGAGCAGGGCGGCACCAACGCCCGCACGGTCATCGTGGGCTTCATCATCGGCGGCCTCTACAAGTTCGCCTACTCCGGGATGAAGCTCTTCAAGGAGGTCATCGGCGCGCCCATCAAGGCGCTCAAGTCCGCGACCATCGCCTCGGAGGTGTCCCCGGAGCTGCTGGGCGTGGGCTACATCATCGGGCCGCGCGTGGCGGGCATCACCTTCGCGGGCGGCGTGCTCAGCTACCTCATCCTCATCCCGATGATCTCCTTCTTCGGCAGCGGCACGGAGACGCCGCTGCTGGTGCAGAACGGGAAGCTCATCAAGGACATGTCGCCGGATGAGATTCACAAGGCTTACGTCCTCATCATTGGCGCTGGCGCGGTCGCGACGGGAGGGTTGATCAGCCTGCTGCGCTCGATGCCGACCATCATCGGGGCGTTCAAGCGCAGCGTGGCGACCCTCCGCGCCTCCCGCACCCAGGGCATGCTGCCCGCGATGCCTCGCACCGAGCAGGATCTGCCCATCGCCGTGGTGCTGGTGGGCAGCGCGCTCCTCATCCTCACCATCTGGCTGGCGCCGCCCCTGCACGTCAACTTCATCTCCGCCATCCTCATCGTCATCTTCGGCTTCTTCTTCGTGACGGTGAGCGCTCGCATCACGGGTGAGATCGGCTCCTCCTCCAATCCCATCTCCGGCATGGTGGTGGCGACCCTCATCATCACCTGCCTCGTGTACCTGCTGTTCGGCTGGACCTCGTCGCCGGACCGCTTCATGGCGCTCACCACGGCGGCCATCGTGGGCATCGCCGCGTCCAACGGCGGAACCACCGCGCAGGACTTGAAGACGGCGTTCCTCGTGGGCGGCACGCCCAGGAAGCAGCAGATCGCCTTGTTCGTCGGTGTGCTCACGAGCGCCATGTTCATCGGGCTGGTGCTGGTGGTGCTCAACCGGGGTGCGAC
This sequence comes from Corallococcus sp. AB011P, assembly GCF_003611605.1. NCBI lineage: Bacteria > Pseudomonadati > Myxococcota > Myxococcia > Myxococcales > Myxococcaceae > Corallococcus > Corallococcus sp. AB011P. The sequence continues at coordinate 43,700 of NZ_RAVX01000033.1, forward strand.
CGTCATCGTCCCGGAGCCACACCCGAACGTGCAGGTCTCCGAGCTCACGGAGACGACCCACACCCAGCACACCTATCGCTGGAACGTGTCCGAGCAGGCCCTCGCCGAGAAGGGGATGAAGCCCGCGGAGGTCAAGCGAGCCCTGTGGGCAGAGCGCCTGGAGTCGCAAGCCCAGAACGGCAGCCAGGAGCTGCGCAGCTGGCAGTCCCGCTCCGCACAGGACGTCGCGGGGCTCACGCTGACCCTGGCGAGCGGCCAGTCCCTGAAGCTCTCCGAGGCGGGCGCCATCACCGAAGGCCCGGAGCACGTCTACAAGGAAGGCCTGGTGCACGGAGCCAACACGCCAGTGCCTGCGGGGCGCTACCTCGTGGACTCGGACGGGGCCATCCAGTACCTCGTCGACCCCGGCATTGGTGGCCGCATCGTCGAGCATGAAGGCCAGAAGCTCACCCGCTATTCCGCTCCCAAGGCGCAGCTCTTCGCGCTGATCATCGACGGCATCCTCACCCGGCAGCTGCCCTGGGACCTGGTTCTCCTCGGCGTCTTCATCTCCCTGATGTTGGAGCTGTGCGGCGTGTCCTCACTGCCCTTCGCGGTGGGCGTGTACCTGCCCATCAGCAGCAGCGCGCCCATCTTCGTGGGCGGCATCGTCCGCTTCCTCGTGGACAAGCTGCGCGGCGGCAGCGCGGCGGAGGCCGAGTTCTCCCCCGGCACGCTGATGTCCTCCGGCTACATCGCGGGCGGTTCCATCGCGGGCGTGCTCATCGCGATCCTCGAAATCGCCAGCGACGGGGCCTGGACGCGCGCCATCAACCTGCCCGCCCTCTTCGGGCATGAAGGCGCGGTGGGCTCCTTCCTCAACGCCGTGGGCGAGAGCGAGCTGGCGCACCCGACGTGGTCCAACGTCTGGGGCCTGGCGTTCTTCGCCGTCCTCACCGCCGTGCTGTTCCGCTCGGCCCTCAAGGGCAAGAGCGGCGCGGAAGCCCCGCCACCGTCGCACTGACGGCTTGAATCACCCTCCCCGCTTCGTCATCGCGGGGAGGTTTCCGTCACAGCCCGGGCACCGACGGCGGCACCTCCGTGTCGCCGCCGGCAACGTCCGCCGACCCCTTCGCGCAGACGTACTCCGCTCGCAGCGGCGTCACGATGCCGAAGGTGAAGGCGTAGACGAACGGGCTCCACCACGGCCAGTACACGTCCACCCGGGACAGGCCATGCCGGCACTCCGCCGCGGCCACGTTGGACGTCGTCAGCCCCTCCACCAGGCTCACACCCGTCTGGGCCTCCGGTGCGCCATCCCGCGGCGCCGGACTGCGCACGCTCATGCGGAAGCACCCCGTGAGGGACGCCAGGACCAGGGCGGACGCGGCCAGTCGCTTCATGGACGGGACTCCGGACGGCAAAGGGGCCCCTTGCGTAACACACCGGGGCTTCACCGCCAGTCCACCCCATGTTGCCCAGGTGTCACGCCAACCCCCTGGATTCTGGGCAGTTCCCGAATTGGGACCGGAACCTGGACGGGAGTACACTCAAGCTCCCCCCACCGGGGCCTTCCGCCCCCTCCGGATTCTTCAGGTTTCATGGCACAGCCCCAGAAAGTCACGGACGCGACCGCGGAACCGGAGCAGTCACCGGAGGTCCGCGAGAAGGTGGAACTGGCGAAGACGTTCGCGTTCCACCTGCTCAAGGGCATCAAGCAGATTGGCATGTACCGCCACAACGAGGCGCGCTTCCCGGAGTTCCTCTCCAAGGCGCTGGAGTCCATCTCCTCGTACACGGAGAAGTTCGGGCCGCTCTCGCTGAAGGTCGAGCAGCAGAACTTCATGCTGCACGGCGAGCCGCTCTTCTCCGAGGAGTCGCCGCTCCCCTACAAGTTCTTCCGCGACGGCATCCGCCAGCTCATCTTCCGCCCGGGGCTGCCCCTGGAGGAGCTGGTCACCCTCACGCTCATCGCGCTGTCGGAGCCGGAGCGCGGCGCGGACGACGTGCTCGCGCAGCTGTGGCGCGCGGGCATGCAGCAGGTGGAGTACGTGGTGGTGGAAGGCTTCTCCATGGAGGGAGCCAACGAGGACGAGGTCCAGGTGGAGGTGGACAAGGTGGTGGGCTACCTCTACTCCCGCCTCCAGACGAACTCGGATGACTTCCTGCGCTTCGCGCGCGTGTCCGCGGAGGACCTGGACGCGAAGCTGGACGGCGTGGAGCAGATCCGCGGCCTCGTCGTGGGCGGCCGGCACGCCACGGACGACCTGAAGGCCCGCATCCAGCGCGAAATCACGGAAGAAGAGAACGCGCGCCTCTTCCCCAAGCTGGTGGGCGCGGTGTTCCAGGTGGTGGAAGGCGGCGTGGATGACGCGGCGCTGCTGGAGGAGATCTTCCTGCAGTTGCTGGACATGCTGCTGCTCCAGGACGACTTCGCCACGGTGAACCAGATCGTCCTCAAGCTGCGCGCGCTCTCCCAGCGCGAAGGGGGCGAGGACCTGGGGCGGCTGCTCACCAACTTCCTCCACAAGATGGGCGAGGAGCAGCGCCTCACGCGGATGGGCGAGTCGCTGAAGACGACGCGCACGCGGCAGCCGCAGGATGTGACGCGCTACCTGCAGGCGCTGGGCGTGGACTCGGTGCTGCCGCTGCTCAGCGTGCTGGAGACCATCGAGCTGCCGGAGAACCGCTTGCTGCTGGGTGACGTGCTGGCCACGTTCGCGCGCGACCTGCCGGAGCCCTTCGTCGCGCGCCTGTTGTCGGACCGGCCGCAGACGGTGCGCGACATGGTCTACATCCTGGAGAAGAGCAACCACCCGGAGCGGGTGAAGATGTTCGGCCAGGTGATGAAGAGCCCCAACCTGGTGGTGAAGCTGGAGGTCATGCAGATCATCGGACGGGGCCGCACGGCGGAGGCCCGGCGCATCATCCTGGATGCGCTCACCGACGGCGTCTCGCAGGTGCGCATGCTGGCCGCGAAGCTGTTGCCGGAGTTCGACCGCGAGCGGGCCTTCACGGACCTGGTGCGGCAGGTGCGCGACCCGGGCTGGGACAAGAAGACGTCCGACGAGAAGGCCGCCTTCTATGGAGCCATCGGGGCCACCAACCTGCCCGCCGCGCTGTCCATGATGCAGCAGTTGCTGACGGTGAAGCCTTCGCTGCTCAACAAGCGGCGGGTGATGGAGGACAAGCTGCTGGCCATCACCGGCCTGGGCGGCGCGGGCTCCATCCAGTCCTACAAGATGTTGCAGGGCGTGGTGGAGGACAAGGCGCAGCCCTTGGAGGTCCTCACCGCGGCCCGCAAGGCGATGTACCAGACGCGCAAGGCCCTGTTCGGGGACTCGGCGCTGCCGGAAGAGGCGAGCTGACACCATGGCCGACAATCTGAAGATCAATCAGACCCAGGACGAAAACCTGGGCGAGTACGGTCGAGAGCACAACGAGAAGCTCCAGAACCTGTCGCGCTCCATGCTCGCCGGCCTCTACATGCTGGTGCGCTCGGTGAAGATGTATGACCCGGAGAACGCGGTCTTCGAAAAGCCGCTCCACCAGCTCCAGGACATCATCAACCAGATCATCGGCAAGGAAGGCCGGCTGGAGCTGACGGGCGTCAAGGACTCCTACTACCTGAACGGCATGCTGGTGAAGGTGGACCTGAACTCCATCGAGAACCAGCGCTACCTGCTGTCGGAGATGCGCGCCAAGGACGTGGGCGGCATCACGCTGACCAAGCCCGTCACGGTGCAGGAGCTGAAGAACTTCGTCTGGATCTTCAGCAAGGAGCAGTCCACCACCGCGGAGGAGGACGGCCTTCAGGGGCGCAAGCTCCTCAACATGCGCGTGGCGAAGTTCTCCAAGCTGAAGGAGAAGATGAACAAGGACATGGACACGCCGGGCGACCAGAAGGTCGACCGCAAGAAGTACGCGATGACCGTGTACGCGCGTGCCGTGTTCTTCCTGCAGAAGTACCTGGAGTCCGTGCGCGCGGGGAAGCCCATCGGCTCGTCGCGGGCGCTGCGCCTGGTGCAGGACTTCGTGGACATCTCCTACGATCAGCGCACCCACTTCCTGGGCATGACGACGCAGAAGCGCGAGGAGGACTACCTCGTCTACCACCAGGTGAACGTGGCGCTGATGTGCATCGTGTTCGGCGCGGAGCTGGGGCTCACCAAGCCGCAGCTGCGCGACCTGGGCTACATCGCGCTCTTCCACGACGCGGGCATGACGACGCTGCCGGAGGAGCTGTCCACCAAGCGCGGCGCGCTCACCGCGGACGAGAAGACGACGGTGGCCCGCGCGCCGCTCATCAGCGTGCGCAACATCCTGATGGAGAAGGGCTTCAGCCGCTCCACGCTCCTGCGCGTGGTGACGACGTTCGAGCACAAGACGGACTACGGCACCGCGGTGCGGGACGCTCGCGGCAACATCCAGATGATCATCCCCAAGACGAACCTGGGGGTGTACGCGAAGATCATCGCCATCTGCGACGCGTACGACGCGCTCACCTCCCGCAGGCCCTACCGGGACGCGTACGGCCCGGAGGTGGCGCTGATGCTGATGTGGACGGAGATGCGCCAGAAGTTCGACCCGGAGCTGCTGTCCGTCTTCATGCGGGTGATGGCCATCCAGCCCATCAAGGTCCTCTCCCGCCGCCAGCAGCAGATCAGCGTTTCCGGCCTGTAGCCTTCGCCGCCGCCTTCTTCGGAGCGGGCTTCGCCTTCGTGGGAGGCCCCGGTGGAGTGCTCGCCTCGCGCAGGCGCGTGAGCGCCTTCGTGAAGTCCTCCGGGAGGGGGGCTTCCAGGTCCAGCGCCTTGTGGGTGCGCGGGTGTTCGAAGGCCAGGCGCCACGCGTGCAGCGCCTGGCGGCCCAGCAGCTCCTGTGCTTCCGCCACCGCGCCCTTCGCCTTGCGGCCGGCGCCGTAGAGTGCGTCGCACAAGAGCGGGTGTCCGGCCTCCGCCAGGTGGACGCGGATCTGGTGCGTGCGGCCGGTGAGCAGGTCCACCTCCACCAGCGCGGCGCCGTCGAAGACCTCGCGCACGCGGAACAGGGTGATGGCGGGCTTGCCCTCCTTCACCTTGCCGGTGAACTTCTGCCGGTGGATGGGGTGGCGGCCGTAGAGCGTCTCGATGCGCCCCTCCGCGGGCGGCGCGCCGTGCACCAGGGCCAGGTACGTCTTCTGGACCTCGCGCGTCTTGAAGGCCTTCTGGAGCGCCACCAGGGCCTGCTCGTGCTTGGCGACGACGAGGCAGCCGGTGGTGTCCTTGTCCAGCCGGTGGACGATGCCGGGGCGCAGCTCGCCGCCCACGCCGGCCAGGTCCTTCACGCGGTGCAGGAGCGCGTTGACGAGCGTGCCGGACGCGTGGCCCGCGCCCGGGTGCACCACCATGCCGGCGGCCTTGTCCACGACGACGAGGTCGCGGTCCTCGTGCAGCACGGACACGGGCAGGGCCTCCGCCTGCGGGATGGCGGCGACGGGCGCGGGGACGTGGAGGACCAGCACCTCGCCTCCGCGCAGACGCTGCGCGGCCTTGGCGGGCTTGCCGTCGGACAGCACGTGGCCGTCCGCGATGAGGCCCTGGAGGCGGGAGCGGGTGAGGTCCGGGAACGCGCGGGCCATGTACGCATCCAGCCGCTCGCCCCGGGCTTCGGGGAGGGCGCGGTGCTCGCGCGTGTCGGGTGAGGCCACGGCGGGACGCGCTACCAGATCTTCGACTTCACGTGCGCCTTGGAGCGCAGCACGATGTCGTTGATGGCGCGCTCGAAGAAGTTCGCCTGGGTGCTGATCTCCGCGCTCACGCGGCTCTTGTAGAGCGCGCGCCCCTCTTCAAGTTCCTCCTTGAGGACCTCGAAAAGGTTGTCCTGCTCGATGCCCTTGATGATCTTCTGCTCGTTGTAGAGCGAAATATCTGAGGCGATCGCGCGGGCGAGTCGCATCGCCTTGACCTTTTCCTCTTCCGTCATCGTGCCACTACTTAGGCACCCACCCCGTGCGAGTCAACTTTTCCCGTCGCACGGGAGGGGGCTCGGCCGACTCCCGGTCAACGGCCCGCCTTGGCGGGTTTCTCGGAGAACAGCGCGAGGTAGCTCTTGGACACACGCAGGGGGTCCAGGCCCAGCTCGCGGGCGAGGTTCATGAGGATGCCGCGCAGGTACACGGTGGTGGGGAGCGCGGTGTAGCGGTCCGCCTCCACGTTCTCCAGGTGACGCACGGAGATGCGGGTGCGGTCGGCCAGCTGCTGGATGGTGAGGCCGCGGGCCTCGCGGACGCGGCGGAGCAGCTCGCCGTTGAACTCGGCGTCCGAGGGGATGTCCACGCCCCGGGGACGGGCGTCGCGGACCTTGGCGGCCACCTGGGCCAGCGCGGACTCGGCGGTCGCGATGGCGGAGTCCTGCGCCAGGACCTGGGCTTCTCCGAGCTTGCGGACCGTGGGGCCCTTCACGGTGCCCGGCCCCGTGGGGCCGTTCTGCTGCGGACGCGAGTCGATGGGGCGCGACGTCAGGGGCCGAACGGCGGCGCGGGAGGCCCCGGTGGCCGGGATCCGGGCCAGCGCGGTGGTACTGGAGTCCAGGGCCGGAGCGCCCGGGGCGGGGTTCGGATCCGACTCGCCCTGGGTGGTCGTCACGGCCGCCGCGTCCGCGACGGGCTCGGGGCTGGCTGCCACGGATCCGGCCTCCGGGGCCTGGGACGCGGCGACAGGCGTGGCGCTGGCTTCCGGAGTGGGCGTCGCGGCCACCGCACCGGTGTCCGTCGCGGGCTGGGGAGCCGGAGCCTCTGTTGCCATGGAGGCAACAGGGACTTCGAGCGCGTCCACGCGATCCGGCACGGCCTCCGCGGCAGGAGCAGCGGCGGGCTCCTCCGCCACCGGGGGCTCGACAGCGGAGCTCGCGGGCACGGAAGCGGATCCGGCCGGAGGCACGGCTTCCGCTGGGGATGCGACTGCTGAGGCAGTGCTCTCGACGGGGCTGGGTGCCTCGGCCTTGGGTTCGGAAGCAGCCGGCGCGTTCTCGGCGCCGGAGGACTTCGCGTCCACGGCGGGGGCCGGCGCTTCGGTGGGTCCCCTGCCCTGCCCGCGCAGCGGACTCGCGGGGACGTAGACAAACGACAGGCTCCGGGTGAACGAGGCACGGAAGGCCTCCACCACCGCCACGCCTCCCACTGTCACCGGCTCGGAGGGCACGCCTGGAGCGTCCATCCCCGAGGACTCCTGCCGCTTCGACTCCTCACCCCGCATCCGCTCCTCGCTCTTTCCAGGCGGCCCGCTCGCGCGAGGCGCCTCCCCTTCATTGTCGTTCACGGAAGCCGCGGCCTTCAGTCGCGACTCCGCCTCCAGCCTTTCGGCATCCACCGCACCCGCGGCCTTCGCTAGCGCCGCCGCGGCGGTGGCCAGAGCCTCCGCGACACGCGCGGCCGAGTCCACCGCGCCCGCGGCCTCCGCCGTCGCGGCGGCCTTCGCGAGCCGCTCCGTGGACAGCCCGATGGAGCGGTCATACTCGACGCGCAGGTCCGCGTCGGTGAGCATCTCCATCGCTTCGTTCATCCGCTCACGCAGGGCTTCCACCTGATCCGGATCCCCCAGCGCGTACACCGCGATGGAATCCGGCGAATACAGCTCCATCAGGCGCTGGTGGGCCGCGCGGATCTCCGCGTCGGTCGCCGTGGGCGGCACCTCCAGGAGCTCGTAGTAGGTCTGCTGCGCGAAGGGCTTCATGGGATGGCGGACTCGGGGGAAAGGCCGTCGAGCGTCAGGATGCGAGCGGCGATGCGCTGGAGTCCCTGGGACACGGGCGAGTCGGGGCGCTCGAGGAGCACCGGCTTGCGCTTGCGCACCGCGCGCCACGCTTCATCGTCGTGGCGCAGGGCGCCCAGGTCATCCATGTCGATGCCGAAGAACTTCTTCCACGCGGACACCATCGCGGAGCCGACCTTCTCATCCGCGTCCGTGCGCGCCTGGTTCACGACGAGCCGCACGTGGAACGCCGCCAGCTCGCGCTCCAGCCGCTCCGCGTCCGAGGGGGCCTTGCGCCGCACCTGCGCGACGATGTCGTGCAGCGTCCGCAGGCCGCCCTCGCGGGTGGACAGCGCGCCTTCGACCATGTCCTGGATGCCGTAGCGCGCCTCCGTCTGCTGGAGCTTACGGAAGAAGGCCGCCTTGACGAAGCGGTACGCGTTCTCCACGGACGTGGGCTCCGGCAGCACGACGAGCAGGCCGTGGTCCGCGATGAGGAAGAAGTCGAGCGTGTTGAAGCTGGTGCCCGCGCCCAGGTCGAGGATGAGGTAGTCCGCCGTCGTCTGCGACAGCAGCGTGCGCAGGAGCTTCTGCTTCTGCGCGTACTTGAGGTTCGCCGCGTCCAACGAGTCCTGCGCGCCGGCGATCAGCGACAGCCCGGGCACGCCAGTGGAGACCATCACCTCTTCGAGGCTCGCCTTCCCGCGCCGCAGGAAGTCCGACAGCGTGGACTCCGGAGGGCCCACGCCCAGGCAGGTGTGCAGGTTGGCGCCGCCCAGGTCCGCGTCCACGAGCAGCACCTTCTGGCCTGCCTGCGCGAGCGCGACGCCCAGGTTGGCGGACACCATCGACTTGCCGATGCCGCCCTTGCCGCCGCCCACCGCGATGATCCGCCGCGCGCGGGAGCGCCGCGCGAGGCCCGCGGGTCCCGAGGGCGACTCGTCATTGTCTGCACGCGGCGAGGTGCCAGCCAGGGAGGCGGGAGCGGATGGAGGCAGGGGGGCGGGCTTCACGAAGGCTCGCATCAAAGCCCGTCCTACCGCCCGAGTCGACACCCCGCCATTTCACGGCCGGCCCCTGTAGCGCCCGGAGCCCGCGCCCCGGAGCCCGGAGGCTCGGGGAGCAGGCGGCCGGGGAGCCGTTCGCTGTCACTCGTCAAGCAGCTCGACGTTCCAGTACGACACGTCCGCGAGGTGCAGGAACGGCAGCCACTCACGGTAGGTGATCTTGCGGATGGCGCCCCGGAACAGGGGGGTCCAGCGCGGTCGCACGGGCTTCTTGAGCAGCCGCATCCCGGCCTGTTCCGGAGTGCGTCCGCCCTTCTTCAGGTTGCAGGGCACGCAGGAGCACACGACGTTCTCCCACGTCGTCTTGCCGCCCTGGGTGCGAGGGCTGACGTGGTCCAGGTTGAGATCGCTGCGGGGCAGCTGCTTCGCGCAGTACTGGCAGGTGTCGTTGTCGCGCGCGTAGATGTTGAGGCGCGAGAAGCGCACCTTGGCGCGCGGCAGGTGGTCATACGCGCCGAGCACGAGGACGCGCGGCACGCGGATGGTGCGGTCGATGGTGGTGATGCTGTCCTGGGTGGCGCTGAGGGCGGCCCAGTCCTCGAACTCATACAGGCGGTACTGCTCGTCGATGGCTTTGGCGACGCCCTGATACAGCAGGGAAAAGGCCCGTTTGACCGACGTCACGTGAACCGGTTGGTAGTACCGGTTTAAAACGAGCACGGCGCTGTTGATCATGGCTGGCTTCCCGAACGGGCGGCCGCCACAGCCTGCGCGACCTGCCCCAGGTCCTCCTCTGAGAGACACCGGACGTCGAGAACCACCTCGTCATCCGCAATCCTGCCAATAACCGGCACCTCGGCTTCGCGCAGACGTTCCAGGAATACTTTCGGCGCTTCTACGGTGAGGCTGCAAGCGAAGGAAGGCAACCGGGCCAGAGGCATGGCACCTCCACCTACCTGTCCATCCACGGACACGACACGGCCCTCCACGCCGTTCGCGGCGAGCAAGGCCGCCAGGCGTTCGGCACGGGACTGCAACGGAGCCGGTTGCTGGGTGAGCAGGCTTTGGGTGGGAACCGCGTCCGCGCGGCCATCCCGGTACAGCTCCAGCGTCGCCTCCAGGGCCGCGACCGTCATCTTGTCGACACGCAGCGCACGTGTGAGCGGGTGGGATTTGATGCGCTGAAGCAGGTCCGAGCGGCCAACGATGACGCCTGCCTGGGGACCTCCGAGGAGCTTGTCGCCGGAGAACGCGACGACGTCCGCGCCATCCCGGATGGCCTGTCCCACGGTGGGCTCCGGGGTGAGGCCCGGGCCAGAGAGGGGCACGAGCGCGCCGGAGCCCAGGTCCTGGAACACGGGCACGTCACGGGAGCGTCCCAGTTCGGTGAGCTCCGCGAGGGACGCCTCTTCCGTGAAGCCGACGAGGGCGAAGTTGGAGCGGTGGACCTTTACGATGAGGCCGGTGTCTGGACTCAGTGCGTTGGTGTAGTCCGCGCGGCGGGTGCGGTTGGTGGTGCCCACTTCGACGAGCTTCGCGCCGGACTGGCGCATGACGTCCGGGATGCGGAAGCCCCCGCCGATTTCCACGAGCTCGCCGCGGGACACGACGCATTCGCGGCCGGAGGCGAGCGCGGCGAGGACGAGCAGCACGGCCCCCGCGCAGTTGTTGACGACGATGGCGTCCTCCGCGCCGGTGAGCGTGCGCAAGAGGCCGATGAGCGGGGCGTAGCGGCTGCCCCGTTCGCCTTCGTCCAGGTCGTATTCGAGGTTGGAGTAGCCCCGAGCCACGGCGACGACGCGCTCCACGGCTTCGGGCGCGAGCGGTGCACGGCCGAGGTTCGTATGGAGCACGACGCCGGTGGCGTTGATCACGCGCCGAAGGTTCGGAGTGGCCAGGGACACGAGCGCCGCCTCCACATCCTCGTCCTCGAAGGGGCGCAGGTCCCCGGCGAGGAGCCGGGCGCGTACGCGTTCGACAGCGAGCCGCAGCGCGGCGACCGCGCGCGCATGGGGAAGGTTCGCGAGCCGGGACTCCAGCGACGGCCGTCGCAGGAGTTGTTCGATGGACGGAAGGCCGCGCAGCAATGCGTTCTTGCCATCCGGGGAGTTCGACGCAGCGCCCATGCCCCGGGACTCTACTACCCGGACTTGCGACGAGAAGAGCCGTCACTCAACCGTCGCAGGAGCGCAATCCCAGACATTGAAGCGTCACCAGCCTCCGTACGGCACGGTGATGGCCTCCATGTAGTGGCCGTTGGGGTCCTGGAAGTAGACCCCGCGGCCTCCGTCATGGGTGTTGATCTGGTTCTCGTGCTGGCCGCGCGGGTCGGCCCAGTGCTGGATCTTCCGGTCGCGGATCTTCGCGATCAGCGAATCGAAGACCTCCTCCGTCACCAGGAACGCGTAGTGCTGTCCGTGGATCGCGTCCTGGGTCGTGACGTAGTCGAGCGACGCCCCATCCGTCAGCTTCACCACCTGGAAGTGCCCGAACGGCGTGGGCTCCGGAAGCCCGAGCAACTCCGCGAGGAATTGCGCGGACGCGACCTTGTCCTTCGCGGCGATGATCGTGTGGTTGAATTTGACAGACATGGAGGCCCCCTGGGAAAGGAGCCTCCTATAACGCGCGCCCCTGCTGGAGTGCCAGCGGCCACAGCTTCGCCAGTTCAGCGCGCAGCACCGTGGCGCTCGCGTAACGCTCCTCGGGTTGCTTCCGCATCAGCTTGAGGACGACCTGCTCGAACGCTTCCGGCAGCTCTGGACGCCGCTTCCTCGGAGGCACGGGCGTCTCCTGCACATGCATCAGCATCAGCGGAATGGGCTGCGCATGCCGGAACGGGAGCTGCCCGGTGAGCAGTTCATACGCCACCACCCCCAGCGCATACAGGTCCGTGGCTGGCGACACCTCCATGCCCTTCACCTGCTCCGGCGCCATGTACTCCGGCGTCCCCAGCGTCGCGCCCTGCGCCGTGTTCCCCATCACGTGCTCGCTCTTGGCGAGCCCGAAATCCATCAGCTTCAGCACGCCCGTGCGCGTGATGAACAGGTTCCCGGGCTTCACGTCCCGGTGCAGTACCCCGCGCGCATGCGCATGCTCCAGCGCGACCGTCGCGTGCGTCAGCCACCGCAAGGCATTGGCCAGCCTGGGGCGCCCCTCCTGCATCACCTGCCGCAAGTCCTGCCCCTCCAGCAGCTCCACCGTCAGGTAATGCCTCTCCCCGTCCGAGCCCGCGTCGAACACATGCAGGATGTTCACGTGCTCCAGCGCCCGGGCGTGCTCCACCTCCTGGCGGAAGCGCGTCACCATCGCCTCGTCGGCGTACGGCACGGCCAGCACCTTGAGCGCCACGCGCTGCTGCTTCTTCACATCCAGCGCCTGGTACACCGCCGACGTGCCGCCCACGCCCAGCCACTTCTCCACCCGGTAGCGCCCCGCCACCACCTGCCCGGGGACGAGCCCCTGGTGCACGGGCGCGGGAGGCCGGGGCGTCACCGCGCCCTGGAGCAATGTCCCCCCCGGTGACACGGGCGTCCGCACCTGCGGCAGCGTCGGCTCGGACCCGTCCTCGGCCACGGCGTTGCCCGGCCGCGCGTTCAGCGCCTCCGGGCCCAGGTAGGTCAATCCTCCGCTGTCACGGTCCTTGGAATGCACCCTTCCCTCCCCTCTCACGACTCCAGCAGTGAGACGGGGGCCGGCGCACCCGCGCCTTCGAGGTCCAGGTGCGGCGTGGGCAGGTTGTACTCCGCGGCAGCGAGCGTGGCCTCCACCATGATGGGGCCCGAAATCTCCGAGGGCTCGCCCTGGCAGAGCACCTCCACCACGTGCTCCAGCGTCCACTTGCCCATGCGGCCCACCTCCAGCCGCTGGCCGTTGAACTTCGCCGTGTCCGACAGCTGTTCGCTCGCGGTGAGCTTCGCCTCCACCGAATCGCCCAGGTAGCCGCGCGCCAGGTTCAGCACCCGGTCGATCACCGCGTTCCAGGCCTGCAGGTGCGTGCGGTCCTGCGCCTCGTCGATGATGTCCAGGCCCACCTGGAGGCGCTCCATGCGCTCCAGGAACTGCTGCACCAGCTTGCCCCGGATGATGCGGCCGTGCTGCGGGGCGATTATCTCCACCGCGGGCGTGAGCTTCCGGATGGCCGCCACCGCGCGCACCAGCGCCGAGTTCACCGGCATGTAGATCTGGTGGAACGCCCGGATGCCATTCCAGTCGGACTCGTCCGCCCACAGGCCCTGCGCCTTGCTGTCCGTGAGGCCTCCGAAGAGGTCCCCCGTGAAGAGCACCCGCGTCTGCGGGTCGTAGAGCATCACCGCGCCCCGGAAGTGGCAGAACGGCGACGGCACCGGCAACAGCTTGTGCCCCGTGGGCACGCTCAGCCCCTGCGAGAACTTCTCCGTCGGGATGAAGCGGTTTCGCGGCAGGTTGAAGTGGACGATGAGCCGCCAGGTGTCCTCGGAGCACAGGATGCTCGCGCGCGGCGAGTAGCGCGCCGAGATGATGCTCGCGGACGAACCCACGTCCGGATCCTGGTGGTTGATGAAGAGCGCCGACAGCCGGTCCATCCCCCCAATCAGCGACACCACCTTCGTGTGGATGGTGGAGAAGTCGCTGCTCGACCCGGGGTCGATGAGGAGGTTGAACTCGGCGGGTTTCGCCGTCCGTGGGTCCGTGCCCCGAAAGCGGCGCACGAACGGGTTCGCGAAGAAGATGCCGCCGGGCTCGCGCTTCCCGACCCAGAAGGTCTCGGGGGCGATCTCCACGGCGGTGCGGTTGAGGTCTATTTGTTGGGGACTGGGGGCGCTGGGCTGGCTCATGGCGTGTTTCCTTCACGCAAACGAGGGGGGGTGGGACTGCTCCTCAATCCTACCAGTCCCACTCCGGTCACGGGATTATTCCAGTGCGCCTGCATGTGTGGGCATGAGCGCCGCTTCTCGCTCTGCCCCCACCCGGCAATCAGGACCAATTCAGTACTCGCCTGACTCCTTGCCCGGCCGGTCGTCGAAGAGCTGCACCCAGCGTCCGTCAAATCCGCCGTTCTGTGGCAGGTACCACCCACCCTGCAGCCAGAAGCCCTGCTCTCGCCCGTCGGTGTCGTCCGTCACTCCCGAGTGCACGAAGTAATCGTGTTGCCACCAGTATGAGTTCACCGACGCCGGGTAGCCGCTGGCGCTCATGCGCGTCTGCCCCCGCGAGTCCGCCACCGTGCCCGCCCACGACTTGTCGTGGAACTCGCTGGACCCGCCGCCGCCCGTGTCCGACGCCTTGTCGTTCAGCTCGAACGTGCCGAAGAACCACTTCTTCGACGGGTAGCCCTCGCGGTCGTCCTGCCCCTCCACGTCGCGCGTCTTGGAGAAGAAGCGCTGCAGCCCCACGCTCACCTCCGCCTGCCCCGCCTCGTTCACCACCGGGCTCTCCAGGTAGAAGAACTGCGGCGCGTCCGGCAGCCAGTGCGTCGCATAGCCCCCGTGCTCCCAGTGGGTGGGGAGGATGTCCGCCAGGTCCTGCAGCTCGTACGTGACGCGCTTCACCGCGGGCCAATTGGCCGAAGACCCATTGTCATAGCGGCTGGCCTGCGCGTCCGCCGTCGAGTACCGCACTGGCTGTGCGTTGAACGCCGCCACCGCCGCCCCGTCGTCCTCCGGCACGAAGACGAAGTGCAGCTTCTTGCGCCCGTCGTCGTTGTTCACGTCCGCCTCCGCCTTCCCCCCGGACGCCATCCGGCCCGCGAAGAACGAGTACGGATCCGTCACGAAGCGCAGCTCCTGCCCGTGCGGCGCCAACAGCTTGTCGGACCACTCCGCCTGCCAGATGAGCAGGTGACTGCCCGTGCCCGTCTGCATGAACTGGAGGTCCCCGCTGCCCGCCCGGCGCACCACGTTGCGCTTGTGCTGCGTCACCACCGCGTACGCCACGGACTCGCCGCTGCCCGGGTTGCCCACCACGTTCTTCACTTGCAGCTCGACGCGCTCCCAGTCATGCAGCTGCCAGTTGCCCGCCGCGTTCTTATCCAGCGCGTGATACAGGTGATACACGAGGGTGAGGTTCTTCCCCCCGTCCATGTACTCAATCAGTGACGTGTAGAGCGTTGGCCGGATGCGCCACTTGTCGAACGCGCTGGGGCCCGCGCGCGACGCGTCCACGTACTGGTTGATCTGCTTCCAGTGCAGCTTGTTGTTGGAGAAGTCCCCGTCCTGGTCGAAGTCGAAGTTCGTCAGCCAGTCGTAGCCGTGCTTGTTGTCGTTCGCGTTCGCGCGCTTGAAGATGACCGGCGCGTAGTAGCGAAGGAATGCCTGCCGCTGCGCGTTCGTCAGCGACCAGGCCTGCGCCTCGGCTTCAGCCGGAAGACACAGGCCCACCAGCGTGAACACCGCCACTGCGAGGGGAGCGATTCTCGTTCGGAGGGGGAGCATGGCGGCCGACGAAATCACGGCCCGCCCTTCCCCCTCCACAACGAAAGCGCGAATTCAGGCTTCAGCCAGGATTACACACTAACGCGATGCACTAGGCATCACCGGCACCTTCGGCGCGCGGCCGTAGAGCAGCTGGTAGGTGTTGTAGGAGCGCAGCACGCGCTTGATGTAGCCGCGCGTCTCCGCGATGGGGATCTCCTCCACCCACGCATCCAGCGCCAGGTCCGGCTTGGCCGAGCGCCAGCGGTTCACCGCGCCGGAGCCCGCGTTGTAGCTGCCCACCGCGTAGGGCGTGTGGCCCTTGAACTGTTTGATGAGGCCGCCCAGGTAGTGCGCGCCGAAGCGGATGTTCAGCTCCGGCTGGAGCAGCGAGTCCACGGTGAAGTGCTTCACCTTGAGCTCGCGCGCCACGCCCTTCGCCGTGGAGGGCATCAGCTGCGTGAGGCCCAGCGCGCCGGCCCAGGACAGGGCCTTGGGGTCCAGCGCGCTCTCCTCGCGCATCAGCGCCTGGAGCAGGTCCGGCTCCACGCCCGCGGGCGCGGTGTGCTTCTCGATCATTTCGCGGAACGCGTTGGGATAGGCCACCTCCCACACCGGACGGGTCTGCGGGGTGATGCGCCCGCTCAGGTCCTTGCGCAGCGCGAGCCGCGCGATGGCGTGCGCAGACCGCGCGTCGCCGGACTGCGACAGCACCATCACCAGCAGCCGCATGGACTCCGGCGGCTGGTTGGCGCGGTTCACCAGCATCAGCTCCGACGGCACGGAGTCCGCGAAGCCCAGCCGCAAGAGCTCCACGCCCGCGCGGAAGTGGGGGTCATCCCCCATGGGGCCCGCGAACATCGGCCAGGGGCTGGCGGCCTCCGGCACTTCGAAGATGGACGCGGACACGGCCTCCAGCCGCTTGGGGTCCAGCTCGCCCAGCTTCGAGCGCGCCATCAGGCCGTAGTACGTGGCCGGGTGCTCCACCGCGAGCTTCTCCATCAGCTCCGCGGCGCCCTGGATGTTGCCGCGCTCCTCCAGCGTGCGCGCCCGCCAGTAGCGCGCGCGCTCCACGTCGTAGGACTCGTCCGCGTTGGCGAACTGCGCCTCGATGCGGTCCAGGAAGGAGAAGCCTCCGTCCTCCACCTTCGACGTGCGCGCCACCCAGAAGGCCTTGAAGAGCGCCTCGCCCAGGAAGTCGCCCTTGGGGTACAGCCGCGCCACTTCATCCAGGCGCGCCATGGCCTCCTTGGGGCGGTTCGTCTTCACGTACAGGTCGGCCGCGTAGAAGAGCGCGTCGTCCGCGAACGAGTGGTCCGGGAACTCCTTCGCCAGCCGCTCGTAGGTGTCCGGGCCGCGCTGCTGATCCACGATGGAGCGCGACGAGCCCAGCACGTACATCGCGCGGGGCAACAGGTCCCGGTCCTTGCACTGCTCCACCACCGGCGTGAGGATCTGGATGGCGGCGGTGTGCTGGCGCTCCTTGCGCTGCCCCTTGCCGAACGCGAAGTGCGCGCGGCACGCGAGCGCGTCCGGCAGCTTCATCGTCTTGAGCATCGGCTCCAGGATGGCCATGCCCTGCTTGTTGCGGTGCGCTTCGATGAGCGCCTCCGCGCGGCCCACCTTGGCGTCCACGGGCGGCGTCTGCCCCTTGAGGCGCTTCTCCACCTGCTTGACGATGGGCGACAGGGGCTGGGCTGCCCACAGCTTCCACAGCGCGGCCTTCTCCGCGGCCTTGTCCTTCTTCTCCACCGCCAGGTCCGCCGTGGCGATGAGCGCCTCCGCGCCCACGTTGCGGCCCCAGCCCGTCATCATGCGCTGGGTGAGCGGCGTCAGCGCCTCCATGGCGCCGTCGTAGTCCTTCTTCTTGCGCAGCACGCGCGCCAGGCCCAGGCGCGCGTCCACGTACATGCGCGAGCCCTCCGGCACCTGCTTGAAGCTGGCCGCCGCGTCATCCAGCCGGCCCTGGGACTCCAGCGCCACGCCCGCGTGCGTGAGGCAGCGGTCCTTCAGCGCGGGGTAGTCGTTGGCGAGCGCCGCCATCTCCGTCGCCGCCGCCTTGTCGTCCCCGGAGCGCACCGCGGACAGCGCGCGCAGGTAGCGCACCGGCGGGCTGTCCCCTTCACCCTCCAGCAGCGCGCGCGCCTTGGGGTACTGGCCCTTGTCGAACGCGTCCTTCGCGTCCCTCTTCTTGCCGTCCGCGAAGTACGGCGTCAGGTCCTCCAGCCCGTAGCGGCGCCCGCGGTGCACCACCGGCGTGGGCGGCACGAGCCCCGGGAAGGCCGGGTTGAACACCTGCACGTAGCCCACCGGCAACGGCGCCTTGTCCGCGTCCGGCGGCGGCGTCAGCTGCGCCTCCGACGGCGCGTTGTCCGTGCGCGTCGTGGGGGCCTGATCCGTGTCGTCGGAGGGAGCCGGGGCCGTGGCGGCCGGAGCCACCGGGGCGGTGCTGGGGACCGCGGGGGCGGGAGCCTGCGCGGACAACAGCGCCGCGGAGGCGAGGAGGGCGAGATGCTGGAGGGACACTTTCATTCGCGGGGGCCTCGGGGACCCTGGGAGATGCGCTCGGGCACGCCCGAGGACAACTGGGGGTGGTTGGAAAATTTCCAGCCCCTGACAGAGGTTAGACTGTCCGCCTGCACATGGATATCCGCACCCAAAGCGCACTGCTCGCTTCCATCATCGGTCTGGCGCTGGGCGTGTCCATGTTGTTGCGCCCCGGACGGCCCCGGGTCCTCACGCTCTACTCCGTCTTCACCCTGACGGTCGCCGGGTACTACCTCAGCCTCTTCTTCCACAGCATCTTCCCCTCCCACGACTACCCCTGGGTGTCCCGCATCGCGCTCGGGGCGACGGTGCTCGTCGTCTCCCTGGTGCCCGGGGCGGCGGTCGCCTTCTTCCTTGAGTTCCTGGGGGTCAGCAAGGGAGCGCATCAGGTCGGCCGGCGGCTCGCCCTCCTGTCCGGCGTGCTGGGTCTGACCGTCGCTGTTACACCCTTGGCGGACAAACCATGGGCCCGTCTGGCGCTGGGGGCCTGGGTGTTGGGCACGTTGTTCACTTCCGTGTCCTTGCTGGTGCACCGGGTGCGCACGACGGAGTCGCGCATCGAGCAGTTCCGGCTGGCGTACCTGGCCATTGGCGCGGGCGCGGCGGTGCTGTTCAACGGGTTGGACTTCCTGTCGCGCAACGACATCCCGTTCCCCACGCTGGGCCCGGTCTTCGCGACGCTCTACCTGTTCTTCCTCGCGCAGACGCTGCTGCGGCTGCGGCTGATGGACCTGCACGAGCTCTTGGGGAAGATCGCCTCGCAGACGGTGCTGGCCATCATCCTGGCCTCGGTGTTCACGGTGCTGACGGCGTGGGTGGACGAGAACACGTCGCTCTTCGTCTTCAACACGGTGGTGGCCGCGTTCGTCATCCTCATCCTGTTGGATCCGCTGCGCACCAAGGTGGAGGAGATGGTGGTGCGCATCTTCTTCCGCGAGCGCTTCGCGCTGTTGGGCACGCTGAGCACCCTGCGCGTGCGCATGGCGTCCGTCATCGAAATCTCCGAACTGGCGAACGTGGTGCTGGACGCGCTGCACGAGACGGGGCGTGTGACGCACGCGTCGGTGTACCTGATGGCGGAGGACCGGCCGGGCTACCGGCTCCTGGACTCGCGAGGCCCGCTGCCGGTGGCGCTGCTGGACACGGCGGCCGCGCGCGGCGTGCTCTTCGCGGTGGCCAGCGGGCAGAAGGCGGTGCTGCTGGAGAACATCGAGCGGCGCATCTCCGTGATGCGGGTGCAGGCGGTGGAGGGCAAGCGCTTCCGCGACGAACTGAAGCGGCTCAACGACACGCGCGCCGCGCTGCTCCAGATGAAGGCCGGCATCAGCGTGCCGCTGATGGGAAACGACCGCGTCATCGGCTTCCTGAACCTGTGGGACGAACGGGTGCCGGAGGCGTACGCGTCGGATGAAATCGCGCTCATCCTGGAGGTCTCCGAGCGGATGGCGACGGTGCTGGAGAACTCCAAGCTGTACGAGAAGATCCGCGAGCGGGACCGCCTGGCGGCGCTGGGTGAGATGGCGGCGGGCCTGGCGCACGAAATCCGCAACCCGCTGGGCGCCATCAAGGGCGCGGCGCAGTGCCTGGATCCGCGGAAGCTGCCGGGCGAGGACGGCGAGTTCCTGGACGTCATCGTGGAGGAGGTCAACCGGCTCAACGGCGTGGTGACGGCGTTCCTGGATTACTCCCGCCCGCTGAAGCAGAACTTCGGGCCCACCGACCTCAACGAGGTGGTGACGCGCACGATGCGGCTCATCCAGAACGACATGCCGCCCACGGCGGAGCTGGCGGTGGAACTGGACCTGCGCCTGCCGCGCGCTGAAGGAGACGCGGAGCAGCTCAAGCAGGTGCTGATCAACCTGGTGCAGAACGCGGTGCAGGCGCTGGGGCCTCAGCCGGGCCGCATCACGGTGCGCACGGAGAAGCCGGAGCGCTTCGGCGACCTGCGCAGCGCGGGCGGCGAGTTCGTGGAGGTGCGCGTCTCCGACAACGGCCCGGGCATCCCGGCGGATCAACAGCCGCACATCTTCGTGCCCTTCTTCACGACGAAGCAGAAGGGCACGGGCCTGGGGCTCGCCATCTGCCAGCGCATCGTGAAGAACCACGGCGGCAGCATCAGCGTGCAGAGCAAGGTGAGCGAAGGCACCGCGTTCATCATCCGCCTGCCGGCGCTCCCGTCCGAGCCGGTGGAGGGCGCGCTGCCGGACGGCACGCCCGTACCGCCCACGCGCCCCTCCCAGCCCGCCCTCCCCGTCCCGGAGGAGCTGCGCGAACCCGCGCCGGCCCCGAAGACGCCCGAGCCCAAGCCGAAGAAGGAGAAGCGCCGCCGCGCGGGGTGAGTCGCGCGGCATCCCGTTTCCGGGGAAGACCCGGTAGGCTGTGGGCGCCATGCAGGCGTGCCCCTTCTGCCAGACGACGATGCGCAACACCTACGCCCGGGGGCTGGTGCGCGACGAGTGCGGCGCCTGCGGGGCCGCCTGGTTCGAGGAGGAGATGCTGGCGCGCGTCGTCGGCGGGCCCACGCTGACGGCCGTCTTCGAGCAGGCGAAGGGCAAGCCCGGGCAGTGCAAGGGCTGTGAGGCCTCGCTCCAGTACGTCCCGGGCTGTCCGTCCTGCGGGCGTCAGGCGCCCACCTGCCCCACGTGCGGCAGCGCGCCGCTGCCCGCGGTGGAGCTGCGGGACGTGACGGTGGACGTCTGCACGAAGTGCCGGGGCGTGGCCCTGGACGCGGAGGAGCTGGCCCGGCTCCAGAAGGCCGCGGAGCCGGAAGCCCGCCATGAGCCACAGCCAGTCGCCGCCGACTTCGAGCACGAGTACGACCCCAAGCGAAGCCTGAGCCTGTTGCCCAAGGTGCGCGTGGGTGACGAGCCGGCCTGCGTGACGTGTGGCCGGCGGATGGACGTGCGCTACGGGTTCGTCTGGGAGGAGCGGCTGTACTGCGGAAGCTGCGCGCCGGAAGGCTCCGCGCCGTACACGGATGAGCTGACCAAGGCCCAGCCCAGCGAGACCTACGGCCGCCGCGCCCGGCACCTGAACAACAGCGCCGCGGAGTCCGCGGTCGTGTGGTTCCTGTCGAAGATCTTCAAGTAGCCACATCGCGAAAGACACCGTGGATCAACAACCTGGAATCTCATTGGCGGTTCGCGTCGCGCCCCATCAGCGCCCGATGAAGGAGCGCGTGCCCGCGATACAACTGGGGCCCAATCGCTATCGGATCACGTCCTCCCCAGGGCTAGTACTACTTGATCAGATGCGTGACGGCCCTCGAGGAGGAGCGCGAGCGCCGAGTCTGCGGAGGCACATTGGACAATGGCCGAGGCGGCGCAGCAGTAGATGCTGAAGCCGTCGGCGCACCTGGGGCAG
>NZ_RAVX01000034.1:0-61631 GCF_003611605.1 Corallococcus sp. AB011P
CGGAGCTGGCGCGCATTGAAGCAGAGCGACTCGCCGAAGAGGCTCGGCTGGCGGAGCTGGCGCGCATCGAAGCGGAGCGGCTGGCCGAAGAGGCTCGGTTGGCCGAAGAGGCTCGCCTTCGGGCCGAGGAGGAAGCCCGCCTTGCTGAAGAGGCCCGGCTCGCGGAGGAGGCACGGCTCCACGCGGAGGAAGAAGCGCGGCTCGCTGAAGAGGCACGTCTTCGGGCGATAGAGGAAGCACGCCTTGCCGAGGAGGCCCGCATCGCGGAAGAGGCCCGTCTCCGCGCGGAGGAAGAGGCCCGCATCGCGGAAGAGGCACGTCTTCGGGCAGAGGAAGAAGCCCGGCTGGCGGAAGAGGCGCGTCTGGCCGAAGAGGTACGCCTTCGCGCAGAGGAGGAAGCGCGCCTGGCGGAAGAGGCGCGTCTGGCCGAAGAGGCTCGGCTGCGTGCGGAGGAAGAGGCTCGGCTCGCGGAAGAGGCTCGCCTTCGTGCCGAAGGGGAAGCACGCCTTGCCGAAGAAGCTCGCCTCGCGGAGGAAGCCCGCCTTCGTGCAGAGGAAGAGGCTCGGCTCGCAGAAGAGGCTCGCCTCGCGGAGGAAGCCCGCCTCGCCGAAGAAGCTCGGCTGCGTGAGGAGGAAGAGGCGCGACTCGCGGAAGAGGCTCGGCTGCGTGCGGAAGAGGAGGCACGGCTCGCCGAAGAGGCCCGCCTTGCCGAGGAAGCCGCTCGAATCGAAGCAGCGCGCCTTGCCGAAGAGGCTCGACAGGCAGAGGAAGCACGCCTCGCCGAGGAAGCCCGGCTGCGGGCAGAGGAAGAAACCCGGCTGGCGGAAGAAGCACGCTTGGCCGAAGAGGCCCGGCTCGCGGAAGAGGCCCGGCTCGCTGAGGAAGCGCGTCTGGCTGAAGAAGCGCGCTTGCGTGCGGAGGAAGAGGCTCGACTCGCCGAAGAGGCCCGGCTCGCGGAAGAGGCACGTCTGGCCGAAGAGGCCCGGCTCGCGGAAGAGGCTCGCCTCGCGGAGCTTGCTCGCATTGAAGCGGAGCGTCTCGCTGAAGAGGCGCGGTTGGCGGAACTGGCGCGCAATGAAGCCGAACGTCTCGCCGAAGAGGCGCGGTTGGCGGAACTGGCGCGCATTGAAGCCGAACGTCTCGCGGAGGAAGCCCGCCTCGCGGAAGAGGCCCGCCTTCGTGCCGAAGAAGAAGCCCGTCTGGCCGAGGAGGCTCGCCTGGCGGAAGAGGCCCGCCTTCGCGCGGAGGAGGAAGCTCGACTGGCTGAGGAAGCCCGGCTTCGGGCTGAGGAAGAGGCCCGGCTCGCTGAGGAAGCGCGTCTGGCGGAAGAAGCTCGCCTGCGTGCGGAGGAGGAGGCCCGGCTCGCGGAAGAGGCTCGCCTCGCCGAAGAAGCCCGACTCCGCGCAGAAGAGGACGCTCGGCTCGCGGAAGAAGCCCGGCTTCGTGCGGAGGAAGAGGCCCGACTCGCCGAAGAGTCTCGTCTGGCCGAAGAGGCACGCCTCGCCGAAGAGGCACGCCTCGCCGAAGAGGCGCGACTTCGTGCGGAGGAAGAGGCGCGGCTGGCCGAGGAGGCGCGTCTCGCCGAAGAGGCGCGGCTTCGTGCCGAAGAGGAGGCCCGGCTCGCGGAAGAGGCGCGGCTGGCCGAGGAGGCGCGTCTCGCCGAAGAGGCGCGGCTTCGTGCCGAAGAGGAGGCCCGGCTCGCGGAAGAGGCGCGTCTGGCCGAAGAGGCGCGTCTGGCCGAAGAGGCGCGTCTGGCCGAAGAGGCGCGACTTCGTGCGGAGGAAGAGGCTCGCCTGGTCGAAGAGGCTCGCCTTCGTGCGGAAGAGGAATCTCGGCTCGCGGAAGAGGCTCGCCTTCGTGCTGAAGAAGAGACGCGCTTGGCCGAAGAGGCACGCCTGGCGGAAGAGGCGCGGCAGGCCGAAGTGGCGCGCGTTCGCGCAGAGGAAGAGGCCCGCCTCGCGGAAGAGGCTCGACTTCGTGCGGAGGAGGAAGCCCGCCTCGCCGAAGAGGCCCGCCTCGCGGAGGAGGAAGCGCGCCTGGCCGAAGAGGCCAGACTCCGTGCAGAGGAAGAGGCTCGACTGGCGGAAGAAGCGCGCTTGGCCGAAGAGGTTCGGCTTCGCGCGATTGAAGAGGCTCGACTCGCTGAGGAAGCGCGTCTGGAGGAAGAAGCGCGCCTGCGTGTGGAGGAAGAGGCTCGCCTCGCCGAAGAGGCCCGGCTCGCGGAGGAGGCTCGCCTTCGTGCTGAAGAAGAGGCTCGGCTTGCAGAGGAAGCTCGGCTCGCGGAGGAGGCTCGCCTTCGTGCGGAGGAAGAGGCTCGCCTGTCCGAGGAGGCTCGCCTCGCGGAAGAAGCCCGCCTTCGCGCGGAGGAGGAGGCACGGCTCGCCGAAGAGGTCCGCCTCGCGGAAGAGGCACGGCTCGCCGAAGAGGTCCGCCTCGCGGAAGAGGCACGTCTGGCCAAAGAGGCGCGTCTGGCCGAAGAGGCACGGCTCGCCGAAGAGGCCCGACTCCGTGCTGAAGAAGAAGCCCGTCTGGCCGAAGAGGCCCGCCTCGCGGAGGAGGCCCGCCTTCGCGCGATCGAGGAAGCCCGACTCGCTGAGGAATCGCGGCTGGCCGAAGAAGCGCGTCTGCGCGCGGAGGAAGAAGCCCGCCTCGCCGAAGAGGCCGCTCGAATCGAAGCCGCTCGGCTCGCCGAAGAAGCTCGCGTTCGCGCCGAAGCCGAAGCCGAAGCACAGCGCCTCGCGGAGGAGGCCCGCCTTCGTGCCGAGGAGGAAGCCCGTCAGGCCGAACTCCACCGCCTCGCCGAAGAGGCCCGCGCCGCCGAAGCCGCCCGCCTCGCAGAAGAGGCCCGCGCCGCCGAAGCCCAGCGCCTGTCCGAACAGGGCAAACCCGCCCACCCGCCCTCACTCCCCCGGCGCACCCGCCCGGCCGCGCCTCCCACGCCGCCCCCGGTCCTCGTCCCCCTCGCCGCCGCGCCCGCGGAGCCCGAACCGCTCACGCTCGGGCCAGAGGACATCATCCTCACCGCGGAGCCTGAACCCTCCGCCCCGTCGAACTCCTGGGCGGACTCCATCCCCGCGTCCCCCCGCGACGCCCTGGAGCTCCCCGCCAGCGACAACACCGCCGCCCTCACCGAGGCCCGCAAGCGCGCCCAGGCCGCCCTGGTCCAGGACATGGCCGAGGCCCTGCGCCGCTCCGCCTCCGTGCCCCTGGACCCCTGGCTCACCGAGGAGCCCTCGCGCTTCCCCGTCGCGCCACCCCCGGAACCCGACCTCCCCCTGCTGGAAGTGGAGCCAGAGAGCTGGGGCGACATCGTCCCCGCCGCCGCGCCCCTCCCCGACACCCGCGCCCCCGCTCCGGCCGCCCCCGTCATCCCCGCCGAGGCGCCTCCCCAGCCGGACCTCTGGGCCGTCCAGCCCCCGAAGTTCCCCGCGTCCTCCACACCGCCCGTGCGCCCCGCCCGCGCCAGCGAGGACGACCTGTGGCGCATCGTCTCCTTCGACGAGTCCAACGACCCCGCCCAGAACCTCACCGCCTCCTTCGAGGCCGCCCTCCAGCAGGTGGACGCCCACCTGGAAGCCCTCATCCGCTCGGATGTCCGCTCGGCGGGCGACGCCAACGAATTCCTCGTCGAGGCCATCGTCGAAGCGACGTTCGAGCCGCTGCCTTCTCCCCGCTCCACCTCGTTCCCCGGTGACAACGCGGGGGCTTCTGGCCAGACTGGGGACGAGCTGTCCGGTGACCTGGACGACTGGGATTTTGACGAGGACGACGTGGCGGCCGAAGACCCCTCCAACCCCGACGAAGCCTCCAAGCTCCGGCGCCAGCGCCTCCTGCGCCGCGCCATGGAGAACATGGGCACGCTCGGCGCCCGCCCCGCTCCCGTTCCCCCTCCGGCCACGCCCGAAGGCGCCGCGCCGCCGTCCGCCGCCGTCGCCGCGCCGCCGGAGCCCCCCAAGCCCGACGAGGGCCGGCTCGCGCAGCAGATTGAGCAGCGCTACGCCGACATCCAGACGAAGAAGGACCACTTCTTCACGCTGGGCGTCCCCCAGGATGCCTCCCGCGACCAGGTGAAGGCCGCCTTCCTGAGCCTCGCCAAGATCTTCCACCCGGACCGGCTGCCCCCGTCGCTGCCCCACCTGGCGCCGAAGATCACCGCCGTCTTCGAGTCCATCCGCGAGGCCTACGAAGTCCTCCACGACGACACCCGCCGCAAGAACTACCAGCAGGCCCAGCAGGGCGCGCAGGCCGCTCCCAAGCCTCCGGCGGCCCCCAGCGCCCGTCCCGGCAGCCCCGCCGCGGCCCGCGCGGACACCAACGCGGACGACCTCTTCCGCATGGGCGAGGTCTTCTTCCGCAAGCGCGACTTCTTCGCCGCCAGCGAGCACTACGAGCGGGCCTACGCCCTGGACCCCAAGCCCCTGTACCTCGCGGCGCGCGCCTGGTCCGTCTACATGGACCCCAGCCGCAAGGCCGACATGCCCCGCGCGAAACAGTGGATGGCGGATGCGGTGCGCACCGACCCGAACTGTGATCGCGCCCACTACCAGATGGGCGTCATCGCTCGCGTGGAAGGGGACATGGACCGCGCGGAGAAGCACTTCCGGGAAGCCGTCCGTGCGAACCCCAAGCACCTGGAGGCGAACCAGGAGCTGCGGCTCATCGACATGCGCAAGAAGAACCCGCCCAAGAAGGGCCTCTTCCGCTGACTCGCCTGTCCCCCGGGGAGGGAGCCGGCTGGTTTTCCGGACAGTCCCGCCCATTGACACACCTGGAAACCGGACCCGATGCTTGCCCCTACGGGACGCCCCCGTCGGATCCGCCGTCCCGCCCGTCTTGAAAGGCATGCCACGTGGCCAAGCAGCACCTGCTCCTCGTCGATGGTGACGCGAAGAGTCTGCGCGTGATGGAGGTCAGCCTGAAGAAGGCCGGCTTCTCCGTCACGACTGCGATCCACGGCAAGGATGCGCTGGAGAAGGTCCAGATCAGCCCGCCGGACCTCGTGCTCGCGGACACCAAGATGCCGGAGATGGACGGCTTCGAGCTCTGCAAGACGCTCAAGTCCGACGAGCGCTTCAAGTTCATCCCCTTCGTCTTCCTGACGAACCAGAAGTCGGTCGAGTTCAAGGTGCGCGGCCTGGAGCTCGGGGGCGACGACTACCTGACGAAGCCCATCTACATCAAAGAGATCGTCACCCGCGTGAAGATGATCCTTCAGAAGGCCGAGAAGGAACGCATCGAGAAGCGCGAGACGACCAAGGGCGGCTTCGCCGGAAGCCTCGCCGACATGGGCGTCGTGGACCTGGTCCAGACCTTCGAAATCGGCCGCAAGACGGGCGTCATCTCCATCCAGGGCGAGCGCACCGGCGTCGTCTACTTCAAGGAAGGCCGCGTCATCGACGCGGAGCTGGGCCGGCTCAAGGGCGAGAACGCCTTCTACCGCCTGCTCAACACGTTCGAAGGCCAGTTCGACGTGCAGTTCACCACGTTGGACCGCACCGAGCGCATCGAGGTCTCCACGCAGGGCCTCCTCATGGAGGGCATGCGCCGGCTGGACGAGTGGGGCCGGATGCTCGAGCAGCTCCCGCCCCTGGAGACGGTCTTCGAGATCGACTACCACCAGCTGGCGGACCGCCTGTCGGAGATCCCCGACGAGGTGAACGGCCTGTTGCGCCTGTTCGACGGCAAGCGCGCGCTGTCGCGCGTGGTGGAGGACTCGGACTTCGAGGACCTGGCCGCGCTGGGCATCATCAGCAAGCTGTACTTCGAAGGGCTGATCCGCGAGCTGGGCAACGCGCCGCTGGAGCCCGTGCAGAGCAGCAAGCCGGGCATCGAGCAGTGGCTGAACGCCGCGCCGCCCATCCCCGTGGACGTCGCGCCCGCGCAGGAGTCCGCGCCCCAGGAAGCGCCGGCCCCCGTGGAACCGCCTCCGGTGGAAGCGGCGCCCGTGGCGGAGGCCCCGGTCTCTGAGCCTGAAGCCGCGCCCGCGCATCCCGAGCCCATGGAGGAGGTCACGCCCGTGGCGGAGATGGCGCCCGTGCCGGTCTCCCCGCAGCCCGCGCAGGTGGTCATCTTCCCGCCGCGCGTTCGTCCCGGTGAGGGCGGTCCACCCCCATTCGGCCAGGACGCCGGGGAGCCCGTGGTTCCGCCGCTGTCGCAGGAGGGCTCGGCGTTCCTCGTGGAGCCTCCGCCTGCGCACCGCGCGGTGGATCATGCGCGGCGCAGCCTGCTGCTCGACTGGAGCCGGGTGGACACGGAGGGCCTGAGCGCCTCCAGCACCTGGGGCCCCGGTTCGCCCTGGTCGTCGTCCGCGTCCCGCGCTCCGGCCGCGCCCAGTCCGTTCGCCGCCCAGCCCGTGCAGACGCCCGTGGAGTCGCAGCCCTCGCGTCCGCCCATCTTCGGTGGCGCGGCCATCGCGCCCAGCCCGCTGGCGCACGTGCCGCCGCCCACGCCGGCCCCGCCGTCGTCCGAGGTGACGCTGGTCAGCGGCACGGAGCCCTTCCACGAAGAGGTGCCGGTGGACGAGTCCGCGCCGCCGCGGCTCGCGCTGCCGCCGTATCCGGGCCACGGCATCGTGCCGCCGCAGGTGGCCCCCGTGGCGCTCAACGTCGAGTTCCCCGAGACGACACCCTTCGACGCGCCGCCGGCCGCCATGGAGCCGGTGGAGACCGCCACGCAGGACGTGCCCGCCTCCGAGGCCTACTTCACGGAGCCCGAGCCCGCCACGCCCGTGCAGCCGTCCGGAGCGAGCGCCCCGGTTCCTGAGACGAACACCGCGGCCCCTGTCGCGCCCCCTCCGGCCGTGACGGCTCCGGGCAGCACCGCGTCCACGAACAGCGCGGCCGCCACGAAGCCCGCCGCCTCCAAGCCCACTCACGACGAGGACGACGCGGCGCTGATCGCCGCGATGAAGCCCAAGCGCACGGGCCTCTACATCGCGGGCGGTCTGCTCCTGGTCGCGGCCGTGGCCGCGGTGGTGCTCTCCAAGGGCTCGGGCAGCGCCGAAACGCCCAAGCCCGACGCGCCCAAGGTGACGCAGCCCACGCAGCCCGAGGATGCGCCCAAGCCGCCGGAGACGACGCCTCCGCCGGCCGTCACGCCGCCGCCCACGAAGACCGTGGACGCGCGGACCGACGCGGGCACGCCCCCGGCGAAGACCGTCACCGCCCCGGAGGACGCGGGCACGCCGGTGAAGACGGCCACCCCCGAGCCCGCCGCTGTCCAGGACGCGGGCGCCGTCGCCGTCACCCCGCCGCCCACGCCCCCGGAGGCCACTCCGCCCGTGGTGCAGGCGAAGGCCACCTACGCGGACTTCATCAAGGACGGCCGCGCGGCGATGGCCCGCAAGGGCTTCAAGTCGGCGATCGGCGCGTACCGCAAGGCGCTTGCGCTCGACAACGACTCCGTCGAGGCGAAGTCGGGCCTGGCCATCTCGTTGGCGAACAGCAGCACCAATGAGGCCGGCTACCGTGAAGCGGCCAGGCTGCTCCAGGACGTCGTCAAGGCGGAGCCCAAGAACGCGAAGGCCTGGTTCTGGCTGGGCAGCTCGCTCCAGTTCTCCGGTGATCAAACCCGAGCAGCCGATGCCTACAAGCGGTATCTGTTCCTCGAACCGACGGGAAGCTCGGCGGACGAGGTGCGTGCCCTGCTCAATGGGATGAAATGAGCAGGGGAGGCGGCCTGTCCGCCTCCTGCCCGCCCTTGTTGTCGGAGTCGTCGTGCTCGTCCTGGGACTTGAAACCTCGTGCGATGAAACCGCCGCCGCCGTCGTGGAGGACGGGCGGCGCGTCCTGTCGGACGTCGTCTCCACGCAGGTGGACATCCACCGCCGCTGGGGCGGCGTCGTGCCGGAGCTGGCCAGCCGCAACCACATCGTCCAGGTGATGCCCGTCGTCCACGAGGCCCTCACCCGCGCGGACAAGACGCTGGACGACATCGACCTCCTCGCCGTCACGTCCGGCCCCGGCCTCATCGGCGCGCTGCTCGTGGGGCTCCAGGTGGCCAAGGGCTTGAGCCTCGCCACCGGCAAGCCCTTCGTGGGCGCCAACCACCTGGAAGGGCACCTGCTCGCCATCCGCCTCCTGGAGGACGCGCCCGAGCCGCCCTTCCTGGGGCTCGTCGTCTCCGGCGGCCACACCAGCCTCTACGAGGTCCGCGACTACGGGAACTACCGCCTCGTCGGCCGCACGCGCGACGACGCCGCGGGCGAGGCCTACGACAAGACGGCGCGCATCCTCGGCCTGCCGTACCCGGGCGGGCAGCCCATCGACGAGCTGGCGCAGAAGGGCGACCCGGAGGCCATCCGCTTCCCGCGCGCGCTGCCGGGCGACAACCTGGACGTGTCCTTCTCCGGCCTGAAGACATCGGTGCTCCACCACGTCCAGAAGCACGGAGTGCCGGAGGGACAGGCGCTCCACGACCTGTGCGCGTCGTTCCAGGAGGCGGTGGCGGACGTGCTGTCGAAGAAGCTCGTCGCCGCGGCGAAGAAGCTGGGCCACCACCAGCTGGTGCTGTGCGGCGGCGTGGCGGCGAACTCGCGGCTGAGGGCGCTGTGCAAGCAGCGCGCGGAGGAGCGGGGCCTGCGTATGTTCCTGCCGCCGGTGCGGCTGTGCACGGACAATGGCGCGATGATCGCCGTCGCGGGGTATGAAGCGTGGCGCCGCGGCTTGCGCGGTGATTTCCGCCTCGCGGCCGACCCCGCCTGGCGCATGGAGTAGGGGCCTGACAGTGGATTCTCCGCGCGACATCCTCAAGCGCCACGGCCTGCGGGCCAAGCACAGCTGGGGACAGAACTTCCTCGGAGACCCGGACGCGCTCCAGTCCATCGCGGACGCGCTCGCGCTGCGCGAGGGCGAACCCGTGGTGGAGCTGGGCCCGGGCCTGGGCCACCTCACGCGCTTCCTCGCCGCCACCGGCGCGCGGGTCACCGCCGTGGAGCGCGACCGCGACATGGTGGCCGTGCTGGAGAAGGAGGCCATCCCTGGCGTCCGAGTGGTGCCCGGCAACGCCGCCACGGTGGACTTCGCCCAGGTGGCCGGCGCGGACGACATCGCGCTCGTGGGCAACCTGCCGTACCACCTCACCAGCCCCATCCTCTTCCAGGTGCTCGCGCAGCGCGCCCGCATCTCGCGCGCCGTCTTCACGCTCCAGAAGGAGGTCGTGGTTCGGCTGGCCGCGGAGCCCGGCAACCGCGACTACGGGCTGCTCACGGTGCTGCTCGGCCTGCACTTCGACGTGGAGCAGGTGCTCACGCTGGAGGCGTGGCGCTTCCATCCGCCCCCGAAGGTGGACTCCGCCGTGCTGCGCCTCACGCGGCTCAAGAAGCCCCGCGCGCCGCTGGTGGACGAGGCCCGCTTCACGCGGCTGGTGAAGGCCGGCTTCGCGCAGCGCCGCAAGACGCTGATCAACTCGCTCAAGTCCGACAAGGGCCTGGCGCCGCCGGAGGTGATGCTCGCCGCGCTCCAGACGGCGGGCATCGACCCGGGCCGCCGCGCGGAGACGCTCTCCCCGGAGGAGTTCGCCGCCATCGAGCGCGCCCTGGGCCCCGTCACCGCCATGGCGCCGCCGCCTCCGGACGCGCCGGAAGCGGACACCTCGGAGGAGTAGGAGACGAGTAGGGGTGCGTCAGCGCTTCTGGCCCAGCGCGGCCAGGAGCCCACCCTGCTGGGAGAGGAACGCGCGGAACTCGTCCTCGTCGATGCGCAGGCGCGCGAGCACGCCGCTGAGGACCTCGTCCACGGAGCCCTCCGGCCGGCGCTTCAGCTCGAAGGCCGTCTTCAGCAGGGCCACGCCATAGAGTGGATCCACCTCCACCGGAGGTGCGGGAGGGGCCGTGGCCGCACGGGCGGCGGGCGCCGCTTCCGTCGTCTCCACCAGGTCCACCACCGTCTTCACCCGCTGCCTGCCGCGCATCTGTGGCCCGTCGCTCCCGCTATTGCGTGTTCGCGGGCACCGTAGGGGATGACCCCGGAGGGCGCAAGGGTCGGGTGACCCGGCGAAAATTGCCGGATGCACGGGGGCATGGTTGTGTTATCCGCCCCCCGCGCGCGCATGTGTCTCATGCGTGGCTTTCCGGGGGCGGAGGCCTCGGGCCGATGGACCACCGCTACATCGTCGTCGAAGGCCCCATCGGCGTGGGCAAGACGAGCCTCACCAACCTCCTCACGGAGCGACTGGGCAGCCGCCGCATTCTTGAGGTGGTGGAGGAGAATCCCTTCCTCTCCAGCTTCTACGCGGACCGGCAGAAGTTCGCGTTCCAGACGCAGGTGTTCTTCCTGCTCTCGCGCTTCCGCCAGCAGCAGGAGCTCTTCCAGCAGGACCTGTTCCGCGCCGTCACCGTGAGCGACTACCTGTTCGCGAAGGACCGCATCTTCGCCAACCTCACGCTGGCTTCGGACGAGCTGGCCCTCTACGACCGCGTCTTCGAGGCGCTGGGGCCCCGCGTCCCGCAGCCCGACCTGGTCATCTACCTCCAGGCCCAGCTGGACGTGCTGCTGCATCGCATCAAGAAGCGCGGCCGTGAGTTCGAGCGCAAGTTCGACGCGGGCTACCTGGAGTCGCTCACGCACGCGTACAACGACTTCTTCGCGCACTACCAGGACACGCCGCTCCTGGTGGTGAACACGTCGGACATCGACTTCGTGCACAACGAGGCGGACCGCGAGGACCTGATGAACGTCATCGCGAGCGTGAAGTCCGGCGTGCAGCACTACACCCCCAGGTCCCGCCGGGGCTGACGGCCGCCGCCCGCCTGGCTGCCTGGCGTGGGTTAAACCCCCACGCGGCTCCGGGGGCGTTAGAGTGCATCCCCGTGGAACCCCGGCCTCCGGCGATCCCCCTGGGGACGGCGAGGGGCCTGAAGCTCCACGCGGCTGTCCCACCCGTCTTGCCACAGGAGGTGAACCGTGAAGGACAAGGTCACCATCCACACGCTGAAGCGCCTGAAGCAGTCCGGTCAGAAGATCTGCATGGTCACCGCGTACGACGCGACGTTCGCGCGCATCCTCGACGAGGGCGGCGCGGACGTGCTCCTGGTCGGTGACTCGCTGGGCATGGTCGTCCAGGGCCAGGAGTCCACGCTGCCCGTCACCATGGACCAGATGGTCTACCACTCGGCGGCGGTGAGCCGCGGCGCCAAGCGGGCGCACGTGGTGGGCGACCTGCCGTTCATGAGCTACCAGGTGTCGCCGCAGGAGGCGGTGCGCAACGCCGGGCGGCTCGTCTCCGAAGGCAACGTGGGCAGCGTGAAGCTGGAGGGCGGCGCCGAGTTCGCCGAAACCGTGCGCGCCATCGTCCGCGCCAGCATCCCCGTCATGGGCCACCTGGGGCTCACCCCGCAGTCGGTGCACAAGATGGGCGGCTACGTGGTGCAGGGCCGCGACGAGGACGCCGCGCGCCGCATGCTGGACGACGCGCTCGCGCTGGAGGCCGCCGGCGCCTATGCGCTGGTGCTGGAGGGCGTGCCGCTGGAGCTGGCGCGCACCATCACCCAGAGCCTGAAGATCCCGACCATCGGCATCGGCGCGGGCAAGCACTGTGATGGCCAGGTGCTGGTCTGCTACGACCTGCTGGGCATGAACCCGGACTTCAAGCCGAAGTTCGTGAAGCGCTTCGCCAACCTGCACGGGAACATCACGGAGGCCGCGAACACGTACTTCTCCGAAGTGCGCGCGGGCACCTTCCCGGATGAAGAGCACAGCTTCAAGGCCACCAAGGGCATCCGGCTGGTGACGCCCACGCCGGTCGTTCCAGACGCGGAAGGCGCTGGCGAGCCCGCGGAGAAGGTCGGCGGCATCTACGGGGCTCCCGTCTAGCCATGGCCCCCCACGTCCTGCGCACCGTTCCGGAAGTGAAGGCCTGGGTCGCGTCCCTCCAGAAGGAGGGCAAGACGCTGGCGCTCGTGCCCACCATGGGCTTCCTGCATGAGGGCCATGTCTCGCTCATGAGGGAGGGCGGCCGGCGCGCGGACGTGGTGGCTGCTTCCATCTTCGTGAACCCCACGCAGTTCGGTCCCCGCGAGGACCTGGCGCGCTACCCGCGCGACTTCGAGGGGGACCTGGCGAAGTGCGCGAGCGCGGGCGTCACGGCCGTGTTCGCGCCCGAGCCCGCGGCGATGTACCCCCCGGGCTACCAGACCTACGTGGACGTCACGGAGGTCAGCCAGGGGCTGTGCGGCGAGCGGCGTCCCGGCCACTTCCGGGGCGTCGCCACCATCGTCACGCAGCTGTTGGCGCTGTTCCGGCCGGCCGTGGCGCTCTTCGGGGAGAAGGACTACCAGCAGCTCCAGGTCATCAAGACGCTCAACCGCGACCTGCACCTGGGCGCGGAAATCGTGGGCATGCCCACGGTGCGGGAAGCGGACGGGCTGGCCATGAGCAGCCGAAACGCCTATCTGTCCGCGGAAGAACGCCAGCGGGCGCTGGCCCTGTCGAAGGGCATCCGGGCAGCCCAGGCCCTGCTCGCCTCCGGCACCCGGGACACTCGGGCGCTGGTGGAGGCCGCCCGCCGTGAATTGCAGGCGGCGGACCTGCGCGAGGACTACGTGGAGGTTCGGGACGCCGGGACGCTTTCACCCCTGGACACGGTGGCGCCCGGACAGACGGCGCGAATGCTGGTGGCGGCCTTCTCGGGCGCCACGCGGCTCATCGACAACATGCCCCTGGCCGGTTAGGAGACTCGGGACACGTTATGGCCGCTGGAAAGTCGAAGGGTGTGGGTGCGGAGCCGGGGGTGAAGCTCATTGCCGAGAATCGGCGTGCGCGCTTCGACTACACGGTGGATGAGAAGATAGAGGCCGGGCTGGAGCTCACGGGGAGCGAGGTGAAGTCGTTGCGTGAAGGAACGGCCAACCTCTCGGACGCCTACGCGCTCCAGAAGGGCACGGAGCTGTTCCTGCTCAACGCCCACATCGGCTCCTACAAGGCGGCCAGCGTCTTCGACCATCTTCCCACCCGGGGCCGGAAGCTGCTGATGCACCGGGCGGAGATAGACCGGTGGACGGCGAAGGTGCGCGAGCGCGGTTACTCCATCATCCCGCTCGTGCTGTACTTCAGGAAGGGGCGGGCCAAGGTGGAGCTGGGCCTGTGCCGCGGCAAGACGCACGAAGACCGCCGACACGACATCAAGGAACGGGAGACGAAGCGGGAGATGGACCGGGAAGTGCGCCGTCGTTGAGGGCGCTCCCGCAATTCCCCTGCCGGACACGCTGGAATGGACAAGAAGGTTTCCGACAAGAAGGAGCGGCTGCTGGCCGCGCTCGACCAGGGCATGGTGATGATCCACCTGGACGCGCGCCGCCCCGGTGTGCTCGTCCCCGCCAGCCTCCGAGGCGAAGCGCACCTGCGCCTCAACCTCTCCTACCGTTTCGAGCCCCCCGACCTCACGGTGGGCGAGTGGGGCGTGCGCACCACGCTGAGCTTCTCTGGCTCGCGCTTCACGGTGGCGGTGCCCTGGTCGGCGCTGTTCGCCATCGCCAGCCACGTGACGAAGGAGTTCTGGATGTACCCGGAGGAGATGCCGCCGGAGCTGCTCCAGCAGCCCCCCGTGGCGTCGACCTCCGTCGCGCGTCCGCCGCAGCCCGCGCCGGTGCCCGTGGCCGCGGAGAGGCCCCGTGCCTTCCTGCGCGAGGTGCAGGCCGAGCACTCCGACGAGCCGGAGTCGCGTCCGGAGGTGGCGCCGCCGCCGCCCGAGGGAGGCCCCCCGGACGAGCCGCAGCCGCCGCGCCGTGGCCATTTGCGGTTGGTGAAGTAGGACGGGCGTAAGGCGGCGCGTCAGCGCTTGAGTTCCGCCTGCACGTCCGACTTCTTGCCGCCCATGAACGACCCCGTCCAGACGCGGTAGCCCTTGAGCTTGAGCTGCACGGGGACGGAGCGGGCGGGGTAGACGTTGTCCATCACCAGCGGCGTCACGCCCACCTGCACGCCGTCCACCAGGACGGTGGCGCCGGAGGGCTCGCTGCGGATGGACAGGACCGCCGCCGGGAGTCCGAGCGCGCGCAGCACCTGGGTCTCGACGAGGGGCCACGCGAACAGCGCCCCCCCCGCGAGCACCGCCGCGATGCCGAGCAGCGCCACCGCCGGTCCCCATCGCCTGCGGGGGCGGGAAGGCGTCACGGGGTCGAACTCCAAAGGCGAGCTCTCCGCCCGGGGCGCGCGTTCCTCCAACTCAAGGTCACCCTGCGACGCCTGACGGATGCTGGGCCGGTTCATCCGCGCCGCATCGTCCACGTCCGAGAGGGACTGAGTGGCCAGCGCGGGCGCATCCGCCGGGGCGGCGGGGGAGGGCGCCTGCGTCCGGGCTCGCGAGTCAGGGGCCGCCGCATTCGCCCGCGGTCGAGAAGCAGGTGCCCCAGCAGGCCCACTTGCCGGAGCCCGAGCGGATGCGGAGGCCACAGACGCGGGCCCATCTGCCGGAGCCCGAGCGGGCGAGGACGTCGCCATGGCGGGCGCGTTCGCCTGAAGCCGCGAAGCGGCGGGCCCTGCGCCTCGGGGGGCCATGGGCTCGGCGCCGGGCCGCGCGGGGGCAGCAGGGGCGCGTCCCTGCGCTGACGCGTCGGGGGACATCGCAGGAGCCGCGCTCGCATCGCTCCGACTCGTGGAGGGTCCGCGCGTGCAGGACTCACAGGGCGAGTCCGGGGACTCCAGCGCCGTGCCGCACAGGGCACAGGTGTGGACCACGGCGCCGGACGCGGACAACGAGACGCCTCCGGCCGGTGGGCTCCACGGCTCCTCTTCCTCCGCCGCGACGGGAACGGACGCCGGAGGCGCCTTCCACGCTGGCGAAGCCGCGGCGCCACCGCCATAGGCCATCGTGGCCCCTCGGGCGCCAGACGCGGACGGGATGCGCCCCGTGTCCATGCCCTCGTGCGGCGCGACGGACATCACGAACGACGCCGACGTCGAAGCCGGGGCCTCCGCGAGCGCGGTCCGGGCCACCTCTCCCACGGACAGGGGCAGCCGGACGCCGCGCAGGAAGGTCGCCAGCGCATGCGACGACGCGGGCTCCCCCGTCTGCGCGAGCCACCGCGCCAACGCCTCCGACACGTCCTCCGGCTCCGGGAAGCGGGCCGCCGGGTCGCGCGACAGCATGCGCAGCACCAGCGTGGCCAGCGACGCAGGCACGTCCGGCAGTGACGAGGGCGCGCGGTTGAGGATGGAGTACGCCACCGCCATCGGCTCCGCCGCCGCCGACCCGAACGGGTGCTGCCCCGCGAGCAGCTCCGCCAGGATGGTGCCCAGCGAGAACTGGTCGCTCAGCGCCGTGGCCGGCTCGCCCCGGAGCACCTCCGGCGCCGCGTAGGGCACCTTGCCCTTGAACGCCCCGGGCTCCGTGCGCGACAGACCCGCCAGCCGCGCGATGCCGAAGTCCGTGACCTTCACCTCGCCTTCGCGCGACACCAGCAGGTTGGACGGGGACACGTCCCGGTGCGCCGTCACCACCGGCTGGCCGTCGTGCTGGCGGCGGTACGCGTGCTGCAATCCCGCCTGGGCCTGGCTCGCGATGAACACCGCCAGGTGCGGAGGAATCCGCAGCCCCTGGCGCGTCACCGCTCGTATCAACGCGCCCAGGTCCCAGCCGTCCACCAGCTCCATCACCAGGAAGAGCCCTTCCGCGCTCTCCCCCACGTCGTGCACGGTGACGATGTTCTGGTGCTGCAGCAGCATGGCCAGCCGCGCCTCGGAGACGAACATCCGGGAGATGTCCGGCTCGCGCGCCAGGTGCGGCAGCACGCGCTTGATGGCCACGGTGCGCTCGAAGCCCTCCGCGCCCTTCGCCACTCCCAGGAACAGCTCCGCCATGCCTCCCGTGGCCAGCGGTTGCAGCAGCCGATAGCGCGACGTCACGGGGACCTCCGGAAAGACGCGGTGGGGTGCTTCACCCCTGCGACTGGGTGATGTCGCGCAGGTGCTTCCACGGGTAGATGCCCGTGGTGTGCTGGTCGCTGAAGACGAACGCGAGCGCGTAGTTGCCCACCGGCTGCATCTGCAGCACGCGCAGGTTCGCGGGCACCTGCGAGGGGTCCAGCGTGCGCTTCGCCGTCCACTCGTCCACGCACGCGGCGCACGGGCACTGCTGGCGCAGCACCTGCGCGGTGGCGGTCGTCGTCACGCCGTCGTCCCACGTCAGCGTCAGCGACTCGCCGTCCGCGGACAGCTTCGCATCCGTCGCGCTGACGGGCTTGGGCGCGGGCTTGATGCGATCCCAGAAATTGCTCACCGGTCCACCTTCCAATGCTTGAGCAGCAGCCCCTCCCTACCATCCTTCCGGCGGAGTGGGGGGCCTGCCGCGAAAGCGAAAGGACCCGGGGAACGGGGCTTCAGGAAGCCAGCTTGACGGGCTGCCGGTGGCCTTCCAGCCGCACGCCCCGCTGGGCCAGCACCGCGCGCAGCGCCAGCACCACCTTGGGGTCCAGCTGCGCGCCGCTCAGGTTGTCCAGGATCTCCATCGCCTTCTCCAGCGGCATGGCCTTCTGGTAGGGGCGCGTGGAGGTGCACGCATCGAAGGTGTCCGCGCACGCCACGATGCGCGCGAGCATCGGAATGGCCTCGCCCTTGAGCTTGTCCGGATAGCCCGTGCCGTCCCAGCGCTCGTGGTGGTGGCGCACGCACGCGCGCACCGAGCCCAGGAACGTCACCGGCCCGATGATGGCGTCACCGATGGCGGGGTGCTCGCGCATCAGGGACATCTCCTGGTCGGTGAGCCGGGACTGCTTGCAGAGGATGTTCTCCGGGATGCCAATCTTCCCGATGTCGTGGAGGATGCCGCCGTACTGCAGCTGCCTCAGCTCGCGCTCGGTGAGCTTCAGCTCCTTGCCAATCTCCACCGCCACGTCGCCCACCCGCTGGCTGTGGCCGCGCGTGTACGCGTCCTTGGAGTCGATGGAGTTGGCCAGCGCGACGATGGTCTCCAGGTAGCCCTTCTCCAGGCTCTCGTAGAGGCCGCGCGTCTCCATGTCGTACGCCATGAGCTGCTTGCTCATGTAGTTGAACGTCTGGGCCAATTCCCCCAGCTCGTTCTTCTGCTTCAGGTGCACCTCCACGCCGAACTTGCCGCGCGCCAGCTCCAGCGACGTCGCGATGAAGGTCTTCAGGGGCTGCGTGAGGTTGCGGGAGAAGATGGCCGCCAGCACCAGCGCCACCAGGATGGCGCCACCCAGGCCCAGGAGGATGCGCCGCTCCATGGTCTCCACCTGGCGGTACGCATGTTCCACCGGCTGCTCGGACACGATGGCCCAGCCCGCCTCCGGCAGCACCGAGTACGCGGACACCACCGCGTCGCGCCCCTCGCCAAAGTTGCCCACGTGGAACAGCTCCGTGTCGGGCGTGCCCTCGCGCTGCTTGAGCAGGTGCGCCAGCGGCAGCCGCTTCGACACGTCGTCACCCACCGCGCCCAGGTCGCCGCCGCCCGTAATCAGGCGGCCGTGCCGGTCCGCCAGGTACGCGAACCCCGTGCTGCCCACGCGCTCCTGGGCCAGCATTTGCCTCAAGCCCGCGAGCGTGATGTCCGCGGCCATGTAGCCCTGCACCGGATCTCCCACGGGGAAGGCCAGCGTCACCACTGGCCCGCCGCCGCCTCCGCCGTGGGACGCCACCACGTCCGAGTAGCGAACCCCGGTGAGCCCCTCGTCCAGCAGGGCCCGCGCGCGGTCCTCGTGCTCCGCCACCCCGCTGGGCGACATGTCGTGCACCGCGAAGGCCTGCAGGCCCGGCAGCCGCTGCCGGTCCGCGCCGAACACGGTGAGCGCCAGCAACTCCGGGCGCTGGTTGAGCACCGCCGCGATGTGCAGCCGCTGTGTGTCGCCCGGCAGCGTGAAGAAGCCGCCCGGCACGCTGGACAGCCCCACCACGCGCTCCGTGGGGTCCTCCAGGAAGCTCTCCGCCTTGAGCCGCAGCTGCTTCACGCGCTCCTGCGCCAGCTCCTGCGCGTCGCGGATGAGCAGCTCGCGCGTATGGGACACCGACAACCAGCCCACCATCAACGTGGGGATGATGCTGACCACCAGCATCAGGAGGAGGATGGCTTTGAAAAGTCGCACGGCGGTGGCTCCTCGCTCGGGTCAGGCGGCTACTTCTGCCACCCGTCCTTCACCTTGACGTTGAGTTCGAGCGATTCCGCGGCCAGCTCGAAGCGCCGTGTCTGGGAGGGCAGGGACCGCCCCTGCTCCGGACTCACCGCCGTCACCGTCCAGCGATAACGGCCCGCGGGCAGCGCCGGCAACGTCCATTGCCGCGCGGCCTGCACCGTGCGCACCGGCGCCGGCGCCGCTCCCCCCTCCACGCCTTCCGCGACGACCTCCACCTCGTAGCGCGTGGCGCCCGCGACGGAAGTCCACGCCAGCGTCACCGGCCCCAGGAGTCCGGCGGGCGTGGCCTTCAGCGCGAAGCGGGCCTTGTCCGCGGGCTGCGCCAGCTGCGGCGCGCCGGGCGGCTCCGGCAGCACGGTGCCCTGTTGCACCCGCACGGACTCGCCCTTCGCCAGCACGCGGGTGGCGTGCTGCGCCTCCACGGTGACGGGAGGCCCCTGCCGGTGGGTGACGGTGGTGGTGCCGCCGTCGTGGTCCACCTCCACCGTGAAGTTGGACGGCTGGGGCGGGTTGAGCAGCGCCCAGGCCTCGTCCGCCTTGTGCAGCGCGTCCGCGTACCGAGCGGCCTGGAAGTGCGCCTCCGCGTCCTTCAGGCGGGACTCGGCCTCACGGCGGCGCGCATCGTTCGGCGCGGCCTTCACCGCCGCGCGCGACATCTCCATCGCCTTGAGCACCGTCTGCGGCTCCGTAACGGGTGCCTTGCGAGGGGCCGCCGGGGCGCCGCCTCCGGGAAGGGCCGTGCCGTCCGGAGGCTCTCGCCCCACGGCGGTCGGTGCGGTTGACGGCACCACGGACAGCCCCATCCACGCGCTGAGCCAGAGGGCGGCCTTCATTGGAATTCAATCTTCCTGCCCGCACGAACCGTGGCGGATGGGGTGGTGACGGACAGCGACTGGGTGGCCGGCTTCTCCAGGGTGGCGTCCACCCGTCCCCGCAGGACGGTGACGTCCGTTCGCAACTTGCTCTCCGCGATGCCCACCAGGGAATCGCCCCCCAGGTGCAGCGTGCTGCCATTGGCGAACACCACCTGGGCGCTGGCCCCGGCCTCGGTGCGGACCTTGTCGTTTTCGTAGAGGGGCAGCTCGTCGCGCGCGGGGCTCCATTCGTCCGCCACCGCGCGTTTGATCTGCACGTCCCCCGTCAGCCCCCGCAGATGCGCGCGGGGAACAGGCGGAGGCAGGGGCGCCTCGGTGGGCCCACGAGGCTTCTCATCGGCGGTACAGCCGGGAGGAAGGGCCATGAGTGCGACCGCGAAAAGCAGGGGAGGCCAGCGTCGTCCATTCACCAGAGGGGTCTTCCTGAAAACCACTCTACCCGGAAACGCCGCGCCGGAGGGGCCTCCCACCCCCCTCCCGTTCACTCTCGCCCGCCTAGTCCAGTCGCCTGTGCGCCAGGCACGGCAAATTCCGCCGGATGCGTGCCTGGAGCTCCGGATCCACCGGCGCCAGCGCCAGTCCCTCGCCCTCGGAGGCCCGCGCCGTCACCAGCCCCCACGGGTCCACCACCATGGCGTGGCCGTACGTCAGCCGCTGCGCGGAGTGCCGCCCGCCCTGGGCCGGTGCCAGCACGTACGCCTGGTTTTCAATGGCCCGGGCGCGCAGCAGCACCTCCCAGTGGTCCTTGCCCGTCATCATCGTGAAGGCCGCCGGCACCGCGAGCAGCGTCGCCCCGTCCTTCGACAGCCGCCGGTACAGCTCCGGGAAGCGCAGGTCGTAACAGACGCTCATGCCCAGCCGGCCCACCACCGTGTCCGCCGCCACCACCTCCGTCCCCGGCGCCACCGCTGCGGACTCCTGGTAGGTGGCACCGTCTCCCACATCCACGTCGAACAGGTGCATCTTCCGGTAGACGGCCAGCCGGGCGCCGTCCGGGCCGAACAGGACGCTGGTGTTGTAGAGCCGGCCGCCGGGCGCTCCCTCCTCCAGGATGGAGCCGGCCAGCAGCGTCGTCTTCGTCCCCCGGGCCAGCTCCGCCATCCGGCTCAGGGTGGGGCCGTCCAGGCCTTCCGCGGCGGAGGGGCGCTCGGGCTCCGGGCCCATCCAGGAGAAGTTCTCCGGCAGACCCACCAGGTGGGCACCCAGGGAGGCAGCCTGGCGTACGAGTCGCGTGGCCACATCCAGGTTGTGGGCCTTGTCCGCGGTGGACACCATCTGTGCGGCGGCGATGAGGTGCATGGGGGCGTTATAACGCCACGGCGTCACTCGGAACCCCTGGGAATCCTTCAATCCCGGGGGGCGTTTGAGCCGGCGCCTCGGGGTGTGTCCTTCCTTTACACCCCGAGGGGGCGTGTGTTACGGGACGCCCCGACATTTTTCGACGCATCACATTCGAAAAGTGGGCCGCCGTGCCCGCTTTTCGCGTTTTTGGAGACCTGTTTCCTGGCCATGGAGTCGAAGAACATCAAACAGACGGTGGAGGAGAAGGCAGCGGCGCTGCTGGACCCCATCGTGGCGAACGAAGGCCTGGAGCTCCTGGACGTGGAGTACGTCCGCGAGCGCGAGGGCTGGGTGTTGCGGCTGTTCATCGACAAGCCCGGTGGCCGGGTGGGACTGGACGAGTGCTCCCAGGTGTCGCGCGCGGTGGATCCGGTGCTCGACGTGGAGGACTTCATCCCCCAGGAATACAGCCTGGAGGTGTCCAGCCCGGGTGTGAACCGGCCCTTGAAGAAGCCGGCGCACTTCGAACGGGTGAAGGGGCAGAAGGTCAAGGTGAAGACCTTTGGCCCGCTGGGTGACCCGCCGCGGAAGAACTTCAGCGGCACGCTCATCGGAGTGGCGGCCGACGCCATCTCCGTGGACGTGGAAGGGGGCGGTGCCTTCATCATCCCCTTCAAGGACATCGCCAAGGCCCATCTGGAGTTCGAGTTCTAGACGTCGACATACAGGGGACCCTGTTCGCGCCAGGGCCGCCCGTGGACCCATTTTCGGAGAAGACATAGCCATGCCCACGCCCGCCAACCCGGCAGTCAATCTCAACCTCGTCCTGGATCAGGTCGCCAAGGACAAGGGCATCGAACGGGCCGTGCTCATTGCCACCCTCGAGGACGCGATGAACACCGCGGCCAAGAAGCACTTTGGCCAGGACCGCAACCTGGAGGCCAAGTACGACCCGGAGAAGGGCGTCGTGGAGCTCTTCCAGGCCATCACCGTGGTCGCGGAAATCACCGACCCCGTCCAGGCGGTGAACCAGATCACCATGGAAGAGGCCCACAAGAAGGGCATGGAAGTGGAGCCCGGCGACGAGCTCGTCTTCCAGATCTTCTACCGTGACGAGGACGCCGCCGAGGCCAAGGCCCAGGACGACCAGTACGGTGACATCCTCCGCCTGAAGACCTTCCGCCGCGGCTTCGGCCGCATCGCCGCGCAGACGGCCAAGCAGGTCATCCTGCAGCGCACCCGCGACGCCGAGCGCGAGAACGTCTTCAACGAGTACAAGGACCGCAAGAACGAGATCGTCACCGGCATCGCCCGCCGGTTCGAGCGCGGCAACATCGTGGTGGACCTGGGCCGCGCGGAGGCCGTGCTGCCTGTCCGCGAGCAGGTCCCGCGTGAGACCTACCGCCCGGGCGACCGCGTCCAGGCGTACGTGCTGGACGTGCTCCGCGAGTCCAAGGGCCCCCAGATCGTCCTGTCGCGCGCGTCCGTGAACCTGCTCACCAAGCTCTTCGAGATGGAGGTGCCGGAAATCGCCGAAGGCATCGTCGTCATCGAGGCGGCGGCCCGCGAGCCCGGTGGCCGCGCGAAGATCGCCGTGTCCAGCCGCGACTCGGACGTGGACCCCGTGGGCGCGTGCGTGGGCATGAAGGGCAGCCGCGTGCAGGCGGTGGTGCAGGAGCTGCGCGGGGAGAAGATCGACATCGTCCCTTACGATGAAGACCCGGCCCGCTTCGTGTGCTCCGCGCTGGCCCCGGCGGAGGTCAGCCGCGTCATCATCGACGAGGCCAACCACGCCATGGAGCTCATCGTCCCGGACGACCAGCTGTCGCTGGCCATCGGCCGGCGCGGGCAGAACGTGCGCCTGGCCGCCCAGCTGACCGGCTGGAAGCTGGACATCAACAGCGAGAGCCGCGTGCGGGAGATGCGCGAGTTCGCCAGCCGCTCGCTCGGTGCCCTGCCGGGCGTCAACGAGATGCTGGTGGAGACGCTCTACGCGCACGGCTTCCGTCAGGCGCGCGACGTCGCGGATGCCAATGCGGAGATGCTGGCGCAGATTCCCGGCATCGACCCCACCCGCATCGCCGCCATGCAGGAGGAGGCCAAGAAGCGCATGGTGGAGGACCAGCAGGAGCTGTCGCGCATGGACTACGAGCGCGAGCAGGCCCGCCTGGCCGAGGCCCGCCGCCACCCGGACGAGCTGTCGCAGCCGGAGCGTATGGCGCGCGTGCGCGGCGTTGGTGAGAAGACCATCGAGCAGCTCATCCTCGCCGGCTACCGCACGGTGGAGGACATCGCGAACGAGAAGGATCTCACCCGCCTGGGCGACGTGCCGGGCGTCGGCATCAAGAAGGCCCGCCAGCTGAAGAGCGCGGCGGAGAATTACCTGGTGGAGGAAGCCAAGCTGCGCGCGGAGCTGAACGCGGAGCGGGGTGCGCTGGCATCGGCAGGCGGGTCGGAGGGCGTGGAAGCGGCCAAGGCACCGTAACGACAGGGGGTTAGGCGGATGCGCCGCGAAACCAAACGGCCCGGGACACATCCCACGGAAATCACGGCGTCAGGTCCGGTCAGGACCTGCGTCGGGTGCGGTTCTCGCAAGGCACAGGCGGAACTCACCCGGTTCGTGGTAGGTCCCCAGGGCGGCGTGGTGGCGGACAGGCGGCGGAGGCTGCCAGGGCGGGGGGCGTACCTGTGCGGTGCCGGTTGTCTGACGGCAGCGCTCAAGCGTAAGGCGCTGGGCAGGGCCTTCCGGGGCAAGGCGGGGCAGCTCGACCCGTCAGCACTCGGACAGGCTTGGGAGTGAGGGCGGGTGGGTGGAGAGGTTGCGGGGAGAGGTGGCTGTTAAGCACCACTCGCACACAATTTCGGCTTTGGACTAGGGTGCTCGGCCTCGTCGTCGGCGGAGCAGAAGGCCAATCAAGGTATGTCGAAGAAGCGCGTTCACGAAATCGCCAAGGAGCTCAAGAGCCACGGGATTGAGCTCGACAACAAAGAGGTTGTGACCGAGCTCGCCGGGCTGGGTTACGACGTCAAGAGCCACTCGTCCTCTCTGGACGATGACCAGGCCACCGCCGCGGTCCAGAAGATCCTGGACAAGCGCAAGCCGAAGCAGGCTGCCCCGCCCGTCGCCGCCAAGGGCTTCGTGGTGCGCCGCAAGGTCGGTCCTCCCGCGGGCGCGTCCGCCCCGGAGAGCCAGGACGCCTACGCCCAGGCGAACGAGCCCGCCTACGAGCCGGAGCCCGAGGCCCAGGCCGAGGCTTACATGGAGCCGGAGGCCCCGCAGGCGCCTGTCGCCGTGGAGCCGCCGCCCACCGCCGTGGAGCAGGCCCCCGTGGCCCGCTCCCCGGAGGCCGTGACGGCCACGCC
Organism: Corallococcus sp. AB011P; assembly: GCF_003611605.1. Classification (NCBI taxonomy): domain Bacteria; kingdom Pseudomonadati; phylum Myxococcota; class Myxococcia; order Myxococcales; family Myxococcaceae; genus Corallococcus; species Corallococcus sp. AB011P. The sequence goes on from NZ_RAVX01000034.1 coordinate 23,599, forward strand.
GCCGGAGGCGACCGTCGCCTCCATCGCCGCCCCGGAGGCGCCGTCGGCGCCCGAGGCCCCGGGCACCCCGCCTGTTGCCGCAACCACCACCCCGCCCGTGACGCCGCCGTCCACCCCGCCTTCCGCGGCCGTGGTGGAGACGCCCCGGGCCGCCGAGCCGACCCCGGCCACGGCGACACCGCGCAGTCCTACGCAGGAGAGTCCCCGCTTGCCCAACCCCCCTACGCGCTCGCCGGTCCCGCCCACCGCACGGACGCCTTCTTCCACGTCGACGTCCGCGACGGTCATCTCCCGAGGTCCCGGTTACGTGCAGCGTCCGGGTTCCACGGGCGGGCGCCCTGGTGGGCCGCCGGGTAGCCGTCCGGGTGGTCCGGGTGGTCCCGGCAGCCGTCCGGGTGGTCCGGGCAGCCGTCCTGGCGCGCCCATGCAGGGCCGTCCGGGTGGGCCGCCCATGAGCCGTCCGGGAGCGCCCATGCAGGCGCGTCCGGGCCAGACGGGGCCGGTGCGTCCGTCCTCGCCGCCCACGGCCGGCACGGGTGCCCCGGTGCAGCCGACCGGCCCGACCATCATGGTCGGCGGCGTCCCGCACGCCCAGGTCGCGCCCACGCCGGGTGCCCAGGCGCGCCCCACGGCCACCCAGGCCGTGGTGATTTCGCGCCCGCTCATCCAGGTCCGCCGCGTCACGCCCACCACGACCCAGGCCAAGCAGTACCCCATGGCCCCGGGCCGCACGGCGCTGGGCACGGAGAAGCGCGAGTACAAGGTCGTCCCGGATCACCTGGGTCGCGGCCGCGAGCTGGTGGACGTCTCCAAGAACAAGGAGCGTGGCCAGCGCAAGCGCACGGGTCCTGAGACGACCAGCGTGTCCAAGCAGGAGCTGTCGGACATGGTCTGGGGCCGCATCCAGATCCCCGTCCGCGGCAAGAAGCGCAAGCCCACGAAGAAGGGCGCCAAGACTCAGATTACCCAGATGGCCGAGGAGAAGAAGGTCATCAAGCTCCAGGAGGGCATCAGCGTCTCCGACCTGGGTCAGCGCATGGGTATCCGCACCTCGGAGCTCATCAAGAAGCTGATGGCCATGCAGAAGATGGCCACGGCGAACCAGATTCTGGACGCCGACACCGCGGAGCTCATCGCCACCGACTACCACTGGAAGGTCGAGCGCGTCGGCTTCGAGGTGGAGGACTACCTGCCGGAGGTCGAGGCCAAGGTCGAGGACGAGCGTCCCCGTCCGCCGGTGGTCACCATCATGGGCCACGTCGACCACGGCAAGACGAGCCTCCTGGACGCCATCCGCCAGGCCAGCGTGGCCTCGGGCGAGGCGGGCGGCATCACCCAGCACATCGGCGCGTACAGCGTGTCCACCGCGCGCGGAGACGTCACGTTCCTGGACACCCCGGGTCACGAGGCCTTCACGTCCATGCGCGCCCGTGGCGCCAACGTGACGGACATCGTGGTGCTGGTGGTGGCCGCGGACGACGGCGTGATGCCCCAGACCATCGAGGCCATCAAGCACGCCAAGCTGGCGGAAGTGCCCATCGTCGTCGCCATCAACAAGATGGACGTCCCGGGGGCCAACCCCGACCGCGTGAAGAAGGACCTCGCGAGCCAGGAGCTGGTGCCGGAAGAGTGGGGCGGCGACACCATCATGGTGCCCGTCTCCGCGAAGACGAAGATGAACCTGGATCTCCTCCTGGAGAACCTGGCGCTGCAGGCGGAAGTCCTCGAGCTGACGGCGAATCCCTCCCGTCCGTCCGTGGGCGCCGTCGTGGAAGCGAAGCTGGAGCGTGGCCGTGGTCCCGTGGCCACGGTGCTGGTGCAGGAGGGCACGCTCAAGCTGGGCGACGCCATCGTCACCGGTACGCACTACGGCCGCGTCCGCGCCATGAACAACAGCCGCGGCGAGGCGGTGAAGGAAGTGAAGCCGGGCTACTGCGCGGAGGTCGTCGGCCTGTCCGGCGTGCCCACCGCGGGTGACGCCATCAACGTCGTCTCCGACGAGAAGGCGGCCAAGCAGATCGGCGACCACCGCGGCATGAAGGAGCGGCAGACGGAGCTCAGCAAGGTCAGCCGCGAGTCCCTGGAACAGCTCTTCGCCAAGACGAAGGCGGGCGGCGGTCCCAAGGAGCTGCGCGTCATCATCAAGGCGGACGTGCAGGGCTCGGCGGAGGCCGTGCGCCAGGCGGTCGACAAGCTCACCACGCACAAGGTGCGGGTGGTCATCATCGACGCGGGCGTGGGCGCCATCACGGAGACCGACGTCATGCGCGCCGCCGCTTCCAAGGGCGTCGTGCTGGGCTTCAACGTGAAGCCGGAGTCGGGCTCGGAGGCCGCGGCCAAGGCGCAGCAGGTGACGCTGCAGAGCTACTCCATCATCTACGAGCTCATCGACGGGGTTCGCTTGGAGATGGAGAACCTCCTGGAGCCCATCCGCACCGAGCGCAAGCTGGGCCGTGCGGAGGTGCGCAACACCTTCAACGTGCCGAAGCTGGGCACCATCGCCGGCGCGGCCGTCCTGGACGGCGTGATGAAGCGCGGCTCGTTCGTGCGCCTCATGCGCGAGAACAAGCAGCTCTTCTCCGGGAAGATGGCGTCGCTGCGCCGCTTCAAGGACGACGTGAAGGAAGTCGCGCAGGGCTTCGAGTGCGGTATCGGCATCGAGAACTTCAACGACCTCAAGGCCGGCGACATCATCGAGGCCTACGAGATCGAGGAGACCCGGCAGAGCCTCTCGTAGTCCTTGAGAGGCGCACTCGACGGACCCCGGGGAAGGCCCCACCTTTCCCGGGGGATGGACGATGCGGCGGAGGCCGGGCGTGGATGACGCGCCCGGCGGCCGCCGGCCTGGGGGACCTCTATGTTCGTCGGAGTCGCACGCCTCACCCTCCAGATTCCGGAGAGCGCCTCGCTGAAGTCCAAGCGGCAGGTGCTCCGCCGGGTGACGGACCGGGTGAAGGCCCGCTTCAACGTGGCCGTCGCGGAGGTGGACGACCAGGACCTCTGGCAGAAGGCGTCGGTGGCCCTGGCCGTGGTGGGCAACGAGCGTCCGCACGTGGATGAGCAGCTGGAGAAGATCATCCACTTCATCGAAGAGATGTACGTCGCGCCGCTGATGGCCCGGGAGACGGAGATTCTGGCCTTCGGGGACACGCTCTATTCCGACAAGAGGCCCACGGGCTTCCGCGCCCCGGCGAAGGTGCCGGAGCCGGAGGATGAGGACGCCCACCTGTCTCCCGAGGACGCGAACGCACACTCGGAGGCGGCGATTGCCCGCTTCCTGCGCAGCGACCGTTCGCTGGCGGAGGCGGAAGGGTTGGGCTCGTGGGAGCAGCGGCACGAGGGCGCGGGCCCCGGGCCCGGGACTTCCCGACCCACGGGTGACGGTGGAACGCTGAATCTGGACGACGCGCGGGCCAAGGCCCGGGCGCTGCGCAACCCGCGAGATTGGGAGAAGAAATGACGACGCATTCACGGCCCGAGCGCGTGGGGCAGGAAATCCAGGCGGCCATCGGCGCCCTGCTGACGCGCGGGGAATTGCGCGACCCGCGCATCGGCTTCATCACCATCACCGGCGTGAAGGTGTCGCCGGACCTGCGGGTGGCGAAGGTCTTCTATTCGATGCTGGGCACGGACCAGGAAAAGGCGGACACGCAGAAGGGCCTGGAAGCGGCCAAGGGCTTCGTGCGCCGCGAGGTGACGTCCGCGGTCAACCTGCGCGTGTCGCCGGAAATCTTCTTCGCCTTCGACGCGTCCGTCGGAGAGGGCGATAAGATCGACCGGCTCCTGCGCGAGGTGCGCGGCAAGGAAGGCTGGTAGGCCCCGCTTCATGGACGGCGTTCTCGTCATCGACAAGCCCCTGGGCCCCACGTCCTTCGACGTGGTCCGCCAGGTGCGCGGCCTGCTGAAGGTGAAGAAGGCGGGCCACACGGGCACGCTGGACCCCATGGCCACCGGCGTGCTGCCGGTGTGCCTGGGAGAGGCCACCAAGGTCGCCGGCATCATCACGGAGGGCGACAAGGCCTACGACGCCGTGGTGCGGCTGGGCGTCGAGACGGACACCCAGGACGCCCAGGGCAAGCCCACGGCACAGGCCCCGGTGCCCCCGCTGACGGCCCCGCTGCTGGAGGCGGTGCTCGCCCGGTTCCGGGGGACGTTCGAACAGGTGCCGCCCATGTACTCGGCGGTGAAGGTGGCCGGGAAGCGGCTCTACGAGCTGGCGCGCGCCGGGGAAGAGGTGGAGCGGGCCAGCCGCACCGTCACCGTGCACGAGCTGGTGCTGCGCGACTTCTCCGCGGACCGGCTGACCCTGTCCGTGCGGTGCACCAAGGGTTTCTACGTGCGCACGCTGGCGTACGACCTGGGTCGCGCGCTGGGCTGCGGGGCGCACCTGGAGGCGCTGCGGCGCACCATGAGCGGCCCCTTCACATTGGCGCGCGCGCTGCCCCTGGGGGACCTGGCGGCCCTGTCCCGCGAAGCGGTGGCCGGGCGGCTGGTGTCGCTGGCGGACGCGCTGACGGACCTGCCGGCGGTCCGGGTGAACGCGGACGAGGCCCGGCGGGTGCTGCACGGCGTCCCCGTGGAGGTCGCCCCCGTACCGGGCCGGGTGCGCGTGCTGGGCCCGGATGACGCGCTGCTCGCCATGGCGGAAGTGGTGGGCGGACGGCTGCGTTACCAGCGGGTGTTCAACTGAGTGGCCACCCGCACCCATGACATCACCGTGAGCGTGGCCCCGCGCCTCCGCGGCGCCTTCGACGGGCGGCGCGAGCTGTCCCTGGGCGTGCCGGCAACCGCGGGCATTGGCGACGTGGTGGAGGCGCTCCTGCGCTTGTACCCCCGGACACGTCAGCTGTTGGCGGGCGACGGGGGCGAGGCGGGAGGGCCGTACCTGCACGTGGCCCTGGACGAGGCCTCGGCCCGGGAGCTGTCCCCGGGCGGGGGCGGAATTCCGGGCGGCTGCCGGATGTACGTCTTCGCACTGTCCCGGCCCCTCAAGGGCGGACGGACGGGCGGCGAAGGTTGACCCCCCAGGGGGTGAAGCTTATAAGCGGCCCGCTCGTTAGAAGGACCATGTGGCCGGGTCTGTACCCCTCCGCGGACCCAGGCGGCACGAGCGGTCACCCCGGAGCGGGATTCAGGAAGAAGCCCATGTCGTTGCATCAGGAACGCAAGAGCGAGCTGGTCACGAAGTTCCGCACCCACGAGTCCGACACCGGCTCGCCCGAGGTGCAGGTGGCGCTGCTGTCCGAGCGCATCAACATGCTCACCGAGCACTTCAAGACCCACAAGAAGGACCACCACTCCCGCCGCGGTCTGCTGAAGCTGGTCGGTCAGCGCCGCCGCATGCTGGACTACCTCAAGTCCAAAGACGTGGCGCGCTACAAGAAGCTCATCGAGGGCCTCGGCATCCGCAAGTAGTCCTCGAGCAGCATCCGGGGCGCTGGCACACCACCAGCGCCCCGCGCATTTGGGCAGCACCGTTTCACGCGGTACCGGTTCATCACGAAGCGCGGACGTGGGCGAAGGAGTGGGCGAGGGAGAGGTGGAGGCGGGCTCTTTTGGTTTCCGTTCAGACCGGCCGACCTGGAGTCATGGGTGGGCGGGTGTGATCAGGGATCAAGAGGTCTGGTCCATCCCTCCGGCGCTCCGCAACGGAGCCCGTTTCCGCAGTACAGGCAGCGTTCGTCTGGCATGTGCCTGCTTCAGGCCCTGGCGACCGCTCAATCCCAGAGGGCCCCTTCCGGGCGGCTCCTGCCCCACGCACGTGGGCAGGCCGCGGCTGGCAAGGGTCCTCGCACGCGAAGCAGGCACAGAGGCCACACGACATGTTGAAGAAGAGCGTCAAGATTGGTGAGAACGAGCTGAGCATCGAGACGGGCCGCCTGGCCAAGCAGGCCGACGGTTCCGTGGTGGTCCGCTACGGCGACACCATGTTGCTCGTCACCGCGGTGAGCGCGCGGGAGAAGAAGGACATCGACTTCCTGCCCCTCACGGTGGAGTACCAGGAGAAGCTGTACTCGGCGGGCCGCATCCCGGGCAGCTACTTCAAGCGCGAGGGCCGCCTCACGGAGAAGGAGACGCTGGCCTCCCGCGTGGTGGACCGCTCCCTCCGTCCGCTGTTCCCGGAAGGCTACGCCTACGAGACGCAGGTCATCTCGTCCGTCATCTCCGCGGACCCGGAGAACGAGGGTGACATCCACGGCATCACCGGCGCCTCCGCGGCGCTGTGGGTGTCGGACATCCCGTTCAACGGCCCCATCGCGGGCATCCGCGTGGGCCGCGTGGGCGGTCAGTTCGTGGCCAACCCCACCGCCAAGCAGCGCGAGCAGAGCGACCTGGACCTCGTCATGGCGGTGAGCCGCGAGGCCATCGTGATGGTGGAGGGTGGCGCGGAGGAGGTCAGCGAGGCGGACATGGTGGCGGCGCTGGAGTTCGGCCGTCAGAACGCCCAGCCCGCGCTGGACATCCAGGACCAGCTGCGCACGGAGCTGAAGAAGCAGGTCCGCTCCTACGACAAGCCCGCCACCATCGACGAGGGCCTGCGCAACCAGGTCCGCGAGCTGGCGCTGGAGGGCGTGAAGGCCGGCTACGCCATCAAGGAGAAGGGCGCGCGCTACGAGGCACTCTCCAAGACGAAGAAGGCCGCGTTGGCGGCGCTCAAGGAGAAGCTGGGCGCGGAGTTCACCCCGCAGGTGGAGAAGCACGCCAAGCAGGTCGTCGAGGACCTGAAGTACGACCACATGCGTGAGCTCACCGTGAACGGTGGCCGCATCGGTGCCCGTCCGCACGACGTGGTGCGCTCCATCACCAACGAGGTGGGCGTGCTGCCCCGCACGCACGGCAGCGCGGTGTTCACCCGCGGCGAGACGCAGGCGCTCGTGGTCGCCACGCTGGGCACCAGCGAGGACGAGCAGCGGCTGGAGCTCCTGAGCGGCCAGGCCTTCAAGCGCTTCATGCTGCACTACAACTTCCCGCCGTTCAGCGTGAACGAGACCAAGCCCCTGCGCGGCCCCGGCCGTCGCGAGGTCGGTCACGGCGCCCTGGCGGAGCGCGCGCTGCGCAACATGATTCCGGCCAGCGACTCGTTCCCGTACACCGTGCGTCTGGTGTCGGAGATCCTCGAGTCCAACGGCTCTTCGTCCATGGCCTCCGTGTGCGGTGGCACGCTGGCGCTGATGGACGCGGGCGTCCCCATCAAGGCGCCGGTGGCGGGCATCGCCATGGGCCTGGTGAAGGAGGGTGAGAAGATCGCCATCCTGTCCGACATCCTGGGTGACGAGGACCACCTGGGCGACATGGACTTCAAGGTCTGCGGCACGTCCAAGGGCATCACGTCCATCCAGATGGACATCAAGATCACCGGCCTCACCACGGAGATCATGAGCCGCGCGCTGGAGCAGGCGCGTCAGGGCCGCGTGCACATCCTGGCGGAGATGGCGAAGACGCTGAACGCGCCGCGCAAGGAGATCAGCCAGTTCGCGCCGCGCATCACGACCATCCAGATCCGTCCGGAGTTCATCAAGAACGTCATCGGGCCGGGCGGCAAGGTGATCAAGGACATCATCGCCCGCACGGGTGCCGCGATTAACATCGAGGACACCGGCCGCGTGGACATCGCCAGCGCGAACGGCGATGCGGTGAAGGCGGCCATCGCGATGATCCAGGCGCTCACGCGCGAGGCGGAGATCGGGAAGATCTACACCGGCACCGTCCGGAAGATCGCCGAGTTCGGCGCCTTCGTGGAGCTGTTCCCGGGCACCGACGGCCTCATCCACATCTCCGAGCTGTCCGACAAGCGCGTGAAAACCGTGTCGGACGTGCTGAGCGAGGGCGACGAGGTGCTGGTGAAGGTCGTCAGCATCGACAAGACGGGCAAGATCCGCCTGTCGCGCAAGGAGGCCATGGCCGAGCGCGCCACCGCGCAGGGCACGCCCCCCGCGGCCCCCGCCCCGGCCGCCCCGACGCCGGACGCGAAGGCCTGAATCCGGCCCCCGTGTAGCGGCCCTCCGTGAGGAAGGCCGCGACCGGAAACGCCCCGTCTCCTCCCGCCTCCGGGCGCGAAGGGGCGGGGCGTTGTCATTGCGGGGGTGGGGCTCCCCGCCCGGCGGCGGCGCACCGCTTGAACCTGTCCGACAGTCGGACAGGTTTGGAGCGCGCGAGGCGGGAGTGGGCGGCGTTTTCGTCCTGGCGGGGTGGAGGCTTAAAACCCCGGGAGGGCCTCCCGCGTTGATGGGGGACCGCCTCGGAGGCGCTGCATGCCGGTCCACCCATCCAGCTCCTCGGAGCCTTCGAGCAGTTTCCTCACGGATGTCTCCCGGTTCCTGGGGGCGTTCCGCTGGGCGTTCATGCCGCTGGGCCTGCTCGCGCTGGTCGCGGTGGGCGTGCATGCGGCGGCGGACACGCTGGATGACCGGCTGCTCACGGCGGTGGACCGGTTGGACTCCGCGTTCGATGCGTGGGTGGGCCAGTTCCCCGCGCTCGCGTCGATGGTGGATTGGGTTTCGTTGGAGACGCGCACCCGCCTGGCTCGGGCCCTGGCTTTGGCCTGGGAGCTGGCGGCGGACCTGCTCCTGGCGCTGCCGGCGCTCGGCTATCGCGAGACCGACGCTGCCCGCCCCGTGGAGCCCTGGCGTCCGGTGACGGCGTCCACTTCGGAGGCCTCCTCGTGGAAGGCGCTGCTGCGGCGCTGTCTGCGGCGGCCCACTCCGATGCGGTGGGTGCGTCCGCTGGCCACCGCGGGCGTGGTGCTCGCGGGCGCGTGCACGGTGGCCCGGCTCGTCCAGGGCACGGTGTACCTGTCGTGGCGGCCGCTGTTCGGCGACGTCGCCTCGGACTGGGCGGCCCGGGGGCTGGCGGTGGCGGCGCTGTGCGGGGTGAGCGTGTCGCTGGGCTGGCGCGCGGTGCTTCGCAACCTCCAGCACGCGGATGCGGCGTGTGAATCGGTGGGGTCGCGGCGGGCGTGGACTCGCGGGCTCGTGGGGTGCCTCGTGGTGGCGCCGCTGGGCATTGCGGCGGCGTGGGACGCGGCACCGGTGCTGTCCTTCCTGCGCTGAGGCCCTGACGCATGTTCGCTCGACGCGCCCGGGGACTCTTGGACTTCACCTTCGCGCTGCTCTGCGTCTGGTGCGCCTATCACCACACGCCCGCGGGCGCGCTCTTGCGGCGCGCCGGCGCCTGGGCCTTCAACACGCGCACCACGGCCCGGCCGCTGCTCGCGTACTACGACGGTGTGAGCGGGACGGCCGTGCCCGTGCCGGCTGCGCTGCCCGCCGCGATGCTCCTGCGCGTGCCCACGAGCGCGGAGGCGCTGGCGTGGGGGACGCACTCGGCGCTGAAGGCACTGGACCCGAAGGCCCGTGAGCCCTCGCTCGCGCTGGCGCGTGAGCTGGGCATTGCTCCGGAGACGCTGGTGGATCCGGCGAAGGGACCGGCGGCGACGCGACGGCTCTTGGACGCGCTCGCCAAGGACTTCCCGTCGGAGGAGGCTCGGGTGACGGCGGTGTTCGCCGGGCGGGTGCCCGCGCGCTTCGCGCTGGAGCGGGTGGACGCGGAGGGTGGGGCGCTCAGCCTGGAGCGCCTGGCGAAGCAGCTGCCTCCCGGCTTCGAGGGCTCCTCCGTGGGCGCGGCGCAGGCACTGGCGCTGTCCTCGGCGCTGATGCTCGGGTGGCCGGTGTCGGAGAGCGCCCCGGTGACGAGCCCCTTCGGCTACCGCGTTCATCCCACGCTGCGCACGCGCCGGATGCACACGGGGGTGGACCTGGCGGTGCGCTCGGGCACGACGGTGACGGCGGTGGCCGCGGGCGTGGTGCGCCGCGCGAGCGAGGACTCCGTCAACGGCCGCGTGCTGGTGCTGGACCACGGGCGGGGCGTGACGACGGCGTACTGTCACAACTCGGAGTTGCTGGTGAAGGCGGGCACGCGGGTGGAGAAGGGGCAGGCCATCGCGCTGTCGGGCAGCACCGGCCGGTCCACCGGGCCGCACCTGCACTACCAGCTGGAGCTGGCCGCTCGGCCCGTGGACCCGTTCGGGTTCCGAACCGCGCTGCGCATGGCGGACGGTGCGACCGAGCTGTGAGGGCCGGGTCACACGACCCGTGACGTCACCGCCAGGAAGTAGAGGGGGGCAGGGGTGCGTGCTACGGCGAGGGGCATGGACCCCACGCTGACCGTCCCCGTGCGCCGGGTGCGCTCGCATCCGGACCCGCTGCCCCTGCCGCGCCATGAGACGGAGCTGGCCGCCGGGCTGGACCTGCGGGCCGACATCGACGGGGAGCGGGTGCTCCAACCCCTTGAGCGGATGGCGGTCCCCACGGGGCTGGCCTTCGCGCTCCCGCCGGGCTTCGAGGGCCAGGTGCGGCCCCGCTCCGGGCTGGCGCTGCGGCACGGGGTGACGTGCCTCAACTCCCCCGGGACGGTGGACGCGGACTACCGGGGGGAGGTGCAGGTGCTGCTCGTGAACCTGTCCAACACTCCCTTCACGCTGCGTCGGGGGGACCGGGTGGCCCAGCTGGTGGTGGCCCCCGTGACGGCCACGGCCCTACGGGAGGTGGAGGTACTGGAGGTGACTTCCCGGGGGGACGGAGGTTTCGGGTCCACCGGCCGCTAGGGTCCCGGCGCGCAACGTCGTTCCTCAACGGCCTCGGAGCGGGCAGAATGGAGCCCCCCGGCTGTCCGCCGGGGAGGCCGCCCCCCCGCGGCCCTGTTCTGGAGTTTCACTGCTTTGCTCTGCTACCGCTGCGGCAGCCATGTCCCCGATACGAGTGAAACCTGCGCCACGTGTGGCCAGAAGTTCGACGCGGCCGCGCGTCAGGCGGCGGGGGCGGCGCGCCGCAAGGGCGCCGAGGGCGCGCCGTACAAGCCGGGCGACGTCGTCGCGGACCGCTACGCCATCCAGGAAGTTGTTGGGGCGGGGCCTCTGGGCTTCGTCTTCCGCGCGCAGGACCAGGCCATCGACGTGGAGGTGGCGCTGAAGGTCATCCAGCCCCGGCTGGTGCAGCAGCCGGAGGAGCGCACGCAGTTCGCGCTGTCCATGCGGGTGGGCAAGAAGCTCAACCACCCCAACCTGGTGCGCGTGTACGAGGAGGGCGTGGACGGGGACCGGCCCTTCTTCACCATGCAGCTGCTGGAAGGGCTGTCGCTGCGCCGGATGATGGAGCAGCGCGCGGCGAAGGGGCAGCTGTTCACGCTGAAGGAAGTGGAGCCGCTGCTGGCGCAGATGGCGGCGGCGCTGGACGGGGCGCACCGCTTCGGGCCGCACTCGGACGTGAAGCCGGAGAACGTCTTCGTCCTGCCGGACATGTTGAAGGTGTCGGACTACGGGCTGGGGCTCGCGGTGCCGCACCTGCCCTTCGTGCAGGCGCAGAAGGGGCACCGGGCGGCGGCGTACATCGCCCCTGAGTACGTGAATGGCGCGGAGCTGGACACGCGCATGGACGTGTACTCGCTGGGCGTGTTGATGGGGGAGATGGTGACGGGCCTCCTGCCGGAGGACGGCGGCGTGCCCGAGGTGTCGGTGCGGCATCCGGACCTGCCGCCCGCGTTCGAGTCCCTCTACCGGCGCGCGCTCAACGTGAACCCGCTGGCCCGTCCGAAGTCGGGCGGTGAGCTGCACGCGGAGTTCGCGGCGCTGGTACAGCGGCACCCGGCCGCGGCGTCGAGGCAGCGCGCGGTGCCCGCGTCGGGCGCGCTGCCGCCATCCGCGGTGGCCGCGCGCGCGGCGAACAAGCCGCTGCCGCCGGTGCCCACGGGCATGATGCCGGTGGCGAGCGCGCCCACGCCGGCCGCGCCCCTCCCGGCGGTGGACGACGCGCCTCCGCCGGATGCGACGCAGCCGCTGGACGCGGCGACGCTGGCGGCCATCCTGGGTTCGAACGCGCAGGCGCTGGACTACATCACGGGGCCGGAAGCGCGCTCCGTGTCCGACGCGGCGACGCAGCAGGAGATGCGTGCGGTGGCGCCGGCGGGCCGCAAGGGCGCGGAGGCGGCGGCGCAGGACCCTCGGCTCCTGGGGCAGGCCCCCGACTCGGCGACGCAGCAGGAAGTCCGTGGGGCCTCGCGCCCGGCGGATGAACCGCGCGCGGCTCCGGCCAAGGCCGCCGAGCCGGTGATGCGCATCTTCGCGAAGGCGGAGGAGCCGTCGTTCCCGGCGGATCCTCGCGGCGCCCGCTCCGCGGAGGGCGCGGCTGAGGCGCGGTCCTCGGCCCGTGGCGGCGGTGAGGCCTCCTCCAGTGACGGGCGCTCCAACGGTCGGGGTGAAGTCGCCGCGGGTGAGGGACGCTCCGGTCGCGGTGAAGCCTCATCGGGCGACCTTCGCTCCAACGGCCGGGGTGAAGCGTCCAGCGACGGGCGCTCTAACGGTCGCGGTGAAGCCTCGTCCGGCGACCTTCGCTCCAACGGTCGTGGCGAAGCATCCAGCGACGGGCGCTCCAACGGTCGTGGTGAAGCAGCATCCAGCGATGCACGCTCCAGTGGGCGGGGCGAAACGTCCAGCGACGGGCGCTCCAACGGTCGCGGTGAAGCCTCGCTGAGCGACGAGCGCTCCGGTCGCGGTGAAGCCTCGTCGGGCGGCGGACGCTCCGGTCGCGGCGGCGAGGTGTCCTCCGACAGCCGGCCCAGCCATCGCAACGCGGATGCATCCGCCACGGAGTCACGGTCCGGCCGGAGCTCCGACGACGATGAGCCCTCGGAGTCCCGTTCCTCCAGCCGCGGTGGCCGCAACTCGCGGGCCTCGGGCGCGGTGTCTTCGGTGAACTCGCGCGGCTCGGAGCCGTCGAGTCCCCGCGCCCCGCGAGCCTCGGCGGCCCAGGGCGCGGTCCGCGCTTCTGGCGTTCACGGCGAGAACTCCACGAGCGGCCGCTCACGCAAGGGCGAGCCCCCGCCGGAAGTGTCGGGCGTGCGCTCCTCGGCGCGCCGGCTGCCGCCCTCGACCTCCGGCCTGCACACGCTCCCCACGACGCGGGCCACGCAGGCGAAGCCGGCCCGCTCCGGCCCCAGCTCGATGATGTGGATGATCATCCTCGCGGTGGCCGGCGTCGTGCTGGGCGCGGGCGGGGGCTACCTCTACCTGCGCCTGCGCCAGGCCCAGGCCGCGAAGAACAGCACCATGCCCGCTACGCCGGGGCCCGCCGCCGCGGGGGACGGCATCCTGGCCACGGGCTCCTGTCCGGCCGGCATGCGCCTGGTGAGCGGCGGCAGCTTCAAGAAGGGCTCGTCCCCGGAGGACCTGCAGGCAGCCGGCTCCACCGATGAAATGCCCATGGGCAGCGTCATGGTGGAATCGTTCTGCGTCGACGAATACGAGTTCCCCAACCAGGCCGGCAGGAAGCCCCGCGTCTCCGCGACGTGGCTCGACGCGAAGGCCGCCTGTGAAGGACTCGGCAAGCGGCTGTGCTCGGAGGAAGAGTGGGAGAAGGCCTGCAAGGGCCCTGGCAACGCGCGCTTCTCCTCCGGCGACGAGCAGGCCCAGTCGGCCTGCAACACCGGCACGACGGATGCGGCCGCGACGCGCACCCTGGCGCACTCAGGGGCCCATCAGTCCTGCCGCTCGGGCTACGGCGTGGCGGACCTCTCCGGCAACATCGCCGAGTGGACCGCCTCCAAATTCCCCAACTCCGAGGAGCTGCTCATCAAGGGCGGTTCCTTCGACACGGCCGGAGACACCGCCCGGTGCTCCGCGCGCCGCCGGGGCGCCCCGGCGCTGAAGTCCGCGGACGTGGGCTTCCGCTGCTGCCAGACCGCGCCGTGATGACGACGCTCCGGAGGTTCGCGCTCCTCACGCTCCTCCTGCCCGTCGTCGCCCTCGCGCAGGCTCCATCGCGAAGTCCCGCCCGGCCCCGCGTGGTGGCCGTGAAGTCCTCGAGCCTGGCGCCGTACGCCTCCTTCCTCGCCGGCTTCACGTCCGAGGCTCGCGCGGACGTTACCGAGCTGACCCTGGAGGAAAGCCCCGCCGAGGCCGCGCGCGTCTTCAAGACGCTGGCCGCGCAGAAGCCCGCGCTGGTGCTCGCCCTGGGGCCGCTGGCCGCCAACGCCGCGCGCCGCTCGCTGGGCGAGGACGTGCCCGTGCTCTTCGCCATGGTGCCGTACCACGAGAAGTACGGCCTGGAAGCGCCCAACGTCACCGGCATCGCGCTCACCAGCGACTTCGGGCCGGAGCTGGCCGCGCTCAAGGCCGTGGCTCCCGGCGCGAAGCGCGTGGGCATCCTGCATGACCCGCGCTCCTCGGCGGGCGCGGTGGCGCAGGCCCGCTCCGTTGGCGCTGGCCTGGGGCTCACCATCGTCCCGCTGGCCGTGGAAGCGCAGGAGCGCGCGGGCGAGGTGCTGGAGGGCGCGGCGGGGAAGGTGGACGGCCTCTTGATGGTTGCGGACAAGACCGTGGGCAACGCATCCGTCGTCCAGGCGCTCATCGCCTTCAGTGCCTCTCGCAAGGTGCCGCTGGTGGCGCTCACGGCCAGCCAGGTGAAGGAGGGCGCGACGCTGGCCCTCGCGCCGGCCCCGCTGGCGCTCGGTCAGCAGGCGGGAAGGCTGGCGAACAGAATCGTCCTCGAGAAGGTCGACCCCGGCGCGCTGGCGGTGGCGCGGCCCGAAGGCCTGGACCTCTCGTTCAACCTCACCGCCGCGAAGAAGTCAGGTCCGTCCTGTGACGTCGCGCTGGAAGTGCTCCGGTTCGCGGCGCGCCGGGACTTTGCCGTGAAGGTCTACGAGTGATTCCACGCTACAGCCGTCCCGAAATGGCCTCCCTCTGGTCCGACGTCGCCCGCTACCGCCGCTGGCGCGACGTGGAGCTCGCCGCGCTGGAGGGCATGGTCGCGCAAGGCCTCGCCCCCAAGGACGCGCTGGCGGACTGCCTCGCCCGCGCCGGTGACTTCACCGAAGCGGACGCCGCGCGCATCGAGGAGATTGAGCGCACCACCAAGCACGACGTCATCGCCTTCCTCACCTTCGTGGAGGAGCGCGTGGGCCCCAGCGCCCGCTGGCTGCACCTGGGCATGACGTCCTCGGACGTGCTGGACACGTCGCTGGGCCTCACCCTGCGCGACTCCGTGGACCTGCTCCTGAAGGGCATGGACCGCGTGATGGCCGCGGTGGAGAAGCGCGCCTTCGAGCACAAGCACACGCTGCAGATGGGCCGCAGCCACGGCATCCACGCGGAGCCCATCACCTTCGGGCACAAGCTGGCCATCTGGTACGACGAGCTGCGCCGGGGCCGCACGCGCCTCCAGCACGCGCGAGACACCATCGCCGTGGGGAAGATTTCCGGCGCGGTGGGCACGTTCGCGCACCTGCCGCCGTCCGTGGAGGAGCACGTCTGTCAGAAGCTGGGCCTCACGCCCGCGCCCGCCTCCAGCCAGGTGGTGCAGCGCGACCGGCACGCGGAGTTCTTCACCGCCATCGCCCTGGTGGGCGCGAGCCTGGAGAAGTTCGCCGTCGAAATCCGCCACCTCCAGCGCACGGAGGTGCGCGAGGCGGAGGAGCCCTTCACGCCGGGACAGAAGGGCAGCAGCGCCATGCCGCACAAGCGCAACCCCATCCTGTCGGAGAACCTCACGGGCCTGGCGCGCCTGCTGCGCGGCTACGCGGTGAGCGCCATGGAGGACGTGGCGCTGTGGCACGAGCGGGACATCTCGCACTCGTCGGTGGAGCGCGTGATTGGGCCGGACGCCACCATCCTCTTGGACTTCATGCTCCACCGCTTCGCGGGCCTGGTGGAGAACATGCGCGTCTACCCGGAGCAGATGAAGAAGAACCTGGACCTGCTGGGCGGCGTGGTGAACTCGCAGCGCCTGCTGCTGGAGCTCGCGCGCAAGGGCATGGACCGGCAGGCCGCGTACGTCGTCGTCCAGCGCAACGCGATGAAGATGTTCGAGGAGGGCGTGGACTTCCGGCAGGCCCTGCTGAACGACGCGGACCTGCTCAAGATGATGACGCCCGAGGAGGTCTCCGACTGCTTCTCCCCGGGCTACCACACGCGCCAGATGGACGCGGTGTTCCAGCGCGTCTTCGGCCGCGCCAGCTGAAAGCCCGCGCGGCCGTGACGGGCGAGGGGCTTACAGGTAGCCCTTCGCCCGCAGGTGCTCTTCGATGCGCGAGTGCACGTCCCCGGGCGTCAGCACCAGGGGCGTGCCGGTGATGCGCTCGTAGGCGGCCACGTACTTGGTGGCCAGGTCCACGCGCACGTCGTCCGGGATGGCGGGCAGCGCGCCGTGGCCGGAGAAGTTCCGCTCGCGGATGAGCCACTGGCGGATGTTCTCCTTGTCCAACATCTTCTGGTCCTCGCCCTTGGCGAATCTCGCCTCGTACTCGTCCGCCACCCAGTAGCGGCTGGAGTCCGGGGTGTGCATCTCGTCGATGACGAAGAGCTCGTCGCCCACCTTCCCGAACTCGTACTTCGTATCCACCAGGATGAGGCCGCGCGTGCGCGCCCACTTCTGGCCCTCCTGGAACAGGCCCCGGGCGGCCTCCGTGATGCGGGCCCAGTCGCGCGGCGTGGCCAGCCCGCGCGAAAGAATCTCCGCCTCGGAGATGGGCTCGTCGTGCTTGCCGTACTCGGCCTTGGTGGACGGCGTGAGGATGGGCGCTTCGAACGCGCTGTCCTTGCGCAGGCCTTCCGCGAAGGGCACCCCGTAGGCGGTGTGCGTGCCCTTCTCGTAGTCGCGCCACAGGCTGCCCGTGAGGTAGCCGCGCACCACCACCTCCACGGAGAAGGGCTGGCAGGCGCGCGCCACGGTGACGTTCGCGTCCGGCACGTCCAGCACGTGGTTGGGGACGATGTGCTTCGTGCGGTCGAACCAGAAGGCCGCCAGGCGGTTGAGCACCTCGCCCTTGAAGGGGATGGTGGTGAGCACGTGGTCGAACGCGGAGAGGCGGTCGCTCGTCACGAGGATGAGCGTGTCGCCCTTGCGGTACGTGTCGCGAACCTTGCCCTTGTAGGGCGTGCCGAGCGACGGCAGGTCCGTCTGGCGAAGCGTGTGGGTGAGTTGCGCGTGGAGGGCGGAGGTGTTCACGTCGGAGGCGCCTCGCGGCCCCGGCCACTGACCGCCGGAAGGCGGCGGGAGCGGGGCCAGCTCATGAGGCGCGCGACTCTACTGGAGGCCCGCCGTCATGGAAGCAGGACCGTAGGCCGTTGCCAGGTAGAGGAACGCCGGGTTGATGCGCAGGATGCCGTCCACGTAGGCGACCGCGTACGGCGCGCCCGCGGCCCGGTCCACCCGCACCGCGCCCTCCGGCTGGATGCCCCACAGCGCCAGCAGCGTGCGCGCCACCAGCTCCGCGGCCTCGCGCTCCGACAGGCCCTGCAGGCTCTCCCTCCGGTCCTCCGGCCAACGGTCGCCCGTCCGCGCGTCGAAGACGAACTGGAGGCCGCTGCCCGCGTCCGGCGGCTGGAGCAGGTCCGCGCGGGGCTCGAAGCCCGGCGCCGCGACGAACTCGTTGCCCTGGATGATGGGGAAGAGCGCCACGCCCTGCGCGGACTGCCCGGCCTGCATCTCCGACTGGCGGGCGATGTCCCGGAAGAGCTCCAGGCGGATGGCCGGGGACTCGAACTCCACCACCTCTGGCGAGCTGCTCAGCGCCTGCCGCGCCGTGAGCGAGGAGCGCACGGGCGCACCCGTGCCGTCGCACGCGGTGGTGAGCAGGGACAGCGACAGGAGCAGGCCAGGGACCCAGCGACGCATCAACGGGAATATACCGATCACGCCGACGCACCACCAGCTAAACTCCGGGGCATGCGACCAGGTGCGGAGCTGACTGTCGTCCTTCATCAGACCCGTTCACCCGACAACCTCGGGGCTGTCTGCCGGGTCATGGCGAACTTCGGTTTCGAACGTCTCATCCTCTCCGAACCCGTGGTCCAGGACTTCAGCCTGGCGGAGAGGATGGCCGTGAAGAGCGGCCACATCCTTTCGGGCATGCGCGTGGCACCCACCCTGGCGGAGGCCCTGGAGGACTGCGTGTACGTGGTAGGCACCACGTCGCGCACCCAGGTGGTGAAGCGCGCGCCCCTGACGCCGGAGGACGCGGCGCGGCGGCTGGCGGAGGAGAGCACGCGGGGGCGGGTGGCGATTCTGTTCGGAGGGGAGCAGCGCGGGCTGTCCGACGAGGACCTCACCCACTGCCAGGACCTGCTCGTCATCCCCACGTCGGACGTGCAGCCGTCCATGAACCTGGCGCAGTCCTCCGCGGTGCTCCTGTACCTCTGCCACCGGCAGGGGCTCACGTCGGCGCCCGTGCTGCCTCAGGAGGAGGAGGCCGGCGCGCGGCTGGGGACGCTCAACGCGCTGAGCGGGCGCATGCGCGCGGCGATGCTGGCGGCGGACTTCCTCAACCCGGAGGCGCCGCAGCACGTGCTGCACGAACTGGAGCGGACGTTGATGCGTGCGCGGCTGACCCAGCGAGAGGCGGAGCTTTGGCTCAACGCCTTCAATCATCTGGGCCGCGCGGTGGCGCCGGGGACCTCCCGCGAGTGAGGCGGGGGGCCGGCGCCACGCGAACAGCCTGAGGCGACTTAAGCCGCCGCTTCCTTCTTGTAGGTCTCGGCGAAGTGCTTCTCGCACAGGCCGGCCTTGGGGCCGACCTTGGCGCGGCACTCCGGCTTGGAGCACACGCGGTAGCGCGTGTGGGGCAGCTCGCCCTGGCGCCACTTCTTGAAGTGGAAGAAGCAGTAGCTCTTGGCGCGGTAGGGGCGCTTGCAGCCCTCCACGGTGCACGCCTTCTTGCCGCCGCCCTTGGCGGTGCGCGGCCAATGGGTGAGCTTCGTCGTCTGGGTGGCCTCGGCCATGGTACGGATTCTCCTGCGAAACGATGCTTGAAGACCCGTGACGCCACCTGTGGGTGGATCCGCCACGATGTGAAGGCGGACGGTGTATCGCCGGGTTTCGCGGAACGCAAGGAGCCTGGAGCCCCGCCAGGGCCCTGAAGGCCCCATCCGTCAGGGGGCAGCCAGGCCGTCCTCGGCCTTGGGAATGCCGCCGGACCGTCCGGATTGGGTGCGCGGCACCGGGGAGAGCAGCTCCTCCAGCACGGAGCGGGCCCCGGCGGTGCGCTCGCCCGGCGTGCCACCCGAGGCGAGCGTGGACGGCGGCGACTCCACCAGGGGCAGGTCCTCCAGCTTCACCTTCAGCGTCATGGGGCGGCCCAGCCGGCGCAGCTGCAGCCGGATGTTCTGGCCCACGCCGCGCGCGGCCACCTGCCAGCGCAGCGTGTGCGCCCGCGCCACGGACAGCCGGTCCATGTTCAGGATGACGTCCCCGGTGCGCAGGCCCGCGCGGGCCGCGGGGCCGTCCTCCACCACGTCCGTCACCACCACGCCCCGGCCGCGCGGGTTCAGGTTGAAGGCCTGCGCCACCTCCGGGGAGAAGTCCTGCACGCTGATGCCCATCCACCCGCGGCGCATGCGCCCGTGGGCCTTGAGCTGCGGAATCACCGTCTTCGCGATGTCGATGGGGATGGCGAACCCGATGCCCTGGCCGGACACGTTGACGGCGTTGGCCACCGCCACCACGTCGCCGTGCAGGTCCAACACCGGCCCGCCGGAGTTGCCCGGGTTGATGGAGGCGTCCATCTGCAGGTAGTCGAAGTCGCCGTCGCGGCCGTTGGGTGTCACGTCCGTGCGGCCCACGTAGCTCACCACGCCCACCGTCACGGAGTGCGCCAGGCCGAACGGGTTTCCAATGACGACCACCCAGTCCGCGATGCCCACGTGGGACGCGGACGCGAGCTTCAGCACCGGCAGCTTCCGGGGCGCGTCCACCTTGAGGAGCGCGCAGTCCGTGCGCTCGTCCTCGCCCACCACCGTGGCGGGGAACTCCTCCACGTAGCCGTTGGCGCTGCGGATGGAGATGGTGACCTCCGAGGCCCCGTCCACCACGTGCGCGCTGGTGAGGATGTATCCGTCCGGATGGATGATGAAGCCGGACCCGATGCCGCGCTGGGGCTCCTCGCCCGGAGCCACCTCCGCGAGGTCCTGGCGCGTGGTGATGGACACCACGGCCGGCATCGCCTTGCGGGCCACGTCACTGAGGTTGGAGTGCTGCCGGGAGACGGCGCGGTTCTGCGCCTCCAGCCACAACTTCCCGGGCGTGCGGGCCCCGGCGCTGCTCGCTGTCCCCAGCGCGCACGCCAGCACCGCCACCCTGATGCCGCCCCCGAACCGCGTCCAACCCATGGGCCCCGCCTTCCCACCACCATCCAACCCAATGCCCCGGCGCAACCTAGGCACGGGGTGGGGCGGGTGGAAGGGGGAGGCCGGCGATCAGCAACCGGCCCCGCGGGGAGGCGTCACCTGCCGCGGCGCCTACTTCTTCTTGGCGATGATGTCGTTGATGGCCGCCCGGTCCTCGGCGGTGATGCGCTCGCGCGGGCCCGCCGCGTTGGCGGACTTCTGGGACACGGCGCCCTTCGCGTCCTCCAGGGCGTCCCCCACGCTGCCCTTCACCTTGTCCAGGGTGGAAGGGTTCACCGTGCGCTTCCAGGTGCGCTCCATGTGCTCCAGGGGGGAACGGCCGTCCACGTTGCCCCGCGCCAGGAAGACGCCCAGACCCACCGCGCAGGTCGTCCAGACCAGGAACTTCAACACGCCCATGATTCACATCCTCCTACGTCGTCTTACATCGGCCCGGGGCACTTGGCGAGTTTCCTGACCTGTCGCTCCTCAGTCGCTGACAGGGGGCCTGGGGGCCCTTAAGGTCCATGCGCTTGCAGCCCGAAGAACTCATCAGGGCCGCCCAGACGCGGGCGGCGGGATTGGACGTGGGGCGGGGGGACGCTGCGCTGGAGCGCGTGCGGGCCCAGGCCTCGGCGTTGTTCGCGAAACTTCCGGAGCCCCCGGTGTACCGGCGGGCGGAGGACCCGTCGCGCAAGGCGGCCCAGGCGCTCTTGCCGGAGATGGAGCGGGTGCTGGCGGAGGCCTTCGCGGTGGCGCGCGAGCCGGCGGTGTCGCCGCTGGTGGACCGGCTGGTGGCGGCCCTGCGCGCGCACGCGGAGGCGCTGGTGCACACCGCGGACGGCCGGCTGGAGGCGGCGGAGCTGGCGTGGCGAAAGGCCCAGGAACTGGAGCGCGCCGCGCATCCCACGCGTCAGATGGTGGGCCAGCCGTCCCGGCCGCCGCCGGTGTTCGACAAGGGCTCGGGCCTGTCGCGCTACGACCCGCGCAACGCGGCCCAGGCGACCGTGAAGCTGGTGTGCCCCAACACGGGCTGCAAGCGCTTGGGGGACTACGCCTTCGTCCCGACGCACGCCTACCACCGCTTCGTCTGCCCGGCGTGCCGCGTGCCCTTCCTGGCCTACTTCGGCGAATTGAAGGGGCTGGAGGTGGAGCACCGGCGCAGCTCCAAGCGCTACCGCTTCACGGTGGATGAAGTGGGCAGCACCGTCGGCACGCGCATCGACTTCGAGGAGGCGGGCGGACAGGAGTTCCCGGCCGCGCGGCGAGACCTGCTGGCCTTCCTCTACACGGAGCAGCGGGAATTGAAGGTCGTGGTGAACCTCACCAACGGCAAGCTGATGTGGGTGAGCCCCGCGTCGTCGTGCTTCGTGGTGACGGCGGCCTTTGGCGAGGGCGCGCCGGAGCTGGTGGCCTTCCGGGCCTTCCGCGACGACGTGCTCCGGAAGAGCCGGCTCGGCCAGGGGTTCATCGACGGGTACTATTACTGGGGCCCTCCGCTGGCGGCGTGGGTGGTGCGCCGGCCGCGGGTTCGGGCCGGGGTGCGCTGGGCCCTGACGCGGGTGCACGGCCGCCTGACACGGAAGGAACGCGGATGACACAGCAGGCTGGGACGGAAGGGACGCCGCCGCCAGGCGCGCGCGGGGACAAGGCCAAGACGGCGCTGTCCGTGGTGGCGGTGCTGGGGCTGGCGGCGCTGGCGTTCCTGGGCGTGCGCGAGGCGCAGCGGGCGCGGCTGGTGCCGGACGGGGCGTCGCCGCCGGCCTTCCAGCTGACGAAGCACGAGGGCGGCTCGCTCGCGCTGTCGGACCTGAAGGGGAGCGTGGTGATGCTCGACTTCTGGGCCACGTGGTGTCCGCCGTGCCGCGAGGAGATGCCGTCCCTGGTGAAGCTGGCCAAGGAGTACGAATCCCAGGGGCTCGTCTTCGTGGCGGCCAGCCGGGACGAGGGCTCGACGGCGTCGCAGGAGGTGGACTACTTCCTCCAGCGCTTCCAGCCGGATCTGCGGCCGTACGTCGTCTACGCGGATGACGACATGGCGCGCGCATTCCAGGTGAATGCGCTGCCCACGCTCTACTTCCTGGACCGCGACGGCAAGGTCATCGACGCGCAGCGCGGCATGCTGTCCGAGGACGGCCTGCGCCGCCGCATCGAGCGCGCGCTCAAGCGCTAGCGCCGGGCGTCAGAGCACCTGGCGCACGGCCTCCTCCAGCTTCGCCCTGGGCACGGCGCCCACGACCTGCTTCACCACCTTCCCGCCCTTGAAGAACAGCAGGGTGGGCATGGCGCGTATGCCGTACTGCTCGGGCGTCCTCGGGTGGTCGTCCACGTTGAGCTTGGCCATCTTCATCCGGCCCTTGTACTCGGCGGCCAGCGAGTCGATGACCGGCGCGAGGACCCGGCACGGCGGGCACCAGGTGGCGGTGAAGTCCACCAGCACCGGCTCCTCCGACTCCAGCACCTCGCGTTGGAACTCCGCGTCTCCCAGCTCGATGACGTCGCCAGCCATGGGGCCCATCCTTGTGTGAAGGGCGCGCGCCTCAGGGGCATCCGCGCCTCGTGCACACGGGATGTAATCGCGGCCAGCAACGGCGACGAGCGCCCCGGGCGGGACGCATTGTTCCGCCAGGAGCCCCCTATTCCTCCTGCCATGGGAGCGCGGCGCCGCGCGCGGACAGCAGCTTCAGGAAGGCGCGCACCTTGAGGGGCAGCTGCCGGCTGCTCGGGTAGACGGCGAAGATGGGCAGGCCCGGGGGCGTGTCCGCCTCCAGCACGGGGATGAGCAGTCCCGCGCGCACGTCGTCCGCCACCAGTGACGCCGCGAGCCGCACGATGCCCAGTCCCGCTCGTGCCGCCGCCTGGCCCGCGCGCTCGCTCGGCACGCGCAGGCGGCCCGTCACCGGCACGGTGCGCGCGCTCCGGCCTTCGCCGAAGAACCACACCTCGTCGGTGCCGGACTCGGCCAGGAGGATGCACTCGTGGGTCGTCAGCGCTTCGGGCGTCCGGGGCGTGCCGTGGCGGCTGAGGTAGTGCGGGCTGGCGTAGTAGCCCGTGCGCAGGCGCCCGAGCCTGCGCGCCATCAGGGATGAGTCCGCGAGCGGCCCGGTGCGCAGCGCCAGGTCGTACTCCTCCGCGATGAGGTCCACGTGCGTCTGCGCGAGCGACACCTCCACGCGCAGCCGGGGATGGTGCAGCAGCAGCTCCGCGATGACGGGCGTGAGCAGCTCGCCCAGCAGCGACAGGGTGGCGATGCGCAGCGTGCCCTGGGGCGTGCCTCGGGATTCGCTCACCGCCGCGTTCACCTCGCGGGCCTCGGCGACGAGCCGCGCGCAATGCGCGTGGTACTCGCGGCCTGCCTCCGTGAGGCGGAGCCTGCGCGTGTTGCGCTCGAGCAGCCGGATGCCCAGGCGCTCCTCCAGGGCGGCCAGTCGGCGGCTCACCGTGGACTTGCGCAGGCCCAGGCGCTCCGCCGCGGAGGTGATGCTGGCCGTCGCCACCACCTCCGCGAAGAGGACCATGTCGTCCAGCAGGGGCGGGTTCGCGGCCACGACCGCGAGCCTATGCCCCGGTTGGAACGGGTGCGAGCCCGCCGTGTCCTCTCGTCAGTCGTTGGCCGCGCCCGCGAGGATCCACGAGCGGACCAGGACGTTCAGGCCCGGGTGCTGGTCGAAGTACTCCGGCTTGCCCGTGGGCATGCGGTCTCCGCACGCCGTGCCCTCCATCTTCCGCACGAGCGCCGAGTTGTCCGGGTCGCCGGGCATGACGCGCTGGAGGGTGCCGCAGGCCTTTGCGGTGACGTTGACCAGGCTCGCGTGGCTGCTGATGGGAGCAAGGCTCAGGTTGCCGGCCTTGCCGTGGCAGTTCGTGCACTGCCCGGAGCTCCACAGCGACTGGACGTCCGCGCCATAGCGGGGCACCGACACGGGCAGGGTGACGGTCCGCACCACGGGCGGGTTCACGCCATCCGAGACGCTCACGTGGAACGTGAACGCGGTCTGCTCGCCCACGACGGGCGAGTACCACTGCGCGCTCTCACCAGTGGTGCCGCCCATCCAGGTGCCCTGGATGCCGGGGGCGACCTGCGTCCACGTGTAGGTCAGCGGGTCACCGTCTGGATCGCTCGCGGTGATGGTCAGGGTGCCGGTCGTTCCCGCGACAAGGGCCGTGGGCGCGGAGATGGTGTCGCTCACGGTGGGCGGTTGGTTGGGGGTGGGGGAGGCATCATCGCCACAAGCGATGCCTCCCAACCCGATGACCAGCAGGGGCAACAGGATCCGTAGGGAAAGGTGCATGGGGGTCCTCGGAACGCGAGTGACCGCCAAGCTGGCATGCGGTGGTGATTTCAACCCAGTGTCCGCAAGGGTTGGACAAAATCAGGCTGACGCACGTTCAGGATGTTCTTGAAGGCAGTACGGCAGGAGCACGCCATGTTCCGAATCGAGTCAGAGAAAGAGTTGCTGCGAGCCTTCCGCTCCAGGGATCGCAAGCACGTCGAACTGCCCAAGGGCACCCAGCTCCCGCTCTTCGTGCGGGACTACCTTTCGTGGGTGGATCCGTACGGGGTGCGCGTCTTCCTCGTGTTCGTCGCGCCGGGGAGCAAGCAGCCCACGGGCATCGCCTTCCGCAGGGATCAGCAGGGGGACCCGACCCTGTCGCCCAAGATGTGTGACTGGTGCCGGACGTCCACCGATGCGGAGATTGGCATGCTCACCACGGATGTGGATTCGAAGCGCCGGGTGGGCGTGTACGTCTGCCTGGACCTGCGCTGCGGTGAGCGGTTGGAGGCCATGTCGGACCGGTCCGGTCGCAGCGACCTGGACGACAAGGCGCGGCTGATGGAGCGCATGGCGCGCTTCGCGAGCGAAGCGCTGGGGCTGGAGCCTGGCTCGGAAGCGTAAGGCGGCGCGCTCGGCATGGGGACGGCCCTGGTGCCGGGCCGTCCCAACGGACCGCGTTACTTCTTGCCGGCCGGCGTGCCGGTGCCAGGCGCGGGAGGCGCACCCGGTCCGGGAACCGGCTCGGTGCCGGGCGGCGGCGGCTGGCCGTGGGGGACGATGGTCTCCTTCGGGCCGGATTCAATCTCCGATTTGACGAGCTTGAAGTCCACGCGCCGGTTCTTCGCGCGGCCGAGCGCCGTGTCGTTGGTGGCGATGGGCCGGTCGAACCCGAAGCCCTGCGACGTGAGGCGCTTGCGGTCGATGCCCTTCTTCGTCAGGTACTCGAGCACCGACCTCGCGCGCCGGTTGGACAGGTCCATGTTGAGCGCACGCGAACCCTTGTTGTCCGTGTGCCCTTCAATCTGCACGGGCCCCAGCGTCGGGTTCTTGGTGAGCACCGTCGCCACCTCGTCCAGCAGCGGGTACGACTGCTTCTGGATGACCGCGGAGCCCGTCTCGAAGAGGATGTTGCCCTTGATGCGGATGCGGTCCGACTCCACCACCACGTAGGGCGGAGCGTCGTACGGGCAGCCGTTGTTCTCCGGCGGGCCGGCCACGTCGGGGCAGTCGTCCTCGCCGTCCGGAATCTCGTCGAAGTCCGTGTCCGGGCAGCCGTCGAAGTCCTTCAGGCCGGGAACCAGGGGGCACTTGTCCAGCGGGTCCATGACGCCGTCGCCGTCGGTGTCCTTGTCCGGCTCCACCGGGCAGCCCTTGTTCTCCTTCGGGCCGGGCTTGTTGGGGCACGCGTCCTCGCCGTCCGCCACGCCGTCGCCGTCGTTGTCCGGATCCGGGCAGCCGTCGAAGTCCTCGAAGTCGTCCTTGTCCTCGGGCTGTGTGGGGCAGCGGTCGCGCACGTCGGGCACGCCGTCGCCGTCGGAGTCCGGGCCCTCGTCCTTGAAGGTCTTGTCGTAGCGCAGCGCCAGCATGACCCGCAGGGCCTCACGGCCGTAGCCGGTGGTGACGTTGAGGCCGCGGCCCACGTCCAGCTCCACGCCCCAGTCGCCCCACACCTTGGCGCGGGCGCCAACCAACACCTCCCACGGCGACTTGAGCGAATCCGCCTGGTCGAAGTTGAAGGGGCGCGCCAGCGGCGTGCGCAGGTGCATTTCCGCGGTGGCCTTCACCTCGCGCAGCCGGCTGATGTCCGGCAGGTCCACGATGCCGCCCGCGCCCAGCGTCAGCTCGTCGTCCACGCGCAGGTTGAGGTACTGCGCCGCGGGGCGCACCAGCACGCCCGCGTTGCCCAGCACGCGCACGGGCCCCAGCTTCTTCTCCACGGCCAGGCGCGGGGCGAACACCACGCCGCTCTCACCCGTGAAGCTCTGCGCGCTGCCGGTGGGCAGCCGCACCTCCGCCACCAGCGCGAGCCCCACCGGGAAGCGGTCCGGATTCAGCAGGCTCACGCGCGGCAGCACGCGGATGTCGCCCAGCGTGGTACCGCTGACGCCCGCGGCGCCGGGGAAGTCCGGCGAGTTCAGCGCGTCCCCCAAGAGCGAGAAGTTGTCGCCCTGCAGGAGCGTGACGGGCAGGTCCACGCCCAACTCCAACCGCTCCAGCAGCTGGTAGGAGAACAGCAGGTGCGCGTCCAGCCGGTACGGCAGCAGGTCCCCCTTCTTCTCGTCACCCAGCTTCAGCGCGAGGATGCGCCAGTTGAAGTCGAAGAGCAGCGCGCCCCGGTAGCTGCCCACCGGTTCCACGGTGGCGCCTTCCAGGCCAATGCCGCTGGACTGCGCGGCGGTCGGCTTCACCGGGACGGCGTCGAAGCCTCGGGAGAAGGGGTCAGGCTGAGCGTGGGCCGCTGCCGTGGTGAGCAGCAGGCCCAGGACCGCGAGTCGCAGGGCCGCGCCGCACGCGGACCGGCTCCACGAAGGTTCGGAGTCGGGGCATTGCATCCTGAGGCTCTTAGCACCCACCTCAAGCCACCGGAAGAAAACCCCATCCCCTGGGTGCGTGAGCTACAGCCTCATGCCATTTCTACAAATCCCGAGCCCGTCGGATCCGTGGTGTGTCGTGTTGCTTAAGACACATTTCGCGGAGGGCCTCCGGTTTCCCGGCGCGCGTGACGCGGTGTGAGCAGCGAGAAGAAGGGCCATGAAACGGTGGCTCCTGTGGGGATGTGTCCTGGTGGCGGGCTGTGGCACCCGCGAGGCGAACGTGCGGCGTGATGCGCTGCCCGCCGCGCCCGCGAACACGGTCGTCTTCGAAGGAAGCTGTGACGCGTCCGGCGCGGTGGAGCTGGGCCAGGGCCTGTTCGTAGTAGCGGACGACGAGGACAACATCCTGCGCGTCTACGATGCGCGGAAGGGAGGCCGTCCGCTGCGCACGGTGGACCTGACGCCGTCGCTCGATTTGCCGGTGAAGAAGAAGCCGCCGGAGACGGACATCGAAGCGGGCTCGCGGCTGGGCAACCTGGCCTTCTGGCTCACGTCGCACGGCCGCAACAGCGCCGGCAAGAAGCAGCCCGCGCGCCTGCGCTTCTTCGCCACCGGCGTGGAGGACCCCGAGCACGTGCAGCTCGTCGGGCAGCCGTACACGCAGCTCTTGGAGGACCTGCTCGCGGACGCCCGGCTCGCGCCGTATGGGCTCGCGCAGGCGGAGCCGCTGCCGCCCAAGGAGCCCGGTGGGCTCAACATCGAAGGCATGACGGCGATGCTGGACGCGCCCGGGATGCTGATTGGTTTCCGCAGCCCGCTGACGCAAGGCAGGGCGCTGGTGGTGCCGCTCCTGAACCCGGAGGCGGTGGTTCGCGACGGCGCCCCCGCGCGCTTCGGTGAGCCTCGGCTGCTGGAGTTGGGGGGGCTGGGCATCCGCTCGCTGTCGTCATGGCGGGGGCGCTACCTCATCATGGCGGGGGCCACCGCCTCCGAGGCGAAGTCGCGGCTGTTCACCTGGAGGGGCGGAGACGATGCGCCGGTGCCGGTGACGTCGGTGGACCTGTCGGGCGTGAACCCGGAGGCGTTCTTCACGCCCGACACGTCGGAGGACATCCTGCTGCTCAGCGACGACGGCACCGTGCAGGTGGACGGCGTGGAGTGCAAGCGCCAGAAGGATCCGGCGCTCAAGCGCTTCCGCGGCGTGTGGACGGCGTTGCCGGAAAGCCCCTGAGCGCCGGAAAGGAGCGCGGGCGTCAGCGCTCCATGAACCCCGACGCCGGGACGATCTGGACGGCGTCCGGGCGCACCGGCAGCTTCTGCTGGATGATGAGCTCATCCAGCTTGAGCAGCTCCGGCGGCTTGGGCGACGCGTAGGTGATGGGCGAAGGCGCGCCGGACTTCAGCTTCTCCGCCAGCCCCTGCGCGTCCTCCGTGACGTACACGAGCGCCAGCTTCTCCGGGGAGAGCTGCCGTTTGACGGCGGCCTGCACGGACTCCGGCGTCATCGTCGTCAGCGCGGAGCGGTAGGCGTCCAGGAAGTCGGGCGTGCCGTAGTAGAGCGAGTCGATGGCGAAGCCCAGCCGCCGCTGGTCGGTCTGCTCCCACAGGCGCGTGTAGCCCTGGAGGAAGCCGCGCACCAGGTTGAAGCGCTCCGGGGTGAGGGGCTCCTTCGACATGCGCTCCAGGAAGAACACCGCGCCGCGGGTGGCGAACACTCCGTTGGCGGGCACCACGGGGCGCAGCCAGATGGACACGTCCTGCTGGGTGCGCACCAGGTTGGTGCGGTTGAAGGTGCCGTTGCCCCGGTCCTCGATGAAGTGCTCGGCATAGGCATAGTCGCCGTAGTTGAGGCCGCGCTGCTCGCGAAGCTCGTTGAAGAGCACGCCGATGAACTGGCGGTGCTCGCCCAGGTTCGACAGCGCGAACGCCACGGGGAAGAAGTCCGGGTCGCCCCGGCGCATCGGCGTGACGAAGCCCATGCTCACGGCGGTGGAGAGCGTGGGCTTCTGGAGGATGAGCGTGCTCCCCGCGGAGGACTTCACGGTGGGCAGCTCCACCCGGGGCGCGCCCTTGGCGGGCAGCGCGCTCAGGCGCGAGGTCATGGTCTGCTGGAGGTTCGCGTCCACCGGACCCGCGAGCCCGATGACGAGCCGGTCCTGCGTGAAGACGCGGCGCGCGTGCGCCTTCACGTCCTCCAGCGTGAGGGACTGGAGCCCCTGCACGGTGCCGCCGGTGTAGTGGGCGTACGGGTGCCCCGCGTAGATGAGCGCGTCCAGGCCCACCTTGCCGAGCGTCTCGTCGTCTTCACTGCGCAGGCCGTTGCGCACGGCATTGAGCGCGTTGGCGCGCAGGCGCTCGAACTCCGCGGGGTCGAAGCGCGGCTGGAGCAGCGTGTCCGTGAAGAGCAGCAGGAACGAGGGCAGGAAGTCCTGGTGGACGCGGCCGGAGAGGGTGGTCATCTCCTTGTCGGTGACGACCTTGAGCTCGGCGGCCATGGGGTAGAGCGCTTCCAGCAGCTGCGCGGCGGTGAGCTGCTGCGTGCCGCCCTCCGCCATCAGCTTCGCGGTGAGGGCGGTGAGGCCCTCCTTGCCCTTCGGGTCGTCGATGGAGCCCGTGTGGAAGACGAGCCGCAGGCTGACGATGGGCGTGTCCGCCCGGGCCTGCACCACGAGGTGCATCGGCGGCGGCTCGTTCAGCGGCACCGGGGGCACGGTGCCCGGTTCGGGCTGCGGCGTGGGGGGCTTGGGGTGGTGGGCGCAGGCGGCGAGCGACAGCGCGGCGGCCAGGACGAGCGACACGGTAGCGCGGGTCTTCATCACGGCGTCCCTCCGGCGGCGACGGCCTTGGGGGTGAGGGTGAGGACGGTGAGGTTCTTGTCCTCGAGGTACTTCCTCGCGAACAGGGTGAGCTGCTGGGGCGTCACGCTGCCCAGCTGTTTCAGGTAGCTGGCGAGCGCGTCGGGGCGGCCCATCACGCCCGCGTAGAGGGCCAGGTCGATGGCCACGTCGCGCGGCGTCTCCAGGTCCATCAGCAGGCCGTAGCGCAGGTGGTCCTGGATGGCCTTCAGGCGCACGGCGTCCACCGGGCCGCCGGACAGGGCCGTCACCTCGCGGCGCAGCACGGCGTCCACGTCGGCGCGGAACTTCTCGTCCTGCAAGGTGGCGTCGATGGGGAACAGGTACGGGTCGCGGTGCGGCGTGGTGTAGACGTTCAGCGACTCGACGTACTGCTTCTCCAGCACCAGCTCCTTGTACGCGGGGCTGGTGTCGCCCACGAGGTACTCGGCGAGGATGGATTGGATGGCGGCGTCGGGCGTGTCCGCGCGGGCGGCGGGCGTGTGCCACGCGAGCACGTGGCGCGGCTGCGTGGGCTGCGGCCAGTCCACGTGGACGGTGCGCTGCTTCGTCTGCGGAGGCTCGGTGGGGATGATGACGCTGGTGGGCTGGCGCTGCCATCCTCCGTAGGCCTTGGTCACCTGGGAGACGACCTGCGCGTCGTTGAAGTCACCGACGATGAAGAGGGTGGTGTTGGCGGGCGTGTACCAGCGCTCGAAGAACGAGCGGCTGTACGCGTACGCCTGGGGCATGGCCTTGATGTCTTCGTAGAAGCCCAGCGTGGTGTGTTGATACGTGTGGCGGGTGAAGGCCGTTTTCGCCAGGGCCTCCTCCAGCTTGAGGTCCGGGCCCGCGGCGTTCTTGTGGTACTCGCCCAGGACGGCGAGCGCCTCCGTCTGGAAGGCCGGCTCGGAGTACTCCAGGTTCTGGAAGCGGTCGGCCTCCAGCGCGATGAGCTTCTCCAGGCCGGCGGTGGGGCCGTACACCTGGTACACGGTGATGTCGTCGGTGGTGAACGCGTTGTCGTCGAAGCCGAAGCCGCCGAGGATGCGCTCGCGCTGGCCCTCCGGGTTCGCCTTCGTCCCCTTGAACATCATGTGTTCGAAGAAGTGGGCGAAGCCGGTGCGGCCGGGCTCCACCTCGTTGCGCGAGCCCACGCGCACGGCGGTGACGTACGCGACGATGCCGGGCGAGTTGAACGGCACGCGCACCACGGTGAGCCCGTTGGGCAGGACCGTGGTGTTCAGCGTGTAGGGGAAGAAGCGGGTGTCGTCAGGAGGCTGCTGCGCGGACGCCGGGAGCACCGGCATCAGGAGCAGCAGCAGGAGGGGCAACAGGCGGCGCATGCGCGGACCCTTTCGGTGCTGGGGACGCGCGGGACGTTACGCCGGAGCCAGGCCTTGGGTGGGTGGCTTTCTGTCGGCGCATGTCTCCTGTGCGCCAGAGCCACGCCTCACAGGGTGATGACGATCTTCCCGAAGTGGCCGCCGGACTCCATGTACCGCAGCGCTTCGCGAGCCTGGGCGAAGGGGAAGACGCGGTCGATGACGGGACGGATCTTCTCCTGCGTCATGGCCTTGAGCATGTCCTCGAACATCTCGCGGCTGCCCACGTAGGTGCTGACGACGCGCAGGTGTTTGGAGCTGGTGGCGGTGGTGTCCGGCTTGCCGGGAGCACCGGTGAGCAGGCCGATGAGCGCGACGTGGCCGCCCTCCTTGGTGGCTGTGATGGAGCGGGGCAGCGTGCCCGCGCCGCCGACCTCCAGCACATGGTCCACGCCCTGGTTGCCGGTGAGGGTGAGCACCTCCTGTTCCCAGTCCGGCCGCTGGCGGTAGTTGATGAGCCACTGCGCGCCCAGCTGTTTCGCGCGCTGGAGCTTGTCGTCCTGGCTGGAGGTGATGAGGACGCGGGCCCCGAGGAGGCGGGCGAACTGGAGGGCGAAGATGGAAACGCCGCCGGTGCCCTGCGCGAGCACGGTCTGTCCGCGCTTGAGGCCGCCCTGGGGGACGAGCGCGTTCCAGGCGGTGACAGCGGCACAGGGGAGGGTGGAGCCCTCCTCGTAGGAGAGCCAGTCCGGGAGGAGGACGAGCCCTTCGGCGTCCAGGCAGACGTATTCCGCGAGGACGCCGGGGACGCCGCCGCCCAGCGCGTGGGCGACCTTCTCCGGGGTGCGTTCGCCGTCGGTCCAGACCTGGAAGAAGGTGGGGGCGACGCGGTCGCCGGGCTTCACGCGGGTGACACCGGAGCCCACGGCGACGACCTGGCCGGCGCCGTCGGAGCAGGGGATGAGGGGGAGCTTGAGGCCGGGGTAGGTGCCGCGGGCGATGATGAGGTCGCGGTAGTTGAGGGAGACAGCGTGGATGCGGACGAGCGCCTGGCCGGGGCCCGGTTGGGGCTGGGGCGTCTCCACGAGGGTCCAACTGGAGGAGCCGGTGGGGGTGTAGAGCTCGTACGCCTGCATGCGGGGACTCCGGAAGGACGGGGTTGCCTGGGGGGCAGGCAGGGGAGGGGATGTTGCAGGAGCGACCGCCGTGGCTTCAGGAGGATTGACGGAGGGCGTTCAGCGGTTAATGTAGGACGGGTGCGGAGCTGATGGGGCCGCATGACGTACATCGAACCGGGGGCGACCTGGCTTCGACGGGGGCAATGACGTTCGAGACGCGTGCCGAGCTTGTTGGGTGCTCGTAAAACTTCCGACAACATCACAAAAGCCAACGACAACGTTGAGCTCGCGCTGGCTGCCTAACTAGCAGTCTTTAGTGCGCGGTCCCCCTGCTCTCGGTCCGTGGGGTAGGGATGGGCCGTCATAATGCGGACTGGTCGCCAAGGGTGCCTGGGCCCGAGGTGACGAGATCTTTCCAGGACCGGCATCAGGTATCCCGTCCGTGGGAGCCCTGGTGACGTAGCAAATCGCGGACTACGCACGTAGGGTCGAAGAGCCGACGGCTTTCGGACGAGGGTTCGATTCCCTCCGCCTCCACTGAAGAACGAGCCCCGTGGCGCCAGCAAGGTGCCACGGGGTTCTCCTTTTCTCTCTCGACAGTTCAAGCCGCCGGACCGGAGACATGTCGGAGGCCAACACGGGAATGCCAGAGGTGCTCATGGGAAATCGTCCAGAGGCGGCTACGGAGTGGCGGAAATGCATGCCGCTTTCTCTCAGGTCTTCTTCGGCTTCATGATGTCCAACACCTGCTCGATGCTGAGCGGATCGCCCAGGTCCTCGAACAGCTGAGCCTTGACCTCGCCAATGTCGCTGCCCAGAGCCCAGGCGACCGTCACATGCGATTTCGGCAGCATGCCCGCGATTCGCTCGGCCGTAGGTCGATCGCGGTCCCTCAGCACCCGAATTGCTAGGAGGAGAAGCACACGCCGCTTGGCATTGACCGCCAGTGTCGCGGCTGCCATGACCACGGCATCCAGTTCGCCTTTGCTGGCAAGCAACAGCAACAGCCGCGAGGCGATAGCCTCGACGCGCGTCTCTAGGAACTGCGGCGTGATGCGCGCGACCACTTGCCACGTCACGTGGTCGAGGCCTCGTAGGAGGGCGCTCGCGGCAGCCCTTCGAACCGTAAGCCGGCCTGGATTGACCGCGAGATCGAACAAGCGCTCCTGCAGGTTGGATCCCCCCTCACGCACAAGCAAGACGAAGAGCTTGTCACGGAGCTCTGAGTCGCGACTCTCAATGGCCACCCGATACAGCTGCTCGGCGGTTTCAGCCTCTAGTCTTCCCAACTTCGCAAGGGGTGACACAGCCGCTTGCGCGATCGGGTAATCCTCTTCCCCGCCATAGAAGCCGTTGCGGGACCAGCCGTCATTGATGAGTTGCATCAGTGCGGGCAGGTGGGCCGGGTGTGGCTTCACATCGAGGATTTCGACAAGAGCACGGCGCACCGGGCTGCCCTTCGCCTTCGCCAGGTCCAGCAGATTCCCAGGCAGAGGGGACGGCAGGGGCATCGCCACTGCTCGGAGAGCCCCTGCGGCTACGTTGGCGAACTTATGCGTCAGCGCGCCTCTAACCTCGTCGGCCATGTCGTGCCGGATGGCAGCATCGAGAGCTTCCACCGCATTCCCCAACTCCGTCGCGTTGAGGAGTAGCCAGCGAACATCGTCAGCGACGTCCAGCGCCACATGCAGGTCCATCCTGACACGAAAAAGCCGAAGCTCCTCACCAACGTCGAGCACGCCTTCGATTAGCTTGCGCGCTGGCTCAGAGAGCGTCGGCGCCTTTTCGTCCTGAAGGGCGAAAGCTGCGTCGCTGACTTCCGCGGCAAGCGGAGGAAGCTCTCCCGCCGCGGCTGCCACCACTTCACCATCGAGGTAAGCCCGAGCCTGACGCATCTGCCCCAACTCAACCGCGAGTTCGACCCACCGACTCTGCCGCTCCTGCTCCATCAGTATCCGGAAGATCGCCGGTACATGTTCCGGAGCCCGATCAACCAAGCATGTCAGCGCTGCGATGCGAACATCGCGATGGGGGCTTCCTTTCCGTACGCGGTTTACCAAGGTATCAACGTAGCGAGGGGCCCATGCCTTGGTCAGGATTCTCCACAAGTCCTCCTCGTGCTTGCTTCCGTACCCGGCTGCGAATGCGCTGGCCAGCTCATCCGATGCCAACGCGGGGTCTTTGGCGAGCGCTTGCAGCCAGGAGCGCATGAGCGAGCCGCGATGCCTGTGCTGGTCCAGACGTTCCCACATGCCTGTTGCCCGAACACGGTCGACATAGGCACCAAGGAAGCTGCTGGCCGTGTAACCCTCATCGTTACTCGTCTCAATGAGATGCTGGGTATAGTCGGCGCTGTACTCTCCGTTGATGATGGCAAGTTCAAGTTCTTCGCGCTGCTGCCGGTCTGCTTCGGATGGCGTCAACTCGTTGACTGCCTTGTCGATGACTGACTCGAATCCCTCCAAGTCATTCAACGCACCTTCGGCGATGACATCGCCGGTTTGCGTCATGCCATAGGAGACGGATCGAGTAGCTGCCGCAAGAAACGCGCTCGTCAGATCAGTAGCAATGCGCTCCGCTTCGACTGCGAATGAAGTGGGAAAGTCGACAGACGTCCTTGGCAGGACCTTCCTAATGAAGGTTTCAACCAGAAGCTTGACCCCCGGGTCAGCCCGCATGCGCGCATACCAAGCATCCTCATGGGCCGACAGTTCCCACGAATACATGTCTTCGAAACTCTCACTATGTCTGTGCAGGAGGAAACGTGCCGCTTCTGACAAGTTGCTGTTGGAGGAGCCCGCTGCTGCCGCGAGTGAAAGAGTTGCTTCGAATGTCTTGTCGCCAGTCGCCAGTTCGCTTGCGAGCCAGCTGTCAATTTTCTTCTGCGTACTTGGCGAGGTGGACGGCTTGAGTTCTGGCACGCTGCTGGCGTTCGCGAACAGGCGCACTGCGGCTGCGGTCCCCCAAACGTCATTCGGGCCTTCGAGTGAAGTCAGCACATCCAGCAGCGTACGTAATGCCCTTGTTGCAGTGAGCCGGGCTTGACGAAGCGCCTGTTCGATGCCCGCTTCAACACGCGGATGGTAATAGGTGACCGCTGACTCGGATTGGCGAAGGTTGCGGGCGGCGACAAAGAAATCCACAAGCGGAGAGACGCCTTTTTCGAACTGTGGGTCGCGCTCCGCCAACTCTTCTTCGATCAAGCGCAACGATCCCTGTGACAGCTTGTCGTTCGCCTTGAGAAGGCCCCAGAGCACGGCAGCCGCTCGCACATCATTCCGCTCACTGATCTGCTCGATGACCGTGCGCTCGATAGACTCCTGATGAGCTCGACGAATGGCCTCGTGGACGAGATCTGTCGGCCCCTGGGGGGCGTTGGCCCCGAGCGTCGGCAGTGCATCGAAAAACTTCTGGAGTTCGAGCGGCGTGCCGAGTTCGCCCAGCACAAGGGTTTCATGCTGCCTGGCGATACCCTGGAGCAGATGCGGCAAGGCGCCGATGCGGGTGCGGTATAGCCTTCGGCGTTCGCTAGGTCCGTAGTGCTCCGCCTCCAGGTTCACCATCCAGGGCTTCACGCTCTCGTATGCGCCTGAACTCTGTGCGACGTCGCGCCGAGACGTCGCGATGATCATCCAGTCGTGCCTTGCCGCAG
Source organism: Corallococcus sp. AB011P (assembly GCF_003611605.1). Lineage (NCBI taxonomy): Bacteria > Pseudomonadati > Myxococcota > Myxococcia > Myxococcales > Myxococcaceae > Corallococcus > Corallococcus sp. AB011P. The sequence goes on from NZ_RAVX01000034.1 coordinate 59,491, forward strand.
CGAAGAGCTGAGCGAGTTGGTCGTTCCAGGGCCGGCTTCGGGGATCGAAGTCGAAGCGACCCCACGGATCCTCGATGTCGTAAAGGACCGGCGGCTGGGTGCGGTCGTCGCGAAGCTGTTGTGGCCCGTACTTGATGGGCACGCGAGAAAGGCCAGGAATCTCCTTCCGAAGCTCTTCATAGAGCTTCTTAGTTGCCATCGTCTTGCCCGTGCCGGACTGCCCGATGATCAGTGCGGCATGCCGTTGTCTCATCGCCGCCCGGAGGTCAGGCCAACTCGTTGGATGGACGTAGTACTCAAGCTCGGGCGAACTCGCGATGTAGCCCTCGTGCTGGCGAATCACGTCTTCGAGCTCTGCTCGGATCCAACGTCCGCCGCCAGCCCCGCGCATCCGAGCGCGAGCTCCCTCCCGCAGTGCCTGTCGGCACTCCTCCCAGCGCGCGGTAGGGACCCGGAAGCTTTCCGTAAGGAATCGCTTGATGTCTGTCAGCAAACGCTCTTCGTCTTGGCTTCCGACGATGGCGACGCGACCTGCCGAGTTGGGAGGAAGCTCGCTCTGGATCTCGGACGGCATATCAGCGGCCTTCGGCCAGATACCTGCGCGACGTACTCGCAGGTTCTGGGTCTTTCCATTGAGCGCCGCACTCGTCACCAGCAAGTATCGCACGGCTGGATCCTCGAGCCGTTTGGCGGCGGATTCCCGCACATTTCCGTGCTTCAGGAGCGCTTTGATTTTGCTAGGCGTCCACGCATCACCGGTCCTGAGCTTCGCCTGAACGACCAACCGGTAGTCCTCCAGCGATGTTTTGCTCGTGACCTGCCCGGGCTCGGATTCCTTGAGATCGGCTTCGATGTCCTCTTCCGTGGTCGGTTCGAGGACCAGTTCGTGCGTCAGCTTGCTTGCAAGGACGAGATCGAGCGCCAACCACACCGAAACATCGATCTGGTATTCGTAGCCCGCGAGCGATGCGCCACCCGCCCCACCCACCAGCTTGTCCTCGGGATCAACCGTTTCGTCACTCACAATGACCTGACCTGGATTTCCATATCCGCAGTGCGACTGGCATCCCGCTCTTGAGATGCACGTGGGTTCGAATGCCGTCCGTCTCTAGCCTGAAAAGCGGCGCTTGGCGACCCGTTGGAAAGGGCGCCTGCACCGTGAATGGAGGCGTGTGAGGCTTGTGCCCACGGAACTTCTGGGACCGTTCCATCTTCTCAAAGGCACCCAAGGGTCCCATGGACGACAATCTGCGGCTCACCCCTCGGTAGCGGCGCGTGGCCTGCGGGTGCCGGGCTGAATGTCAGATGTGTGTCTTGTACTCTCGTCGGAGGTGTCACTCCCAGGGAGCGTGGATGCGAATGGCGCGAAGTGGGGCTGGCTGTCTGGGGATGCTGTTGCCGGTGGTCGCATGGGCAGGGAACATCCCGGAGGTGCCGCCCTTGAAGTAGGAACGGCGCCCACTGGACGAGGCCTGGCGCAACCTGCTCCGCGTGGAGGCGACGTCGTTGTCCCTCCTGCCGCGCTCGGGGGCGGCGCGGACGAGTTCTTCCTCCAGGTGGAGCCCACCCTTGTCTTCGAGCGAGGCGAGGACCTTGGCCTTCGTCTCGGACGTACTGGGCCCGCGCCTCATGGATGCGAAGCTCTCCCTGGACGTGGAGCACGTCGTCTTTGGGCGTAGCCCAGTTCCGTGGGCACCCGAGATGTGATGGAAGGAGCACGGGATGTCTGCGAACGAGGGAAAATCAAAGAAGCTCCGCCGGCCACGCCGAAAGTTCTCAGCCGAATACAAGGCCCAAACGGTGAAGTTGGCGCTTGAGGAAGGCAAAACCATCCCCCAGGTGGCCCGAGATTTGGACCTGACAGAGTCAGCGCTGCGGCTGTGGTGGAGCAGACGAAGACGGACTGTGGTGAGGGCAAGCCCGGCGCGTTGACGGCAGGGGAGCGCGAGGAACTCGCTCGACTGCGCAAGGAGAACCGCGAGCTGCGGCTGGAGCGGGAGATACTAAAAATGCGGCGGCACACTCAATGGGTCGACGCAACAGGCGCTACCCGTCGAGAGGAGCTGTGCGTGGCGAGAAGACGTCAGGGCTTTTCCGCGGACCAGAAGGCCGAAATTTGGAGGCAGTGGAAGACTGGGCAG
>NZ_RAVX01000035.1:0-49664 GCF_003611605.1 Corallococcus sp. AB011P
CCTGCGAGCCGCGCACGTGCTCGAGGCAGCCCAGAAGCGTCGTACGAGCCCGCGAGGCGCGCGCAAGCCTATGCGGTCGACAACACCCCGAAGAGGTGACGCACAATGAAACCCCCATTGCCCTGGGCCGTAAAAACTTTCTCTTTGTCGGCCACGAGGCCGCGGGGGAAAACCTCGCTGGCCTCTATGCACTGGTGGCCACCTGCGAGGCCAACGGCGTCAATCCCGAGGACTACCTCGCGGATGTCCTGCTGCGCGTCCAGACGCACCCACACTCGCGCATCGGTGAGCTGCTACCTCACGAGTGGAAGCGGCGACGCGCCGCTGACCCGCTCGAGTCACCCCTCCAGCCCAGTCCCTGAACAGCTCACTTCTCGCGGCGCCCGCCGAGCACGGTCCGCGTCTGTCATCAAGCCTCCCGGCACGTCATTGGCCGGACGGTTACGTAGAAACGACAAGGCCCCCGGATCCACTCAGGGATCCAGGGGCCTTCTTCGTGGCCGTCGCATCAGGCCAGGTCGAACAGCAGGGCCTCCAGCGGCTCGGAGGCGGTGAGCACGAGGCTCGACTCGTCGGACACGGCGACTCCGTCACCGGCCTTCAGGGCCACTCCGTTGAGCGTGCCGCTGCCGCGTGCAATCTGCACCCAGGCGTGACGCCCCTTGGGCAGCGTGTACTCCGCCTTCTCTCCGGGGCTCAGCAGCGTGCTGTTGAGCACCACGTCCTGGTGCACCGTGAGGCTGCCGTCTCGGGCGTCTGGGCTGGCCACCACGCGCCAGCGTCCCTGCCGGTCCTTCTCCGGGAAGAACTTCTGCTCATACTCCGGCTTCAGGCCCTTCTTCTCCGGGATGATCCAGATCTGCAGGAAGTGGACGTCCTCGTTGGAGCCGTTCATCTCGCTGTGCATCACGCCCGTGCCGGCCGTCATGCGTTGCACCTCTCCGGCGCGCAGGAGCCCCTGGCCTCCCGTGCTGTCACGGTGCGCGATGGCGCCGCTCAGCGGGTAGGTGATGATCTCCATGTCCCGGTGCGGGTGCGTGTCGAAGCCCTCGCCGGCCTGCACGCGGTCCTCGTTGATGACGCGCAGGGAACGGAAGCCCATGTTCTCGGGGTCGAAGTAGCTCGCGAACGAGAAGGTGTGATGCGAATCCAGCCAGCCGTGGTTGGCGTGACCGCGTGCTTCGGAAGGGCGAACGTTCATCATGGTGTGTGCTTCCTTTCGAGACACAACATGCGCTCCGGAACGCCACCTGGCCAGACGCGAACCTCGGGACACATCGTTCCATCCACGGAACGAAACGCCCGCACTGTCTCAGCGCTTCGCCCGCTTGCTCGTTCCCACATTCGCGGGCCAGTGCTCGCGCAGGAAGTCCACGAAGGCCATCACCTTGGGCACGTGGTGGCGCGTGGGCGGGTAGACGGCGTGCACCGGCGCTCCCGTGGAGCTCCAATCCGGCAGCACGCGCTGGAGCCGGCCCGTGCCCAGGTCCTCCATGCAATTCAATCCGGGCAGCAGCGCGATGCCGGAGCCCGACAGCGCCACCGCGTGCAGCATGTCCGGCTCGTTCACCGCCAGCCGCCCGGCGACCTTGACCTCGACCGCACGCCCGGGCGCGTGCAGCGTCCAGACGTTGCCTTCCAGCGCCTTGCCGAAGAAGAGGCAGTCGTGCTTCGCCAGGTCCGCGGGCACACGCGGCGCGCCCCGCGCCTCCAGGTACTCGGGCGAGGCCACCACCACGCGCTCGATGTCTCCCAGCCTTCGCGCCATCAGCGATGAGTCCGGCAGCTTTCCGGCCCGCACCGCCAGGTCGAAGCCTTCCTCCATCAGGTCCACCGCGCGGTCCGTGCAGAGCAACTCCAGCTGCACCTCCGGGTACTGCTCCATGAAGCGCGCCACCAACGGTGCGAGGAAGTTGACCGACAAGGGCGTCGTCACGCGCAGGAGCCCGTGCGGGCCCGCCTGCAGGCGCGTCACCGCCAGCTCCGCGGCCTCCGCTTCCGCGACGATGCGCTCGCAGTGCGCGTAGTACGCGCGGCCCACTTCCGTCAGGTGCAGCGTGCGCGTGGTTCGCTGGAGCAGCTGCGCTCCCACTCGCTCCTCCAGCTCGGAGACCTTGCGGCTCACGGTGGACTTGGGCATGCGCAGCGCCTTCGCCGCCGCCGTGAAGCTGCCCGCCTGGACCACCCGGGCGAAGACGAGGAGTTCGTTGAGGTCCATGGCCCTTGCCTCGTGCAGGCGCAGGACTGTTCCAGCAGTGGAACAGTGCATCCTGTTCGTCCCGTCTAATCCGGAACGTGGGGGGCCGCTACCTTACGCCTCGTTGAAACACACCGCCGCTGCCGCGGCGCTCACGACAAGGAAGACGACCATGGCCACCACCACCTGGAACATCGACACCACGCACACGGGCATCCACTTCAGCGTCCGCCACATGGTCGTCGCGAAGGTGCGCGGCAGCTTCACGAAGTTCGGCGGCACCATCACCCTGGATGACGCGAACCCCACGGCGTCTGCCGTCACCGTCTCCATCGAGACGGCGAGCATCAGCACCGGCGTCGACCAGCGCGACAACCACCTTCGCTCGCCCGACTTCTTCGACGTGGAGAAGTTCCCCGCCATCACCTTCCAGAGCACGAAGGTGGAGCCCTCCGGCAAGCACCTGAAGGTGACGGGGCAGCTGTCCATCCGCGGCATCAGCCGCGAGGTCGTCCTGGAGGCCGAGCAGCTGGGCATCGCCAAGGACCCCTGGGGCAACACCAAGGCCGCTTTCGAGGCCAAGACGTCCATCAACCGCAGCGACTTCGGCCTGACGTGGAACCAGGCCCTGGAGGCGGGCGGCGTGCTGGTGGGCGAGAAGATTGAAATCGCCCTCGAGGTCCAGGCCGCCCAGGCGCAGTCGGGCGAGAAGGCGGCCTGAACCCCGAAGTGACTACTCGACGACGTCGAAGGACGTCAGGACGAAGTCCACGTTGGACTCCGCGCCTGAGCCGACCGTGGCGGTCGCCGGGCGCGTGATGTCCGTGCTGAAGGTCACGCCCTCCGGGCCCACCAGGTCCACCTGGTAGGTGCCGGGCAGCAGGTACTTGAAGTCCGCCACGTAGCGGGTGGCCGTGCTGGCGCTGAAGGACAGCGTCTCGCGGCTGCCGTCGGCGTTGATCAGCACCGCGGAGAAGCTGGCCAGCTGCGTGGGGCCCAGGGGCAGGGACACGCTGCCCGCCTCCAGAGACACCTCCACGTTGCCGGAGAACTCCAGGTCCGCTCCCTTGATGATGGGCCGCATGACCCACTTGCCAGAGTTGCCGGCCTCCTTGCCGAAGCTCTGCGCCACGTCGAAGTCCACCAGGATGACCTTCTGGTCGTCATCGCTGGTGATGGTGACGTCCGCGTCCTTGTCGAACTTCACCTTGAGGCCGGAGCTGCTGGCGCTCGGCATGTGCAGGTCGCCGTCCACCTGGGCCCCCTCGGGCAGGCCCTCGTAGTTGGCGGAGGTGGCGAAGATGCGGCTCGTGCCGTCCTGCTTCACCTGGATGTAGCCGCCGGTGATGACGAAGCGCAGCTCCTTGTAGGTACCGGCCGGCACCTCCGCGTCCTTCACCAGGTCCGCGGTGTCGTTGGCCAGCGTGAGCAGGTCGGTGGTGACGGGCTCGCTCAGGAGCACCACGTCGCCCTTGCCGTCCTTGTCTCCGTCCACGCTGCCCTTCAGGTAGACCTTCGAGATGGTCACGACGGCCTTCTCGATGCCGTCGCCGGGGGCGTCAGTCAGCTTCAGGGTGACGCGGGCGTTGCTGTCGCCGCAGGCCGCGAGGAACAGGAGTCCCGTGGCCAGGAGCAGGTTTGAAGTCAGGTGTCGCAGGGTCTTCATGGGGCAGCCTTTGTTGGATTCAGGGAAGAACGCGGGAGGAGACCCTCCCGCGTCCGGACCGGCCACGACGTTGGTTCAGCCGATGGCAGGCCAGCAGCGGCCTTCCTGGCAGGACAGCGAATCGCAGCAGGCGTCATCACCCTCGACGGAGCACTCGTTGCCTTCAGGGATGCACTGGGGACCGGCGTCGATGCCGCCGCCCGAGCCGCCGTCCGTCGTGCCCGCGTCGGGCTCGCTGGTGCCACCATCCGTGGGCGTCTCGCCTTCGTCGTCGCACGGGCCCAGCGTGTCGCCGTGGCGCAGGTGCGCGGCGACCGCGGGCAGGCCCACCGTGATGGAGTGCGCGTTGGCGGGATTGCCGGGCGGAATGTGGCAGAGCGTGACGCGGCCAGGGCCACCGGGCGCGGTGCCACCATCCGCGGCGGGCGCTTCTCCGGCGGCGCCGCCCAGGTTGTCATCACCCGTGGCGAGCGACGGATCCTCCGAGTCCGTGGGGCCTCCGCAGCCCAGGGACAGCATCGTCGCGCACAACACCATCCATGCCGCGGAAGAGCGAGCGGTCGGGATACGCATGGTCATCCTCCTGTGAAACGAGGCGGTGGGGGGCCGCTTGGGGAGCGGAGTGCCTCGTTGTCAGAAAGACCCGGGTGCTCGCGAGGTGGCCACAACTCCAGACGGGCCGCGAAGTGTGAGGCGACGGACGGTCTGGATATGTGTGGCTTTGCGGAAAGCTCTCTTCGCAGCGGAAGCCGTCGCGAACCGGCAACGAATTTCAGTGGCTGTCTTCAGGGCTTTTCACGCCGCGGCCATCCATCGCGGAACGGCCGTCACCGCCACAGCCCGCCAACGCGCAGCGCTCCTCGGCGGAGGAGCCGTCGGGGACGAGCTCCACGTTCAGCACCGTCTGCTTGCCCGCGTCCACGCAGTCCTGCACGGATGCGGAGATGAAGCCGCGTGCGGAGACGCTGAGGCCGTAGCAGCCTTCCGGCAGCGGCCCCAGGTGCCGGGGCACATCGTCATCGAGCCCCGACGCCTCGATGGGGGTGCCGTCCACGGTGACGGTCGCCTCCGCCACCTTCCGGTTGCCCCGGGTGTGGAGCTTCACGAAGAAGGTGCCGCCAGCGCGCGGCGAGACGTCCGCGACGTCCACGGACTGGCCGCCCTGCACGGTGAGCGGCACGCGTGCGGCCTTGTTCGCGGTGGCCAGGACGAAGAGCTCCGCCGGGCCCGCGGGCACGTCCTCCAGCGTGAAGCGGCCCTGCGCGTCCACGCCGCTGCGCACGCCGGGCGCGCCCAGCACGGTCACCACCGCGACGGCGGGGTCGAACTCCGTGAGCCGGCCGCGCACGGTGCCCGCGCGGAAGGGCTCGTTGTCCAGGCTTCCGCACGCGCCCAGGCCCAGGCCGAGCGACGACAGCGTCAGGATCAGGCATTGGCGGCGCATCAGAAGCGGTACCCCACGCCGGCGTTTCCGCCGATGAAGCCCACGGCCTGTCCCTGCCCGTCCACCACCACGTACGTCAGCATCCCGTGGCCCTGGGCGGTGAGCTCCAACCGCTCCCCCAGGCGCCACGCCAGTCCGCCCACCACACCGGGGCTGACGGTGAAGTAGCGCTGGCCTCCCGAATAGGCCTCCACGTCGAAAGACCTGCCCAGGTACAGCGCGGCCACACGCGGGCCCGCGAACAGCGTCAGCCGCTCCCAGCGCCACAGGTACGGCACCGCCGCGCCCAGCGTGAACGTGGTGTAGCCGAAGGGCACCTCGCTGCCGGGCGCCACCTGGAGCTTCTGGCGTCCACGTCCCAGCCCCATGTCCAGCATCAGGCCCAGGTCCTGGAGCGGCAGGTCCTCCAGCCGCAGCACCACGCCCACCTGGGGAGAGGCGGGCAACAGCTCGCGCTGGCTCCTGCCGTCCGCGAAGGACATCATCCCGCCCACGAGCGACAGCGCGCGGCGCGGGATGGCGTCCGACAGCAGGCGCTCCAGCGGCAGGCGCTCGCCCCGGGCCACGTCCACTTCGCGCCGCACGAGCACGGCGTCGCCCTTGGTGAGCTCCACCGTGCGCCGGCCCGGGCCCACCGCGGCGCCTCCCGGCAGCTCCAGGCGCGGCTCGCCGTCCACCTTGAGCAGGAAGCCGTCCAGGCGCGGGTTGTAGGAGAAGAGCTCCGGTTGGCCCGTGCGGTCGATGCGGCCGGCGAGGATGACCGGATCCGCGCCCACCTCCATGATTTCGGCGGACGGCCGCTGGCGGCCTTCCGTGAAGGTGAAGGTGCGGCGGCGCGAATAGTCGTGCGCCTCCGTGGCGGTGACGGCGCCGTCCGCGTTGCGGTCCGCCGCGCCGCCCAGGCCCTCGATGAGGAAGTACGTGTAGATGTCGTTGCGCAGGCCCTCGTCCTCGCGCGCCGTCTCGCCCCAGTCGCTGGCGGCGAACACCATGGACGCCCGGGACGACTCCTCCAGGGGGCGCGCGTAGAAGCCGGACTTGATGCCCGCGAGCTCCACCTCCAGCTCGTGGGGCAGCAGCGACTTGCCGCTTCCGCTGTGGCAGGTGGCCAGCACCAGCAGCCGCCGCCGGCTGGGCAGCTGTTCGAACTCCGCCTTCAGCGCGTCCATGGAGAGCGCCGTCTGCGGGATGGCGCGGTAGGACGCGTCTCGCGTGACGAGGTAGCGCGTGAGCTCCCCGCGGCCGTCGCGCGCGAGCGTGCCGTGCGCGGACAGGTACACCATCACCACGTCGTCGGGCCGGGTGGCTTCACGCCGCAGCTGGCGCAGCGCCGCGAGGATGGCATCGCGGGTCGTCTCCTCCGGGCGCGTGAGGACACGCACCTGGTCGAAGTGGCCTCGCGCGGGGTCCTTCAGCGCCGCGGCCAGGTCGCTGGCGTCCTTGGAAGAGAAGCGCAGGGCGCGCCACTGCGGATCATCGAAGACCGACACGCCCACGAGCAGCGCGAGCCGCCGGGGCGTGTACGCGCGCGACAGGTCCGCGGCGTCGAGCCGCAGTGGCACGAGCCCGCCCTTGTCTCCGGCCGTGGCGGACGGGCCCGCGCAGGCGCAGAGGAGGACGAGCAGCAGGGGAAGGAGGCGCCTCACGGGGCCAGAGTCTGACTGGATTGGACCCGCACGTCGAACCTCACCACGGTCCCCGGGCGTGCATCCGGGCTACCATCCGCGGCGAGCGCGGCGAGTGCGTCCTGCTCCGATGTGGGCTCACCGGGAGCGAAGGCCACCAGCGCCAGCGACAGCCGGCCCTCGTCCGACTCCATGCTCACGCCCGCGAGGCCGTCAGGCCCCTCCAGGTCGTGGGTTCCCGCTGCCAGGGGGAAGCGTCCAAGCAGCTCCGGGGCATCCTGCTCCCGCTGCTGGTAGAGCAGCGCGGTGCCGGACTCCGTGGCGTGGTAGCGCAGGAGCAGCACCTCGTCGCTGGTGACGTCCGCCCCGGAGTCCAGCCGGCGCAGGACCCCGTCGGTGCTCCGCGCGACCACGGCCAACTCCAGGGAGATGCGGCCCCCCGGGCCCTTCTCACCGGTCCACTCGGTGGCACCTCGCGTGGGCCCCTTCACCAGCGGCACCAGCACCACCATCAGCACGGAGGCCGCGATCGCGCCGGCCATCCATCCCAGGTACCGGCCTGGCGGCGGGGCGAAGCGGCGGGCGCGGGGCGGGGCGCGCAGCGGGATGACCTCCGCTTCGGGCTTCCTCGCGGGCGCCAGCGCCAGGAGCAGCGCGTCCGCCTGTCCGTCGAGCGGATCCGCGTGTGTGGCGAGGAACGTCTCACAGACCTCGCAGGGCGAGGCCAGGTGCTCGCGGAACCAGGCGACGGCGGCGGGGTCGCGCCCGGCGAGCTCGGCCATCGCGGTGGCATCCAGGTGTCTCATGGCTTCAATCCCACCGTCCGGCGAGCACCCGCAAGAGGAGCTCGCGCTTGATGCGCCCGCGAAATCGCTCCAGCCGCATGGTGACCGTGCTCTTTCCCACGCCGAGCTGCTCGGCGATCTCCCGCGCGGAGAGCTGACCCTCGATGTAGAAGAGCTGCACGGTCTTCTTCTCCTCGCCTTCGGGCAGCTCCGCGATGAGCTGCCGCACCACCTGGATGTCCCGCTCCACCTGGAGCGTGGGTGGCAGGGCAGGCACCGTCTCCGGCGTCGGGTCCGTCAGTTCCTCCTCCATCCGCTGGAGCAGGCTGCGGCGCTCCAGCCGCGTGCGCGCCCGGTTGCGCGCGATGGTCAACAACCAGGGGGTGAAGGCCCCTGCCGACTTCAGCTGGGGCAGCCCCCGGAACGCCCTCACGTAGGACTCCTGTAGGACGTCCTCCGCCTCGTCGGGATCCAATGTGCCGAAACCCGCGACCAGCCGGGCCACCAAGGGGCGGGTGCGACGGTATAGCTCGCTGAAGGCGGACGACTCCCCCCTCGTCGCGCGCCGAACCGCGTCCGTGACATCGTCCGTCTCACCCACCTGCGCAGAAGACCTCCTGGTGGGCGAATCGGCCACGGGCCCTGATTCTTCCACGGCTTTCGCGGCTAGAGTGAAGCCTTCACCGTCCAGCGGAAGGGGTGGCGCATGCGGCGGAAATGGATGATGGCGCTGGCCGCGGTGGGAGGGCTCCTGGCGGCCTGTGGCCCCGCGGACGCTCCCCCGGTGGATGGCCCGCCCGGGGAAGACCTTCCGGGGGACGCGCTCGACCCGTCCGCGGAGGAGCCCGGCACGGCGGATCATGCGCTCACGCCGTGCCTGAGCCAGTGCTACGCGACCTGCGTGGGCAACACGCCCGAGGTCGTCGCGTGCCGGCAGGACTGCCGCGACGCGTGCGCCGGCGGCTGAGGCCGGCGCGAGGCCCCTCAGGTCGCGAGCTTCGCCTTCAGCGTGATGTTCACGCCGCCGAGCGCCTTGGAGACGGGGCAGCCCTTCTTGGTCTCCTCGGCGATCTTCTGGAACCGGGCGTCGTCGGCGCCGGGGATGGTGGCCTCGGTGGTGAGGTCGATGGTGGTGATGGCGAAGCCGTCACCCTGCTTGTCCAGGTGCACGTCCGCGCTCGTCTGGATGCGCGTGGGCTTCAGGCCCGCCTTCTCCAGTCCCACCGACAGGGCCATGGAGAAGCACCCGGAGAGCGCCGCGCCGATGAGCTCCTCCGGGTTGCTGCCCTGCTGTCCCTCGAAGCGGGTGCCGACCGAGAAGGGGACCTCCGCGGCGTGACCGGGCTTCATCGAGCCCTTGCCGTCCTTGAACCCGCCGTTCCACTGCGCACTGCCCTTGCTGATACCCATGGCGTTCTGTCTCCCCATGCGCGGTGCGGCACCGTGCCGCGTCCGTTGCGTTCGCGCGGCGGAAGGGTAGGGCGCTCACCGCGGCGCGGCGGTCCTGTTGGTGGACAGGTGCTGGGGACTGCCGGGGAGTGGACGCTCCCGCGCGCGAAGGCCTGGGTTCTGGACGGTTGGGGCCGTCAGGGGCTCACGGCGGGCCGCAGGAAGAGCAGGTAGTGGTCCGGCAGGTCGTTGTACTCGGAGGTGATGACGTAGCCCGCGGCCTGCACGGCGGCGACGAGCGGGGGACGCATGGCCCTGAGGTGTGTCACCGCGATGCGGCCCTGGGGCGCAAGCGAGGGACGCAGCCGCGTGAGGTAGTCCACCCGGTCCGCGAAGAAGTGATCCACCTCCGAGAGGAGGATCAAATCGTACGCGCCCGCTTCGAGCCCCGGCGCGTCCGGGGCCACCTTGCGCACCTCGATGTTCTTGCGTCCGAGGACCCGCGCGCGGAGCCGCTGGATGACTTCGTCGTTGATGTCGGTGGCGACGACCTGGCCCGTGGGGCCCACCGCCTCCGCGAGCCGCTGCGTGAAGTATCCCAGCCCGGCTCCAACGTCCGCGACCCGCTGCCCCGGGGAGAGCCCCAGCGCGGCGACGAACCGGGCGGGCTGACGGGAGCGGTCATACGCGGCATCCACGCCTTCGACACTCCCGACGCCATGCAGCTCCGTGGGTGGCTCCGGCGCGGAGGCCTCCACGGGCGCGGGTGGCGCTTCCGCCTTGCTCTCGGAGCGGCAGGCACCGGCCGTCGTGACCATGGCGAGACACAGACTCCAACGCGTCAGGAAAGGGAACACCGCCAGCGGACGGAAGAGAGCCATTGCGAGCACCGGAGTGGGAAAGGAACAGCAGGGGTCAAAGTCAAACGCCCCGGTTGCGCAGGATATCGCTTTCTGCCGGACTGTGGGGACGCGAGGCATTTCCGCCTCCGTCACCTGGAGCCTCCCGCATGCGAAACATGATCCGCGCTTTGGTTTTGACGACCTTCTCCGTGGGTCTCCTCTCCGCCTGTGGCCCGGCGTCGGAGCAGGATGCGTCGCCGCCCGCCGGTGAGGCCGCGCAGGTGGAGCAGGGCATTGGCAAGACGCCCGACTGTGCCATGGGCGAATACGTGGCGGATCAGGTCATCTGGTCCTCGACCTGCGCCGCGTGTCGCGAGGTGGGCGGCGACGGCTCCTGGCCGCAGGGCTCCTACGGCCGGAGCGGTACGCTCTACCAGACGTGCTGCGGTGACAACGGCTGCGGCAACTGGCAGACCATCCGGCCGGTCTGCATGGGCTGCTAGGCATTGCCTTGCAGCGCTTCGCGGTCACCTTCCCCATCGTGTTGCTGGCGTCATCCGCGACCAGCAACGCGTCGTCCGGCAGCACCGTGACGCCCACCGGCCGGCCATGCACCCGGGCCTGGGCCGCGTCGGCGATGAAGCCCGTGAGGGAGTCCTCCGGCGGGCCGGAGGGCTTCCCGTCCTTGAACGGCACGAACACGACCTTGTGGCCAGACCGCTCCGCGCGATGAACGCGCCACCCCGGTACTTCTCCGGAAACTCCAGGCGCAGCGACGCGGTGTGGGAACCCAGGGGCACGTCCGGCACCAGGTCGTCGCGCTCGTTCACCGCGGTCCACAGCGTGCCCGGGGCCCAGCCCATGCCCACGGGGTTGCGCAGGCCGTCCGCGTAGCGCGTCACCTCGAAGCCCTCCGGCGATGACGGACGGATCCGCCCGGCGCACGGGTGTTGAGTTGTGGGAAGGGCAGGACGCCCGCGGCTCAAGGAGTGAACACGTTCCGCACGTAGCCACCCACCTTCTGCTTGAAGAACCCGTAGCCCTTCGGCGCGTCCTCCGTGGGAATCGCTCCGGTCTCCGCCAGACTCTTGAAGCTGCGCAGCACCTTCCTCACCTGCATGGCGGGGACGCCGCGCATCCGCTTCGCCAGCGCCTCGCCCAGCGCGCCGCCCGGGGGCGAGAAGGCCTGGTGCAACGTCACCTCCGTGCCCCCGTCGGGAGCGGGCCGGAAGCGCACCCACCCTCGCGTCTTCACGGGGCTGTCCTCCGTGGACTCCCAGCTGTGGAACTCCGGCGAGCGCTCCTCCACGAGGCGCGAGTCCCAGCTCACCTCGCGTCCCAGCGGCCCGTGGATCCGAAAGTGCCGGCCGTCACCGGCCGTGGGCGTGACCTCCGCGAAGTGTTCCATCAGGCGGCTCAGCGTGGAGGGTTCACGCCACAGGCGGTAGAGCTCCTCCACCGGACGTCCCACCGTGAGCGTGTGCTCCACCTCGATGAGCTGTCCGTGCCGCGCTTCCCCGCCTGTCAATGCGCGGCGGGCCTTCCGAGCGACCGAGGAGAGCGCGCGCCGCTGGGATTGCAGGCCCTGGTAGAGCAGGGCGCCGCCGGCCAGGGCCACCACCGTGCCCCCGAGCGAGCGGCGCTTCATCCCCACGGACATCATCGTTCCCGCGACCACCACCGCGGCGGTCAGCTTCCATTGGCCGGAGCGGAGCTCCTCGCGGGCCTCGGTTGCCTGGGAGCGGACTTCTCGCAGGGCTGTCGTTCGTGAGCTCGTCATGGTTCCTCCTGGCCTGACGCGCAGGAGGGTGATGCACGGGCGTCAGGCACTCCCCGCGAAGCTTTGGGCCAGGATGCGCCGGGACAACCGTGCCTGGAGCCAGGACGGAGGAAGCGGCGCTCCGGCGGTCCTCAGTGCAGGGGTGAAGCAGCCGGCGTGTGGATGTGCTCGGGGCGAACGCCCAGGCCTATCAGGCGCGCGGGGATGCGGCGCAGCGCGGGGATGCGCTTCACCAGCCGGAGGCTCAAGGGCAGCCGGCCGTTGCGGAAAGCGCGCTTCCGGAGCGCTGGGGCCACCACGCGGTTTTGGATGAGCACCTGCGCTCGCTGGGTGAGACGGGTGGGGAGCTCGCGGCGCTGCTGGACGCGGCGCAGATCCTCGGTGGTGACACGCCGGGCGAGCAGGGGACCCGCGAGCAGGTTGGCGGTGGCCACGGCATCCTGCACCGCCAGGTTGATGCCCACGCCGCCCACGGGCGACATCGCGTGCGCCGCGTCGCCAATGCACAGCAGGCCGGGCTGATACCAGGTGCGCAGCCGATCCACCCGCACGGTCAGCAGCTTCACGTCGTCCCAGCTTCGGATTTCACCGGCGCGGTCGGCGAGGAACGGCGCCTGCTTCACGAGTTCGGCCCGGAAGGACTCCAGGCCGCGCGCCTGGACGGACGCGATGCCGCCCTTGGGGATGACCCGGCCGCACTGCCACTGGTCGCCCCGGTTGATGAGCAGGAAGAGCGCTCCGCGCTCGAAGTGGCCCAGGGGCGGGCTGGGGTCGTCAGGTCTGCGCGTCACTCGGAACCAGAGCACGTCCATGGGGGCGCCCAGGTTCTGGACCTCCAGGCCGGACTGCTGCCGCAGCGTGGACTTCCGGCCGTCCGCCGCCACCACCAGCGACGCGCGCACCTCCAGCGTGCCCGCTGGCGTCCGCGCGCGGACACCGACGACCTGGCCCTGGTCGCGCACGAGGTCCGTTACCTCCGTGCGGCGGAGCAACTGGAAGGTCGGGTACATGGCGGCCTTGCGCGCGAGGAAGTCGAGCAGGTCCCACTGCGGCATGAAGGCCAGGTAGCGCGCGTGCGTGGGGAGGTGGCGGAAGTCCCCCACGGTGACTTCGTGCGCGCCGACCTGGAAGCGCAGATCCAGGATCTTCGAGTGGGGAAGGGCGAGCAGCTCGTCCAGCCAGCCCAGCTCGTGCACCAGCTCCAGCGTGGACGGGTGGAGCGTGTCGCCCCGGAAGTCGCGGAGGAAGTCCGCGTGCTTCTCCAGCACCGTCACCTCCACGCCGGCCCGGGCGAGCAGGAGCCCCAGCATCATTCCCGCCGGACCTCCGCCCGCGATGCAGCACTGTGTGGTGATCGTCGGGTCGGCCATGGTGGTTTCTCCTCGGATGAAGGGTCCATCCCTCCATGAGGCGCGGCACCTGGAGTGGCGGCCGATGTGGCGTGCGGTGTCTGACAGTCATTGCGCGTGTCGTGGGCCCGGGTGTCGCCCATTGGTCCGTTGACATGAATGCCTTTCCCAGTGCCTCCCGGACCCGCTTAGGTCGCACGGCTTTCCCCATGGTCAGGAGCGACACGATGGAATCGGATGACAACAGCAACCCGCCTTCACGCCGCCAGGTGGTGGGCGGGCTGGCGACGGGCCTCGCCGCCGTGTTCGCCACGACGCCCGCCGCGGCGGCTCCGGACGCGGGCACGGCCCCTGCGCCCGCGCAGCCGCTCCAGAATCCCGTCGCCCTTTACGCGAAGCCGCCGTTCGAGAAGCAGTCGCAGCCCTGGCCGGGCCTGGCGAGCAAGATGAACCCCCGGCCCGACCACGGCGAGAAGAGCTACAAGGGCTCTGGCCGCCTCGCGGGCCGCAAGGCGCTCATCACTGGCGGGGACTCCGGTATCGGTCGCGCGGCCGCCATCGCCTACGCGCGCGAGGGCGCGGACGTGGCCATCAACTACCTGCCGGCGGAGGAGCCGGATGCGCAGGAGGTGGTGGCGCTGATCAAGGCGGAGGGACGCAAAGCGGTGGCGCTGCCCGGGGACATCCGGACGGAGGCCGTCTGCAAGAAGCTGGTCGCGGACGCGGTGGCGAAGCTGGGGGGGCTGGACATCCTGGTCAACAACGCCGCCAGGCAGGCGACGCAGGACTCCATCCTGGACATCACCAGCGAGCAGTTCGACTGGACGGTGAAGACGAACCTCTACGCGATGTTCTGGATCACCAAGGCCGCGGTGCCGCACCTCAAGCCGGGGTCCGCCATCATCAACACCACGTCGGTGAACGCGTACGACCCGTCCGAGAACCTGCTCGACTACGCGATGACCAAGGGCGGCATCATGATCTTCACCAAGGCCCTGGCGAAGCAGCTGGCGAAGCAGGGCATCCGGGTGAATGGAGTCGCGCCGGGTCCGTTCTGGACGCCGCTGCAGGTGAGCGGAGGTCAGACGCAGGAGAACCTGGTCAAGTTCGGGGAGAACACGCCCATGGGCCGCCCTGGTCAGCCGGCGGAGCTCGCGTCCGTGTACGTGGAGCTCGCCAGCGCCCAGGCCAGCTACACCACCGGGCAGATCTACGGCGCGTCCGGCGGACGCGGCAATCCCTGACGCGCCCGGGTCAAGGCTCCCCGCGCCCGCCGATTTCAGGGAAGCGCTCATAGGCCCGTTTGAGCGCTTCCAGATGGGCGGGGTCGTCCAGGTCGAGGGGCGCCTCCGTCAGCTGCACGATCCACCCGCCCGTCGCCGTGCGCCGCGCCCGTGAGAGCCATTCGGTGTCGCGAGCAGGGTCCGGGAACCCGATGGCCCTTGCGGCGGCATCCGACCAGTAGTTCAGCCAACCGAGGTAGTAGGGAATCTCCGGCGAGCGGATGTGCTCGAAGAGCTTCAGGGCGGGCAGCCCCCGAGGCGGAGCCGGCGGTCCTTCCCGCGTGGGGGCGATCTGATAGGCGATGTCCAGCGCAGCGTCGTCTGGCGCCGCACGCCCCCAGAATGCGCGTGCGCCCTCCGATACGGCTTCAAGCATATCCGCCGCTGCCGCGAAAACGGCCGCATCCTGCGGTAGCTTCGCATTTATTTGTAACTGCGGCTGGCGGCCAGCGCTTGCACTGGCAAAGCGGTACATCCCGGAAATGGTCACGGGGTAGCTCTCGTCGCCGTTGCATAGCAGCGGAAGCTTTCCGCGTGTTGCTGCCTCAGCGAGCCAGGCCTCGCGTTGCGGTAACGGGACGGGACGGCCTTCTTTGTCGACCTCCCACTCCAGGCGCAAGCCGGGCAGCGCCAGTTCCATGCCGCGGACGATAGCGAGTGGACGGCCGTCGCGCCCCTCGAGTGGAGGGGCATAGACGGTCAATTCGAGGCGCTTTCGCATGGTCATCGGTTGCACCCCGTGACAACGACGTTGAGGCGTGGATCCTCTCGAACCAGCGCTGCTTTGTGTGCAGCACTGCTCACTCCCACGATGAAGTCATACCCTCATGCCTCCGCGATGGCTCGGTCCTTCTGAAGCTCTTCCACTTGTTCTTCAATCACCCGATCCCGCAGAAAGTCACTATACGTGTCGAATTGGTGGGTCTTGATTTCCCACAGCACACGCACGCCGACTTGCAGCGCATCAAACCGCTTGCCGTTCACGAGCACGTCGTTACCGGGGTAGCGGTTGGGCGGGAATTTGTCGGCGCATTCGTTGTGCGCGTTGTCCTCGCCCGCGTGAGGCACCGGAACCGGCTCACAACTGGCGCGCCGCGTCCGGTCCACGGGCACGGGGGGCACGGGGGGCTTCCAGTCCTTCCCCGCTGGCTCCGGCTCCAGCTCGGGCTTCCGCTTCGCTACCGCTTCCCGAGACGCCGCCATTCTTCCTCGCGAGGCCCCTGCCTCCTCGGGATAGAGGTGGCGTAGCTCATAGGCGTCCCATTCCTCCTTGATGGCGACGGCGACCACCACCACGCCCAGGACGATGACGGCTCCCACGGCGATTTCAGGGGCCGCCAGCACGCAGAACCCGAGTCCGATGGTCGCGGCGTCAGCGGAGGCGACCGTGCATCTCCCCGTGGTGTCGTGGAACTCGACCCGGTCATGGTCGAGCGCCGGATAGCACCGCTCCACCAGCACGGGCCAAGGCTGGGACGCTTCGCGAACGACGCACTGCCCATCGTCTCGCCAGGGCAGCGCCGCCGCTCGCTGGAGGTTGGCGAACCGTCTGCCGCGGGCCGCGGGCTCCTTCGTGATGGGCTCTGTCGCGGCGCAGCCCGAAATGAACAGCAAGATTGCGATGCACGCGCGCAAACGCATGTCCACGGCCTGTTCTCGAAGGCAAGGCGCCCCTACCGCCCCACGAAGTCCAGCAGCACAGCGTAGTGCGTGGCGGCCGCGGCGACGACCATGACGTGGAACACCTCGTGGTAGCCGAAGACGTGGGGGATGGGATCCGGCCAACGGCGCGCGTACACCACCGCGCCCACGGCGTAGAGCATGGCTCCGAAGAAGAGCCAGCCCACGCGGCCCTGGCCCATCACCCCGGGCAGGTTCCAGAATACCGGGGCCGCCACGAAGCCCAGCGCCACGTAGAGCCCCGAGCGCAGGCCTCGCGACGCGGAGATGCCCGCGAGCGTCAGCGTGGCTCCCGTCAGCGCCGCGCCCCACATCACCCAGAGCAGCCGCTGGCTCAGGCCCCCCATGGGGTCCAGCGTCGCCAGCGGCGTGAAGCTCCCGGCGATGAGGATGAAGATGGCCGCGTGGTCGAACCGGCGGATCCGCTGGTACGTCGCCGCGCTCCACGTGGGCCAGTGATAGCCGCCGCTCACACCGAACATCAGCACCAGGCTGCAGCCGAACACCAGGTTCGACGCGTACTGCATGCCCTGCACCGGCAGCTGCGCCAGCCGCACGCAGCCCACCAGCGCCGCCACGAACGCGATGACGTGGGACAGGCCGCGCAACCGGGGCTTCAGACTCTCTTCCATGGCGGTGCTCGTACTTCCCGCACGTCATGGCTTCGTCAGCGCCCGCGCGCCTCCGCGCCCCGGACGTCGCGTTCTCCACGCATCGCCCCGGACGAGTGTCGCCAGGACGTCAGCGCGGGGCCCCGGACGGCACCCGGCACGCGGCGTGGCCCAGGACGACGTCCCCGTCGACGGTGCTCGTCGGTGTGGGTGTCCAGCCGGCGCGCAGCCGCGCGTCCAGCAACTCATCCGCGGTAGGGCAGCGGTCCCACACGGAGACCGAAGTCACGCCGCCCAGTCAGGTGGTGTCGAAGACGAGATAGCGCGTCTCCTCCCAGGGCAGCACCACGTCGTGGGTGAACTCGTCCTGGACCACCACCGCCGCCACGTCGCGCGGCGGCTTGCTCGCGAAGCCCCAGCGGACCACGTCCTGGAGCAACGTGAGCGGCGCGAGCTGCCGCTCCAGGGCGGCGCGCCGCTCGGGGGACAGCCCGGAGTGGTCGGTCAGGGGCACCATGGCCCGGAGTGTAGCCGGGCCGGGCCCGGGCTTCACGCCGCCGCGGGCTTCTGCTGGTCGTCCAGCGTGCCGGAGCGCAGCGCCTTGCTCGCGGCCCCCGACATGACCTCCGCCAGCGTCTGCACGGAGTGCGTGACGGTGCGCGTCTCCTCCACGGCCTGCAGCGTGCGCTGCATCTGGCCGGACAGCTCCTGGATGGCCTGGGCAATCTGGTGCGTGCCCGAGTCCTGCTGCGCCACGGCCTGGGTGATCTGCCGCACGCTGCCCGTGGTGTCTCCGATGATGCTCGTCAGCTTCTGCAGCTGCGCGCCGGAGCCGCGGACCGCGTCCAGGCTCACCTGCACGCGCGCCTCGCCCTGCTCGCTCATCTGCGCGGCCTCGCGCATGCTCATGCTCACGCCGTCGAGCACGTCGCGGATGCGCTCGGTGGCGCGGATGGACTGGTCCGCCAGCCGGCGCATCTCCTTGGCCACCACGCCAAAGCCCTTGCCGCTGTCGCCGTTGCGCACCGCCTCGATGGCGGCGTTGATGGCCAGCATGTTGGACTGGTCCGCCAGCGTCTTCACGTCGTCGACGATGCTGGACACCTCTCGGGTGCGCTCGTCGAGCGCGAGGATGCGCGCGGCCATCCCCGACACCTCCGTGCGGATGGCGGCCAGGTCCGTCAGCGTGCGCTCCAGGGCGGCGCCACCCTCGCGCCCCACCGCCTCCGCGCTCTCCGCGGACGCCGCGAGCACGCGCGCCTTGTCCGCCGTCAGGTGCGAGCCCTGGCGGATCTCCTCCACCGTCGCCTCCAGCTCGCGCAGCGCGGCGGCCTGGCGGCTGATGCCCACGGTCTGCTCCTCGCTGGAGGTGTGCAGCTGCTGCACGACGGCGGCGAGCTCGTCCGCGCCGCGGCCCATGCCCTCGGCCAAGAGGCGCACGTCCTTGCGGCGCGCGTCCAGCTGGTGCGTGTACTCCGCCAGCGAGCGCACCACCTCCGCGGAGCGCCGCGCCACGATGGCCACGAGCGACAGCGTGAGCGCGAAGAAGCCCCAGTGCACCTGGCTGTCGGTGGCCTCCATCACGCCCAGCATCGGCAGGGTGCTCAGCAGGAGCACGAAGGTGAGGACCCCCAGGCCCGCGACGAAGATGCGCGCGTCCTTGTTGCCCTTGAAGGACTCCACCACCGCGACCCCCACGCACACCAGCAGTCCGGGCAGCGAGTAGAGGATGAAGGCGGACAGCAGCCGCCACGCGGAGCCCAGGTCCATCACCACGATGATCGCCTGGAGGATGGCCGGCACGGTGACGACCGCCGCGCCCCTGCGGAACCAGCGCAGCTTGTCCGTGCCCACCGTGTCGGAGATGAACCACGCCAGGCCGGGCAGGATGGCGTACGAGCCCAGCAGCGTGAGGACGCTGCCGGTGGCCGCCTTGCCCCAGAGCGCAGGGAACAGGCCGCTGGAGCCGAGCAGCAGCGCGCCCGAGCCCGCGGAGAACACCGTCAGTGCGGCGAGCATCCGCCACTGGCGGCGCAGGAGCGCGGCGCACAGCGACACCGCGCCAATGCCGACCAGCAGCGTCCCCATGACGAAGGGCGCCAGGCCCAAGCGCGTCACCTCCGCGAGCAGCGCCTGGTGCGAGCCCACCTTCGCGTCGCGGGTGACACCGATGGCGGGCCCATGCGCCTGGATGCGCAGGAGCACGCGGTGGCCCATCGACGCGGGCGGCACGGGCACCAGGTGCCAGACCATGTTCTCCATGAGCTCCTGGCCGCCGGGGGCCAGCGTCCCGCTGGTGTAGACGCGCTGGCCGCTGGCGTAGACCTCGAAGGCGTTGGCGACGTTGCCCAGGAAGAGGGCGGGCTCCAGCCACGGGCCCTGGGGCACGGGGATGCTCAGCCAGAGGAAGGTGTTCGTCCCGCGGCCCGGCGGCTCCTGGAGCGCGCTCGCGGCCTGCCAGCCCGCCGCGTCCTCCGGCTCCGTCGCCCACGTGGGGACGCCGTCAGGGCCCAGCGGCGAGTCTCCCCAGCGATAGCGCCACCCGTCGAGCGCGGGCTGGGACGCCGTCCCAGCGGCCTCCGCCCGGGCGGCGGGCGCGGCCGCGAGGAGCATCAGCAGCACGGACCCCACGGCCGCGAGCCGCGAGGCGAGGAGCTTCCGGGAGCCGCGGAAGGAGGGATGCCGGGGCAACAAGTCGAGAGCGAAGACGCGGGAGCGACACATTCAAGACACATGCTCCAGCGCGAGGGGGTCAAAAGTAAAATGGGTCCCTGATGCCTCCCCGCCGTGCCTCCAGCCGCTGCGTTTCACGCGCTGTTCACAACACAGACGGAGCGGACCGGACAGAATCGTAAAACATGAAATTGTTCTCGGAATCGGTGTGACGTGGGTCCTGTCGCGCAACCCTACCCCAAGGGTCCGCTGCTCCTCTGGGGAGCCCTGGCTTCCGGGCGTGGAGGGCCCGCGTGTCCCGAAGGGGGACGGGCTTGCGAGGGCCCGGCGTGGCGCCGCCTGCGACGGCGCGAGGAGGGACTCCTGGTGCGTCTGTACCCAGGTCCCATGCGTGGCTTCAGTACAGGCGTCCTCCCGCGCGCCGTAGCGGCACGACGCCTGGCCGTCCCTCCCGGGAAGGTGGGGCGAGGTGCCACGGCTGGGGCCTTTCGGGCGGAGGACTGCCCTCGTGTCTCCTCTTCGTGAGGCATGGCACGCCGGATGCTGCGTCCTCCCGGTCAGGGGAGAGCCGGCATGTCGAAGGTCCAGAGAGTCCTCACCACGGCGCTGCCACTGCTCCTGCTGTGCGTGGCGGCGTATGTGCTGCACCGCGAGTTGTCGCACTACCGCCGCGAGGACGTGAGCGCGGGCCTCGCGGCCGTGACGGCGAGTCGCATCCTCCTGTCCCTGGCCGTGACGGTCGTGAACTACGCGGCGCTCACGCTGTACGACGTGCTGGCGCTGGGGCACGCGGGGCACCGGATTCCCTATCCGCGCGTGGGGCTCACATCCTTCGTGGGGTACGCCTTCGGGCACAACCTGGGCGCGTCGTTCCTGAGCGGCGGGTCGGTGCGCTACCGGCTGTATTCCGCGTGGGGGCTCACCGCGTTGGACGTCGCGCGGGTGTCCGCGTTCAACGCGCTCACGTTCTGGCTGGGCCTGGCCGCCGTCACCGGCATGTCGTTGCTCCTGGAGGGCGGGGGCGGGGTGCTGTCCCTGTCCACTCCCGTGGCGCACGGAGTGGGGGCCGCGCTGGGATTGCTGCTCGTGGGCTATTTCGTGGCGTGCGCCACCGTGCGCAAGCCGCTGCGTGTTCGCGGCCTGGAGTGGACGTTGCCCACGCCCGCGCGGGCGCTGGCGCAGCTGGTGGTGTCCTGCGGGGACTGGGTGCTGGCGGCGACGGTGCTGTGGGTGCTGCTGCCCCCGGACAGCGTGTCGCTGCCGTCGCTCACCGCGCTGTTCGCGCTGGCGCAGCTGGCGGGCATCGCCAGCCAGGTGCCCGCGGGCCTGGGTGTCTTCGAGACGGTGATGCTCTCCGCGCTCACGCCCCGCGTGCCCGCGCCGCAGGTCGTGGGCGTGCTGCTCGTGTACCGGCTCGTCTACTACCTGCTGCCCTTCACGGTGGCGGCGCTGCTGCTCGCGGGGCATGAGCTGCTCCAGCGCCGTCACCACCTCACGCGGCTGGCGAAGGTGGTGCACAGCTCGTTCGCGCCGGTGGTGCCGTGGGCCGCGTCGGCGGTGGCGTTCGTGGCGGGCACGGTGCTGCTCTTCTCCGGCGCGACGCCGCCCGTCGCCGAGCGGCTGGCGCTGCTGCGCCGGCTGGTGCCGCTGCCGCTCCTGGAGGTGTCACACCTGCTGGGCAGCCTGGTGGGCGTGTCGCTGCTCCTGCTCGCGCGCGGGCTCCAGCGGCGCCTGGACGCGGCCTATGTGCTGACGCAGGTGCTGCTGGTGGCGGGCGCGGTGTTCTCCGTGGTGAAGGGCGTGGACTACGAGGAGGCCACGCTGCTGCTCGTCCTGGCCGCGGCGCTGGCTCCGTTCCATCAGCAGTTCTACCGGCACACGTCGCTGTTCGCGGAGGCCTTCAGCCCCGGGTGGCTCCTGGCCACGGCGGCGGTGGTGGGCGCGTCGGTGTGGCTGGGGCTCTTCTCCTTCCGGCACGTCGAGTACCGCAACGACCTCTGGTGGCACTTCGCCTTCTCCGGCGACGCGCCACGTTTCCTTCGCGCCAGCGTGGGCGTGCTGGGGGCGACGGTCGTGGCGGGGCTGGCCGCGCTCCTGCGGCCGGCGGCGCCGCGCACGCATCCTCCGACGGTGGAGGAGCTGCAACGGGTGCGTCCCCTGGTGGCGAGCTCCCCGGAGTCCATGGCCTCGCTGGCGCTGGTGGGGGACAAGTCCCTGCTGCTCAACGACGCGGGCACCGCGTTCCTCATGTACGGCGTGTCGGGGCGGGCGTGGGTGTCCATGGGCGACCCGGTGGGGCCGCCGGACGCGGCGACGGAGCTGGCGTGGCGCTTCCTGGAGCTGGCGGACCGGCACCACGGCTGGGCGTGCTTCTACCAGGTGGGGCCGGGGGCGCTGCCGCGCTACCTGGACCTGGGGCTCACGCTGCTCAAGCTGGGCGAGGAGGCCACCGTGCCGCTCCCGGACTTCAACCTGGAGGGGCCGGAGCGCCGGGGCCTGCGCCACGGCATGCGCCACATGGAGCGCGAGGGATGGACCTTCGAGGTGCAGCCGCGCGAGGCCGTGCCGGAGCTGCTGCCCCAGCTGCGGGCCATCTCCGACGCGTGGCTCGCGGAGAAGCACACGCGTGAGAAGGGCTTCAGCCTGGGCTGCTTCTCCCCGCGCTACCTGGAGCAGGGGCCGGTGGCGCTGGTGCGCCGGAGCGGCGTGCTCATGGGCTTCGCCAACGTGTGGGCCCCGGACACGAAGGAGGAGCTGAGCGTGGACCTCATGCGCTACCAGCCGGGCAGTCCCCATGGGGCCATGGACTTCCTCTTCACGTCGCTGATGCTGTGGGGCCGGCGGCAGGGCTTCCAGCGCTTCAACCTGGGCATGGCGCCCTTCAGCGGCTTCGAGGCGCGCGCGCTCGCGCCCATGTGGAACCGGCTGGGCGCGCTCCTGTTCCGGCACGGCGAGCACTTCTACAACTTCCAGGGGCTGCGCCACTACAAGGAGAAGTTCCGTCCGGACTGGGCGCCGCGCTACCTGGCCTCGCCGGGCGGGCTCGCGCTGCCGGGCGTGCTCGCGGGCGTGGCGTCGCTGGTGTCGCGCGGGCTGGGTGGAGTGGTGGCGAGATGAGGAGGCGCGCGAAGGGGTTCCTGGTGGGGGCCGTGCTCGTGCTGGCGCTGGCGCTCATCCCCTGGGCTCGCACGTGCGCGGCGCCCTCCGTCGCGCCGGCCCCGGTGGCGGTCCCCGTGCACCAACCTCCCGTCGCGCCGCGCGTGGAGACGCTGCACCCCGGAGGCCGCTTTGGCTACGTCACGGTGGTGACGCCCCCGGGGAGGCCCGGGACGGTGGTGCTCCTGCTGGCGGATGGGCCCGCGGATCAGGGCCGGGCGCTGAAGCTGTCCACGGCGCTGGCTTCGCACGGCGCGCTGGTGCTCGGCGTGGACGCCGGGGCCTTCCTGCGCGCCCTGGAGAAGGGCACCCGGTGCGCGTATCCGGCGGGCGACCTGGAGCTCCTGAGCCAGGGCTACCAGCGGCACGCGCAGCTGCCCGAGTACCTGCACCCCGTCCTCGTGGGGGACGGCGCGGGCGCGGCGCTGGCCTACGCGGCGCTGGCCCAGGCTCCGCCGGGCACGTTCCGGGGCGCGGTGAGCGTGGACTTCACGCCGGAGCTGACGACGTCCGCGGCCTTCTGTCCGGGCGCGGGACTCGTGCGCTCACGCTCGGACAAGGGCCGGCGGGAGCGGCTGGCCCCGGCGCGTGCGCTGAATCAACCGTGGGTGCTGCTCGGCGCGGACCGGGATCCGGCTCATCCGGTGAAGGCGGCGCACGACTTCACCCGCTCGCTGACGACGGCCCGCGTGCTGACGGTGCCGGGGCCGGGCCTGGCCCGCATGCCTGTGGAGGCATGGCGGGGGGCGCTGCTGGCCGCGCATGATGCCGCCGCCGCGCCGCTCCCCGCGGAGGGGCCGCCGCCGGTCTCCACGCCAGCGTCGCCTCCAGACGCTGGCACCCCGGGGCTCTCCGGAGACACGTCGGTGGAGGGGCTGTCGCTGGTGGAGGTCCCCGCGACGCCGGACGTCCCGGGCGACACGCTGGCGCTCTTCGTCACCGGCGATGGCGGCTGGGCCAGCCTGGACCAGTCCGTCTCCAGGTCGCTCGCCGCGCAGGGCATCCCCGTCGTGGGCTTCAACTCGCTGCGCTACTTCTGGAAGCGCCGCACGCCGGAGCAGACGTCCGCGGACGTGGCCCGCGCGCTGCGCCACTTCCTGTCCGCGTGGGGCAAGCAGCGCGTGGTGTTGCTGGGCTATTCGCGCGGCGCGGACGTGGTGCCGGCCATCGCCGCGCGCCTGCCGGAGGACCTGCGCGAGCGCGTGCGGATGGCCGTGCTGCTCGCTCCCGGCAAGGAGGCGGAGTTCGAGGTGCACGTCACGGACCTCTTCGGCGGCAGGGGCCAGCCCACGGCCGCGGTGCTCCCGGACGTGCAGGCCCTGAAGGGGACGCCCGTGCTCTGCGTCTACGGTGACGAGGAGCTGTCCGACAGCCTCTGCCCCACGCTGTCCGGCGTGCCCGGCGCCCGCGCCGTACTGCTCAAGGGTGGACATCACTTCGACGGGGACTACGCCGCCATCGCCCGGACTGTCCTGCGGGAACTCGGTATGGCATTGCCCTGATGCTCCAGGGTCTGGGGCCGCGTCGGCTGGCGGACGGGTGATTGTCTTTGGGTCCCAATGCATTGACTTGCATGGGTGAAACCTCTACTTCGCACCGGCCCGGTCCTGGCGCCGGGTCTCGTGGGGGGTTCCAAACATGGTCCAGCAGTCGGCTCCCGTCGTCAGCACGGTCGAAGGACAGCTCCAAGGCGTCGTCGAGGAAGGGGTGTATGCCTTCAAGGGCATTCCCTACGCCCAGCCTCCCGTGGGCGCGCTGCGGTGGCGTCCTCCCGCTCCGGTCATGCCCTGGAAGCACATCCGGCAGGCGTCCACGTTCGGCAAGTCCTCGCTCCAGTCGCGTGATGAATGCATCGCGGGCGGCGGCGGCGACCCGTACCCGATGGGCGAGGATTGTCTTTATCTCAACGTCTGGACGCCCCGCGTGGACCCCCAGGCGAAGCTGCCCGTCATCGTGTGGATCCACGGCGGCGCGTATGTGATTGGCGCGAGCGGCCTGCCCCCGTACGACGGCGTGCCCATGGCGTCCCGGGACGCCATCCTCGTCACGCTCAACTACCGCCTGGGGCACCTGGGCTTCCTGGCCCACCCGGCGCTCCGGAAGGAGCCCGGCGGCGGCGCGGCCAACTTCGGCCTGCTGGACCAGGTCGCCGCGCTCCAGTGGGTGAACCGCAACATCGCGAAGTTCGGCGGGGACGCGGGCAACGTCACCCTCATCGGCCAGTCCGCGGGCGCCAAGAGCGTGCTGTCCCTCTTCTGCATGGAGGCCGCGAAGCCCCTGTTCCACCGGGGCGTGGCGATGAGCGTGTACGGCCTGGATGAGATGCCGCTGGACAAGGCGCTGCTCAAGGGCGAGGCGCTGATCCGCGGCATGGGCGTGCCGGACGCGGACGCGACGCCGGAGCGCATGCGCAAGCTGCCCGCGGAGTCCTTCTGGCAGCAGCCGCCGGAGCACTCGCTGGCGCCCGTGGCCGTGTGCGGCGACACGGTGCTGCCCCAGTCCATCCTGTCCACCTTCAAGGCGCAGCAGCAGGCGCGTGTGCCGCTCATCCTGGGCAGCACCAGCGACGACGTGAGCGTGATGACCGCCATGGGCCGCGACCCCATGGAGATCCTCCAGGCGCTGCGCGACAACAACGTGCCCATCGGCCTGCTCTACCCGGGCGTGTCACCGGACGAGGAGCTGGCGCGGCAGGTGTGCCGCGACATCGTCTTCACGCTCATCCCCCGGCAGGTCGCGGACCTGCACACCAAGGTCTCCGACGCGTGGCGCTTCTACTTCGAATACACCGCCACCGAGCTGCGCCCGGAGTACCCCGACGGCGTCCCGCACGGCTCGGACATCCCGTACTTCCTGGACACGGTGGCCCGCTGCCCGCCCACTCAGGAGGTGCTCACCGACGAGGACCGCGCGTACTCACGCCAGGTGAGCGGCTGGCTGCTCCAGTTCGCCCGCACGGGTGCGCCCGCGTCCGCGACGGAGTGGCCCAAGCACCAGCAGGGTGAGGACCGCACCCTGCGCATGCAGCAGCCGCCGAAGGTGGAGCACAACTTCATGCAGCTGCGCCTCAACGCCTTCCTGCTCGCGAGCTCCATCATCAACAGCGCGGACCGCCGCTCGGGGGAGAGGTCCGGCGCGCAGCGCAACGCCCACCACGGCGCCACGCCCCAGAAGAAGTCCCGGCCCGAAGGCACGACGTAGTCCCTGAAAAGCGAAGGGCCCGGGCGCGAGCGTTCGCGGCCGGGCCCCCTGCTGCTTCCTGCTTCTCCGCGCGGGCTTTAGCTGCTGAAGAGCACCAGCACGAAGGTGCTCGACTGGGGCAGCTGGAACACGGTGCCCTGGCGCAGCGAGCCCTTGAAGAAGGGCGCCGCGTCGTAGGCGGTGGCGCCCTTCAGGGCCTCCCGGGTGGCCTCCGGCAGCCACCCGCCGTCCTCCAGCTTCACCGTCAGCCGCGTGGGCTTCAGCTCGGCCTGGAGCGCCTGGGCCTCCGCCGCCGGGTACTCCAGCACCGCGAGGAGCTGCGTGTCCGTGGGGCCCAGCCCGCCCTGGATGCCGCGCGGAGACGTGCGCCACTGCACCGCCTGGGGGCGGCGCGGCAGCGTCACGGTCTTCTCCAGCGTCTCCAGGTCCGTCCCCGTCTTCGCCGCAGGCGCGGCCGTCTGTGTCGTCATGGATGCATTCCCCCCTGAGGGCTTGTCGCAGGCCAGCGAAACACACCCCGCGAGCAGGGTGGTAGCCAGCGTGCGCCTAACGGCCACCGATGGGACGCGACGTCGCATTCTCGGGGCTCCCCTGGTCCCACGTCACATGCCGCTGGAGCGTGCCGTAGTTGGTGTACTGGTGCCCCAGGCCCGTGCGCTCCAGCCGGCCGTTGTCCGCGTCCGGCGTGCCGGTGTTGATGTCCGCCTGGCCCGGGTTGAAGTTGTAGCGGTCCTCCGCGTGGAGCGTCATGTCCATCTCGAAGCGGGGCTTCCCGCCCGGCGTCTCCGGCGGGTAGACCGTCACCGTCGCGCTGTTCCAGATGGAGTGGCCGCCAATCGCCTTCTGCCAGTTCTCCGTCTCCGGGTAGGGGAACTGCTCGCTGGAGCCCACGCCAATCTGCGAGCCCGTAATCTGGAACGTCACCGGCTTGCCCGCGAGCGACGGGTCCTGGGCGATCATCTGGTTGTAGGTCGCCTCCGCCGCCTGCTGCGTGTCGCGCGTGGAGTTGGTGAGCACCGCCTGGCCGGCGGGGTCCGTGCTGACGAAGCGCTCGTAGTCGAAGTGCCGGTCCGCCCCGTTCCCGTGCAGGAAGTGGTCGTACGTGTCCAGGCCGTCCGGGATGTCGTTGTGCGGCACGCCCGGCACACCCTGGATGGCGCGCGCGGCGTTGAGCTTCAGCTCCCACTCGGCCCGCGCCGCGTAGTCACCCAGGCCCGGGCTCTCCGTGGGGATGGGTTTCGGGTCGTTGGGGTCGTTGGGGTTCTGCAGGAAGCCGTTGTCGTGGTGGATGTCCGGACGCCGGGGAGGACCCACCTGGTAGTCCGCCACCGTGGCGCCGTTCGTCTGCACCGCCGTGCCGGACGTGCCCACCGGGGTGGGCGTGGCCGCGGGCGCGGGCGTCCCCAGCGCGGGGCCTCCGCGACGGGCGGCCGGAGCGGACTCGAAGGTGTCGGAAGGACGCCGCGCGACCGGCGGGGCCGGGGGCGGCGGGGTGGGGCGGACCTGCGGGGTCAGCGCCTGCTGCACTCGCGCCGCGATGGCGCCGCCAATCGACTCACCGATTCTGGACATGTTGGGTCTTCCCCCTCGAACCACCGAGACGGTGGACGTTGATGGATTATCGACCCTTGCCGCCCGGAGTTGCCGTGTTTCCGTGCCTACATCAGCCCCCAACAGGTGACATCAGTGCCGGATCCGGTACCGGTCCACGGCGGCCAGGAGCACCTCCGTGCGCACCGGCTTGCCCAAGAGGCCCACCGTCCCGGGCGGGGCCGCCTGGAGGTCTGGATCCGCGGTGAGCGCCAGCACCGGCAGCCGCGACGTCAGGCCCAGGTTCCGCAGCCGGGTGAGGAAGCGCTGGTCCTCCGGGTTGCGCAGCATCAGGCTGAGCAGCACCAGCGAGGGGATGTCCGGGATCTGGGACAACACCTCCAACGCCTGCGTGGCCGTGGCCACGGACAGCACCGTGTAGCCCTCCAACACGAGGAGGGCCACCAGGGCCTCGCGCAGGTCGTCGTAGCTTTCGACCACCAGCACGGTCGAGGTTTTGTCCAGGGCGACCACCATCAGACCATATACCGCCAAGGCCCCGGGGCGTGTGCACCCCGGGGCTTGGACCTGGGGACAGGGGGGCTCCTACGCACGAGCCTTGGGGCTCAGCTGGGGCTTGAGGATGACCTTGGTGTAGCCGTCCTTGCGCGCGTCGAACTTCTTGTACGCGTCCGGCGCGTCCTGCAGCGGCAGGCGGTGGCTGACGATCATGCTCGGCCTGGCGCGGCCCGCGATGATGAGATCCCTCAGGAAATAGTCGTAGCGCTTCACCGGCGTCTGGCCGGTGCCCACGGTGATGCCCTTGTCGAACACCTTGGCCCAGGGCAGCGGGTAGATGCCCTGCTTCGCGTTCTCATCCGCCGCGCCGGGGTCCGGGGCGATGTAGACGCCCACGACGCCAATGGAGCCCGTGGGGTTCACCAGCTCCACCAGCTGCTCCAGCACCTGGGTGGGCTTCTCCCGGCCGCCGTGCGCGTCCGCGCCCTTGATGTCGCGCGACTGGTAGCCCACGGCGTCGATGCCGCACATCACACCCAGGGCCTTCTCCTCACCGGAGCGCAGCGCGCCCATGATGAGCGGGTTGCCGCGGCGCAGGTCCATGATCTGCTTCACCGGGTCGCCCTTGGTGAAGTCGATGGGGATGGCGCCCATCTCCTTCACCTTGGCCAGGCGCTCCGGGACGCTGTCCACCACGTAGACCTCCGAGGCGCCGCGCAGGAGCGCGCAGTAGCCGGCGAGCAGGCCCACCGGCCCCGCTCCGAAGACGGCCACGGTGGCGCCCGGCCGCACGTTCGCAAGCTCGGTGCCGTGGTACGCGGTCGGGAACACGTCCGACAAGAGGAGGAAGTCGTCCTCCAGGTCGTCGCCCGGCTTCCCGGGGATCTTCAGGCAGTTGAAGTCGGCCCAGGGCACCCGGAGCAGCTCCGCCTGTCCGCCGCGGTACGGACCCATGCCCGCGTAGCCGTAGCCCGCGTGCGGCGCTTCCGGATTGGCGATGAGGCACGCCTCGGTGCGGCCGCGCACGCAGTCGAAGCAGGTGCCGCAGGCGATGTTGAAGGGCAGCACCACGCGGTCGCCCTTCTTGATGCTCCTCACGCCGGGGCCCACCTGCTCCACGACGCCCATGTTCTCGTGGCCGAAGACCTGTCCGGCCTTGGACGCGGTGCGGCCTTCGTACATGTGCAGGTCACTTCCACAGATGCCGGCGGAGGTGACGCGGATGACGCAGTCGGTGGGAGACTCCAGCTTCGGATCCTCGACCTCCTCCACCTTCACCTGGCTGTTCTCTTTGTAGACGACGGCGAGCATGGGTTCCTCCCGGTTTGGCCCGTAACGCGGCCCACCAAAAGTGGGATGCGCCGCGTCCAGCGGAAGGGGCCGGGAATTGAGCGCGCCCGGCCGCCCCGTGCAGGCGTGCAGGGCGGGCGCGCATCCAAGCCCTCGCGGGCGTCCGGAAATGGCCCGCGCCGCTTCAGTGCGCCAGCACCACCGGCGCCTCCGCCGGGGACACCAGCGACTGGCGCTCCCACGCGCGGCTTCGCCAGCGCATCCACATGGCCAGACCGCGCGTCCACTCGTCCGCGGCCACCGCCAGCCACACGCCCGCGAGCCCCAGGTGCAGGTGGAACACCAGGTAGTAGCCCAGGGGCAGGCTCATACAGACCATGGAGATCATCGCCATGATGACCGGGAAGGTGGCGTCGCCCGCGGCGCGCAGCGCGTTCACCAGCACCAGGTTGAACGAGCGGCCCGTCTCCAACAGCAGGCTCAGGACGAGCACCTGCGAGGTGAGCCGCAGGATATCGCCGTCGTACGTGAAGAGGCGGATGAGCGGCTCCCGGAGGAGGATGGCCGTCACGTCCACCGCCACCGTGATGCCGATGCTCCACTTGAGGCTCTTGAGCACGCGCGCGTACGCGTCCTGCGAGCGCTGCGCGCCCACCAGCCGTCCCACGATGATGGACGTGCCCATGCCGATGGCCAGGCTGCACAGGAACACGTACTGGGACATGGCGTTGGCGTACTGCCGCGACGCCAGCGCCACCGGGCCCAGGTACGTCACGTAGTACAGGAACACCGTCTGGCACGCGTGGTACGTCATCTGCTCCACCGCGGACGGCACGCCCACGCGGAGGATCTTGCGCACGTACTCGCGCGTCAGCGCCACGAAGTGCGTGGGCTGCATCTTCACGTCCATCACCCGCCAGAGCATCCACGCGAAGACACCCACCGCCATCGCGCGGCTGAAGACGGTGGACATGGCCGCGCCCGCCACGCCGTGCGCCGGCATGCCGAAGTGCCCGAAGATGAGCACCCAGTTGCCCACCACGTGCACCACGTTCATGCCCATGGCCACGTACATGGACTGCCGCGTGAAGCCGTACGTGCGGATGAGGCTGGAGAAGACGTTGATGAGTGCCTGCAGGAACAGGAAGCCGCCCGCGATGTGCCAGTAGGTGCTCGCGTACGCCAGCGTCCGCGGCTCCAGGTTCATCCGCCCCAGGATGAAGTCCGCGGACAACAGCAGCCCGCCGCTCACGGCCAGGCCCAGCAGGAAGTTCATCGTGATGGCCTGCGCCGCGATGCGCGCCGCCTCCGTGCCGCGCTTCGCACCGAGATATTGCGACACGACGATGGACGCGCCGTGGCTCACCACCTCCATCACCAGGATGCAGATGAAGACGTACTGATTGACCACGCCCACCGCGGAGACGGCGGCGTCCGACACACCGCTGAGCATCAGCGTGTCCGCCGTGCCCATCAGCATGAAGAGGAAGATTTCGAAGAAGATGGGCCAGGTGAGGCGGAACAGGCCCGGCTCGCGGGAGGGTGTCGGCTCGACTTCAGTAGGCATGAATGCGTCGCGTCAGGTGGACCCACTGTGCGCGCGCGATATTTCGATTTCAACCAGAAGCACCCGCGCCGGCTGCCTGCCCGCCGCGGATGCTTTGCGCTGAAAAAGTGAGAGCGGAACCTACGACGACGTCAGCCGCTCCACGGTGTCCACCAGGTCTCGCAGGGAGAAGGGCTTCTTGAGGAAGCCGGCCCACTGCTGTTCCTCCATCTTGGCCTTGGGCGGCTGGATGGCGCTCATGACGAGGATGGGGAAGTGGTGGGTGCCGTCCTTGCGGATGGCGTCGATGGTCTCGTAGCCGTTCATCACCGGCATCATCACGTCGATGATGGCCAGGTCGGGCTGCTCCTCCTTGAGCCTGGCCAGCGCCTCGCGGCCGTTGCCGCAGACGACCACGCGCAGTTGTTCCTCTTCCAGGATGGCCTGGATGGCCTCCGCGATGTCCTGTTCGTCGTCCACGACGAGCACGGTCTTCATGAACGCCTCCGTCGGGACGTGCCCGCCGGAGCCTTCTTCGAGCCCGGCTTCTTCTTCGCTGGCGTCTTGCGGCCCTGCTTCTTCTTCGCGCCCAGGGGGGCCTTCACGCGGCCGGGGGGGGAGCTCTCTACGCGGGACAGGCGCGCGTGGCCGGTGAGGATGCTCTCCGCGCTCTCGAAGGTGCCCGCGACCTGGATGCCCTGCTCGCTGATGGAGAACTCGCGGATGCCGCTGTCGTAGGCGCTCTCCCGCATCTTCATGATGGAGAGCAGCCGGTAGAGCTGCGAGCGCAGCTCCACGTAGCGCACCAGGATGACGTTCTCCACGGTGGACGCGGCCTCTGGCTGGGGCATGTCCACGCCGGGGCTGAACAGGGGCGTCTCATCCGAGTACAGCGTGGTGACGTCCATCATCCGCAGCTGGTGGGTGAGCGCGGAGAAGAAGCGCCCCAGGCGGTCCGGGTACACCGCCGCGGAGCGGAAGCCGGACACACCGTCGATGAACAGGCGCAGCCGGTCCACCTTGCGCTCCTCGATGCGCTCCAGCAGCCGCTCCGCCAGCGAGTCCATGTTGTGCTCCAGCGGCGGCTGCCACTGGATTTCAATGAGGCCCTCGTCCACGTACTTCTTGAGGTCCCCCATGCCCGTGCCCTCCGCCTTCTCGATGAGGCGGGGAGGCGTCTCGAAGAAGCCGAAGTAGACGCCCGGCTGGCCCTCGCGCGCGCCCTGGAGGAGGAAGTGCAGCCCCAGGAGCGTCTTGCCCGTGCCGGGCGCGCCCAACAGCAGCGTGGTGGAGCCGGACAGCACGCCGCCCCGGAGCGCTTCGTCCAGGCGCGGGATGCCGAAGGGCATGCGGATGCGGTCCTCGCGCCCCTCCGCGGCGGGGTGCGCGAACTGCACCTCCGTGCGCGGGTGGATGACAATGCCCTGGTTGCTGATCTCCACCTCGTGGCGGCCCAGCAGGGACGGCCCGCCGCGGAACTTGATGGCGATGAGCTCGCGCACCGCGCGCGGCCCGTGCAGCCACAGCGACAGTTCGAAGATGCCGTCCACCGCGGTGTTCTCCGGGTGGAGCTCCCCTGCATGGTGCGGGGCGAGCAGCAGCGTGGTGCAGCCCAGGATGCTGCAGAAGGTCTGCAGGTCCTGGAGGAAGCGCTTGAAGCTCTGGTCCGAGCGGGCGAACTCCTTCGCCGCGTCCATGCCGTCGATGATGAGCAGCGTGGTGCCGTGCGCCTGGGCGTTCTTGCGCAAGAGCTCCAGCAGGCCCTTGAGCCCGTCGCGCTCCAGGTCGCGATAGCCGCTGAGGTACTGGAGCCGGTCCGGGATGACGTCGGCGTCGAAGAACGTCATCTGCGACAGGTTCTCCAGCAGGCGCCCGTGCGACTCCGACAGCAGCGTCACGTAGAGCGCCTTGCCGCCGTTCTTCACGTGCTGGAAGGCAATCTGGTTGGCCAGCACCGTCTTGCCGGAGCCTGGTGGACCGATGATGGCGTAGGACGAGCCCTGGATGAGGCCGCCCTTGGTGATGAAGTCCAGCCGGGGCACATTGGTGACGAGGCGCTTCGCCGGGCTCTTGCCTTCGCTGGACGGGGTGCCGCCGTCCGCGTCTTCGGTGTTCGACACGAATCGTTCTCCCTCGGATGCGTCAGTACCGCTGGGTGCGATGCAGGGGCAGCCTCAACTCGAAACACGCGCCCTGGCCCAGGGCGCTCTTCACGGTCAGCGAGCCGTCGTGCGCGGCGGCGATCTCCTGGGCCAGGTAGAGCCCCAGGCCCAGTCCGTCGAAGCGGCCTCCGGAGGCCACGCGCTCGAAGCGGCGGAAGATGCGCGCGTGCTCCTCCGGCGCGATGCCCACGCCCTGGTCCTCCACGGCGAGCACCGCGTGGCCCTCGTGCGTGGACAGGCGCGCCTTCGCGGGCCGGTCCTCGCCGAACTTGATGGCGTTGGACAAGAGGTGGCCCACGGCCTGTTCCAGCATGCGCGGGTCTCCGAAGAGGAGGACGGGCGCGTCCGGCAGCTCCACGCTCAAGGGCACGTTCGCGCTGCGGGCCGGGGCCTGGAAGCGCTCCACCTGCTCACGCACCACCTGGGAGAAGTCCACCGTGTCCACCAGCAGCGCCATGTCCTGCGTGGACAGGCGGGACACGTCCAGCAGGTTGTCCACCAGGTTCTGCATCCGCGTGAGCTGGCGCACCGCGGGCGTGAGGCGCTTCTCCATGGCGCCGCCCGCGTCCGCGTCGTTCACCACCATCTCCACCGCGCGCTCCAGGTTGAGGCGCAGCACGGTGAGGGGCGTCTTCAGCTCATGCGCGGCGATGCTGAGGAACCGGTCG
Source organism: Corallococcus sp. AB011P (assembly GCF_003611605.1). Taxonomy (NCBI): domain Bacteria; kingdom Pseudomonadati; phylum Myxococcota; class Myxococcia; order Myxococcales; family Myxococcaceae; genus Corallococcus; species Corallococcus sp. AB011P. The sequence continues at coordinate 33,397 of NZ_RAVX01000035.1, forward strand.
CGCGCGCGCACGGCGTCCCGGGCGCGGGTCTGCAGGCGCAAGAGCGCCTCGATGTTCGCGAGCAGCTCGTCCTCCGCCAGGGGGCGCGTCCAGTACGCGTCCGCGCCCTGGGCCAGGCCCCGCACGCGGTCCTCGCGCTGGACGGACACGGACGACAGGTGGGCGATGAGCAGGTCGTGCGTGGCCTCGCCCGCGCGCAGGCGGCGGCACACCTCGTAGCCGTCGATGTCCGGCATGTGCACGTCCAGCAGCACCAGGTCGGGCCGGCCCTGGGCGAGCCGGAGCGCCTCGCTCCCTCCCGTGGCCTCGAGCACCTGGTAGCCGCCCTGCTTCAGCGTGAGGCTCAGCAGGTACAGCGTCGCCGGGTCGTCATTGACGTTGAGGACCGTGACGGCGGTGCGGCCAGCCTGGGCGTTCTTGGCGTCGGAGGAATTCACGGGCGGTGCCGCGGGAACAGTGGGGGCGCGGCCGGTGAATGGAACCACCGGCATCGAAAAAGATTGGCGGGAGCGCGCGGGTGTTTCGCCGGGTGTTGTCCGCCGGACGGATCCGGCGCTGGAGCCGTCAGCCTTTCCCCAGGCGGGCCGCCGGGCGCAGGATGCGGACACGCGGCGGGGCCGGATTTCCGGCCCGGAAAGGCACGGGACATGAAGGGCACGGCGGGTGAGCTGTTCGTGGACGATGGCGGGACGGGGCAGGGCACGCCGGTGGTGTTCGTGCACTCGGCCTGCGGGGACACGCGGCAGTGGGCGGCGCAGCTCCAGCACGTGCGCAAGCAGCGCCGCGCGGTCGCGCTGGACCTGCGGGGGCATGGCCGGTCCACGCTCACGTCGGACGCGGACTTCACGGTGGAGGACTTCTCCCAGGACGTGGCCGCGGTGGTGGACGGGCTGGGGCTGTCCCGCGTGGTGCTGGTGGGGCACAGCCTGGGCGGCGCGGTGTGCGTGGCGTACGCGGCGGCGCACCCGGAGCGCGTCGCGGGCCTCTTCCTGTTGGACCCGGCGTCCGACGGCCGCGAGGTTCCCAAGGAGGCGGCCGACGGGATGATGGCCGCGCTCGACACCGACGGCTGGACGCAGGTCATCGAGCAGTACTGGGGCACGCTGCTGGAGCCGTCCACGCCCCAGGTGCGTGAGCAGGTGCTGGGGCAGCTGCGGCGCACGCAGCGCGGGGCGGTGAAGGCCGCCATGGGCTCGCTGCTCAAGTTCGACCCGGTCACCGCGCTGAAGCGCTACCGGGGACCGGCCCTGTCCGTCATCACGCCGCTCAACCAGACCCCCGGCGCGTACCACGTGCTCGTCCCGAGTCTTCCCTCGAAGCTCGTGACGGGCACGGGGCACTGGGTACAGCTGGACGCCCCCGAGCAGGTGAACACCCTGCTCGAGGGCTTCCTGGCGACGGTGCCCTGATCAGGGCATGGCTTCCAGGCGGAACTGCTGGCAGTCGTTGTTGGCCCAGACCCACTGCTGGACGGTGGCCCCGTCGCCGCCGCTCCAGCAGTTGCTCACGTCCAGCACCTTGCCGCTGTGGCGGGCTTCGAAGCGGGTGTAGCCGCCGGTGGTGGCCACCGGCTTGAACTGCTGGTTCGCGCCGCCCGCCCAGGACCACTGCTGCACACGCGCGCCGTCCGTCTGGCTTGCGTCCGCCACGTCCACCGCCTTGCCGCTGTAGCGCGACACCAGCCGCGAATAGCCGCTGTCCGTGGCCACCAGGGACCACTGCTGGCTGGAGCCGGTGTGGCATGCCCACTGGTGCAGCCCGGTGCCGTCCGCCGCGGACGGGCCCACGATGTCCACGCACTTGCCGGTGGCCTTGTTGACCAGCCGGTACCACGGCCCCTGCGGGCCGGACGTGCCGCCCCACTGGAAGGACGCCACCGAGCGCGGCGGCAGCGTGTACTCGAAGGACTGCCCGCTCCAGCGGACCTTGAAGGACAGCGTGGCGCCGTCATTCGAATTCAGCGCGATGAGCGCGCGCGAGCCGTCCGGGTTGCGGAAGGCGAGCGTCTCGATGTTGTTGTTGCCCAGCGACGTGGCGCCCACGCGCACCGCGCCCGGCCGCACCACCTTCGCCAGGTGGGCCCACGCGTAGTACTCCTCGTTGCGCGTGTACGTGCCGTTGGCGTTGTCCACGGTGAACATGCCCCGGCAGTCCGTGCAGCCGCCCACGCGCGGCCCGTGGTTCGGGTCCAACGCCAGGTTCCAGTAGAAGGACGTGCGCGACCAGTGGCGCAGCGGCCCGAAGAGGTTGTTCTGCAGCGCCCACTCCAGGTTCGCCGCGGCGTTGGTGGCCCAGAAGCCGCCGGTGCACTCGGTGAAGTGCACCTCCTTGGCGGGGTACGCGTCGTGGAAGGCGGACTGGACACTGTAGCTGCCCTCGGGGCTCTCGTAGCAGTGGTAGGCCACGCCCGCGACGGCGCTCTGCGCCTGCCCGCCGTTGTAGGCCATCACTTCGTGCGGGTAGCCCGCGGGGCCCGCGCCGTCGTGCCAGTTGTGGTCCCACGCCAGCACCTTCACGCCGTTGAAGCCCGCGGCGTTGAGCGCGGGGCGCAGGTGCTGCGCCGCGAAGACGGACTGGTCGTTGGACTCCATCTGCATCGTCGCGTAGCCGCCGTTGGCGTTGTGCGGCTCGTTCTGGAGGCTCAGCGCGTGGATGGGCACGCCGTTCGCCTGGTAGGCCTGCACGAAGCGCACGAAGTAGTTCGCGTAGGTTCCGTACAGGTCATTGCGCAGGTAGCCGCCGCCGGTGAGCGAGTTGTTGAACTTCATCCACGCGGGCGCGCTCCACGGCACCGCGAAGATCTTCACCTCCGGGTTGATGGCGCGCGCCTGCTTCAAGAGCGGCAGGATGTACGCCGTGTCGTGACCCACGGAGAAGTCGTTCAGGTCGCAGCAGGTGTCGTCGTAGGTGTAGTTGTTGCGCGAGAAGTCGGACGCGCCCATGGGCAGGCGGATGGCGCTCTGGCCCGCGCCCGCGGTCACGCTGAACAGGTCGTTCATGATGGCCGTGCGCTGCGGCGAGTTGAAGATGAGCCACGCGGACGAATCCGTGAGCGCGCCGCCGAACCCGTCGAGCGTCTGGTACGTCACGCCGTCGTTCACGTCGATGGCCGTCGCGCTGCCCGTCTCCGGACCGAACGTCTTGTTCGCCTCCGCGTTGAGCTTCTTCGACAGCGTGCTGCCGGACGTCGTCGTCAGCCACACCCGCACGCTCTCGTTCGCCGCGCTCGCGGCGGGCGGGAGGAGGGTGGAGGCGGCCAGCAGCAGGCCTTGCAGGGGGACACGGGACAACCACGAGGGCATGGGGGACTCCAGACACCAAGGGGGGAGTCCCACAGCCTATTCAAGTTGTTCTGCTAAGGCCCGTTAATCGTGGATGGCTGTGCCTGGGACGAAGCTTCGGGCAGGGCCTCCAGGCGGCGGACGGCGGCGGTGTGGAGCACGGTGAGCTGGCGCGCCAGTCGTTCCAGCTGGGACTGGAGCAGGGGAGCCTCGGCGCCCATGGCCGCTCCGGCTTTGTCCGGGGCGGGGATGTTCCAGCCGATGAGCGCGTCGAAGGCGGGCAGGGGCTTGGGGCGGCGACCGTGGTGTACCGCGTCCGCCAGGTCCTCCATGCTCGCGTCCATGGCGCGCGCGTAGCGTGACAGGGCCTCCTGCACCGCCGGGGTGGAGGGCACGGAGCGCCGCGACGCGAGCAGGGTGCAGACGGCGGCGAACCGGCGGGTGAAGGCGAGCAACGTCATCAGCGGCTCCACCGCCTCCGTGCGCCAGCGCGGTTCGGTGAGCAGGCGCTGGAAGGACGTCTCCGCGTTGATGGTGGCCAGCCCCAGCTTGCGGCGCGCCTCCGCCAGCGCCGCCGCTTCCGGTGGCCCGTTGCGCTGCCACGCGCGGGCCAGCACGTCGAAGAACTCGCGGTCCGCGCGCAGCGCGTCCGCCATCTGCGCCGGGAAGCGCTGGTGCTCCGAGCGCCGCCACAGGAAGAAGGTGCCCGCGAGCGCCAGCGCTCCGCCGATGAGCGTGTTGACGATGCGCACCGGCGCCAGCGTCCAGTCCCCGCTGCCCATCTCCGCCAGCAGCACGAAGGTGAGCGTGGCGAAGATGGTGTACAGCCCGTAGTTGAGCGGGATGAGGCTCACGCACAGGGCCGCGGTGCAGAACAGGAGGCCCATCATCGCGTGCGGGTTCTGGAGCCACGACGCGACGGCGATGGCCAGCAGGCCACCCACCACCGTCCCCAGCACACGTTGGAGCGCCTTGAGGAAGGTGGGGCCGGTGTACGGCTGCATGATGGTGAGCACGGTGATGGTCACCCAGTAGCCGTGGTTCGGACGGAACACGCTGGCCACGTACACCGCCGCCGTGGTGGTGAGCCCCGCGCGCAGTGCGTGCCGCAGCACCTCCGAATCCAGCGTGAGGTGCGCGCGCACCGGGTCCAGCAGGGATGTGTGGGACTCCTCGGCCAGCTCTCGTGCGGGAGGCGGGGCCTGGGTGAGGGGGCCGGGCAGCCGGCACGCGGTGTCGAGCGCCACGTCCGCGCGCTCACGCAGCTCCGTGAGCAGCCGCGCGATGTCCGACAGCCGTGCCCGCTCCAGCCGCGTGACGAGCCCGCGCGCGTCCAGGTCTCCGAGCGCGTCGCGCAGCGCGCGTCCGTCCCACTCCGGCCGGGGCCGGCGGCTGCGGCCCTCCTGCTCCACCAGCCGCACCAGGTCCCTGGCCGTGTTCGCGCAGTCCAGGAGCGCCACGGCCACCGCCGCGCGCGGGTCTCCAACGGGGCCGCTCACCGGCGGGCCCAGGCTCTCCAGTTGCTCGCCCAGGGCGATGAGCCCCATGAACATCGCGTCCGCGCACTCCAGCAGCACCAGCAGCCGCTCGCCCCGGCCGCGCTCACCCCGGCCCTGACGCGTGGCCGCGAGCGTGGTGCGCGCCACCTCCAGCAGCTCGCGGATGCGCCCGTGCTGCTCCTGGATGAGCGCCTGCCAGGCGTCCTCGCGCGAGCCCTGGACCGTGCGCGACAGCCCTTCCGCGTAGTCCGCCACCGCGTCGAAACACGCCGCCACCGCCTTGCGCGCGGGCCGGTAGGGGCGGATGGGCCAGAGCACCAGCGACAGCACCATGGCCCACGCGGAGCCGCCCAGCACCGCGGCGCCGGACTCCAGCGCGTACGTGACACTGGCCACGGGCAGCCCCAGCGCGATGACGAAGGTGGTGGCGGCGATGTTGCCGGTGAGGTTCGCCGCCGCGCCGTACACGCCCGCGAAGCTGCACGCCGTCACCCACAGCAGGGTGGCGGGAATGGCCAGGGCTGGGTGCATTCCCGCCAGGCCCCCCAGCACCGCGGAGACCGCCGCCGCCAGCGCGGTGCCGCCCATGGCGCGGAAGCGGGCGTGGTAGGAGCCGCCCTTGTCCACGAAGGACGTGTTGAAGCCGCCGATCGCCAGCCACAGGGTGGCGGGCAGGTGCAGCGCGGTGCCCACGACGGTGGGGACGAAGAACGCGAGCGCGGCCCGGAGGCCCGCCTTCACCGCGGGCCGCACGGGCGCGAAGCGGGCCACGGCCTTCGCATGGTCCAGGAACTGACGGTGGAGCACGCCTCCCCCATAGAGCAACGCCTCCGGCCGGGCCACCGGAATCCGGGCCCGGTGCCGTGGGGGCGTCACTCGCGCGCCGGACTCCGGACCGGGCTTTAGTGCGGGGCGGGGGCCGCTTCCCTCAAGGGCGCACCGGCCGTGGCTCCGCGCCCCACGCCCAGGCCGTGGCGCCGGGCAGCGGTGTCCACGATGCGCTGCACGAGCGCCTCGTAGCCCAGACCGCGCTGCTTCGCCCCCATGGCCACCTCGCACTGGGTCTCCAGGTAGGGGTTGGGGTTCACCTCCAGGAGGTAGGGCTCGTTGGTGCGGCTGGACACGCGGAAGTCGATGCGTGCGTAGTCGCGCAGCTTGAGCGCTCGGAACGCCGTGATGGCCGCGCGCTCCAAGCGGCCCCTCAGTTCATCCGACAGGTCCGTGGGCAGCACCAGGTGCGGGCTGCCCGGTGTCTCCGGGCCGAACTTCACCTCGAGGCGGTAGGCGTAGTTGAACGCGTGGCCCGCCTCGTGGCGCAGGTACATCAGGATTTCGGCCTCCGTCTCCGCGCTTCCACCCAGCTCCGCTTCGATGGACAGCAGGTCCGGATCCGCCAGGTAGAAGGGCAGGCCGATGACGGGCACCCCCGACGGACAACCCCACTCGTCGGACAGGTAGCACTGGGGCTTGAAGGAGATTCCCTTCGCCTCCAGCTCGGCGTGGAGCTGCGCGATGTAGCGCTCCAGGGGCGTGCCCCCCAGCCGCAGGGACAGGTCCTTGATGCGCGCCTGGAGCAGCGCCTCGCGCCGGGGTGACAGCCGGCCTCGCTCCGCGCCCGTGATGAGACAGGACGCTCCGCCGCGGACGCAGGAGGCCCTCTTCACGGCCTGAAACACGAAGGGGACCCGGGCTTCGCGCTCCGGATCCCCTCCACGTGTCAGCTCAAGTCAGTGAGGGACTGCTCACTGGACGGTGAACATCAGGTCGTCGCGGTCGTTGTACTCGCCGGAGACGCACGCGCTGGTCGGGGCGGTGTTGCCGTAGCGGAACTGCGCGCGCACGGCCTGGTTGGCGCCGGCGGGCAGCGTGTACGTGGCCGAGATGGTGTGCAGGTTCGCGATCGTCGGCACGACGGACGTGATCAGCGTCCAGGTGGGCGTCGTCGCGGTGGCGTTGGCCGTGTAGTACAGGTCCAGCCGGTCCGACGCGGGGTTGAGGTAGGCCCAGACGGTGGCCTCCACCTTCACCTGCTTGCCCGCGGCGAAGTTGGAGCCGTCCACGGTGGACACCTTGAGGGCCTCCATGGACTCGTCGCTGCGGTAGGTGCCGGTGCTGCCGTCCTTGCACGTGCCGCGCAGCGTGTTGGGCGTGTTCAGCTCCGGGCCCCGGGTGCCGCGGCCGTTGAAGAGCGTGCCGCTGTCGCAGGTGGCCGCCGCCGCGCTGCAACGCACCGTCTTGTACGTGCTGTCGTAGGTGCCGGACGTGGACACGTTGGCCACCCGCACCTCGTGCGCCGCCGAGGTGGCGGTGTTGCCCGCGCTGTCATACGCCTTCGCCGCCACCGTGTGGGTGCCGTTGGCCACCGTGCGGCTGTCCCACGCGTAGCTGTACGGAGAGGCGAAGGCCGTGCCCTTCACCGCGCCGTTCACCAGGAACTCCACCCTGCTGACGCCCACGTTGTCGTTGGCCGTCGCGGTGATGTTCGTGGTGCCATTCACCGTCGCGCCACTCGCCGGCGCGGTGAGCGACACCGTCGGATCCACGGTGTCCGTGGGCATGCCCGGGAGGACGCCCTTGCCCAGCTCCGCCATGTACGCGGCGCCGATGCGCGCGAACTTCAGCGCGTGGTTGGCGGTGCCCCAGTTGGTGCCGTCCGTGCTGTTGGCCAGCGTGTCAGTGGCCTTGTGGATGTAGGGGCTGTGCTCGTTCAGGTCGTACCGCGCCTCGAACGGCATGGACGCCGGGTAGCCCTGGGCGTGCCACGACGCGTGGTCCGAGCACCCGTAGCCGCAGGCGATGTTGGCGCGCGAGTAGCCCGTGTACGTGTCGATGAGGCTGCCCAGGAACGCGTTCTGCGCCGCGTTGGTGTTGTCCGTGACGAGCGACACCTCCACCGTGGAGCCGCGGTAGTTGGTCATGTCCAGCTGGAGCACGCCCACCACGTTGGCGTTCGCGGCCTTGTGCGCCTGCGCGATGGCCTTCGAACCCAGGAGGCCCACCTCCTCCGCCGCGTACGCCATGAACTTCACCGTGCGCGCCGGCTTGTAGCCCTTCGCCATCGCCACCCGGAACACCTCCGTCAGCGTGGCGACACCGGAGGCGTCGTCATCCGCGCCCGGCGCGAGCGCGGTGGAGGGGCTGGACGCGTACTGCTGGATGGAGTCCAGGTGGCCGCCAATCACCACCACCTCGTTCGGGAAGACCTCGCCGGTGATGGTGGCGATGACGGATGGCTGGGTCCAGCTGGAGTGCGTGTACAGCTCCACCGTCACGTCGCTGCGCCCGTTGGCGTAGCCCGCCCAGATGCCCCGCAGCCAGCTGGCCGCCTGCGTGCCGCCCGTGGAGTTGTTGTAGTAGCGGTTCGTGTAACTGGACAGCTGGGTGATGGTGGCCCGGATGCTGGCCTCCTGGAGGTCGGAGAACAGCGAGTTGACCACCGCCGCGTTGTCCAGCGTGTAGCTCACCAGCGACTGCGTCGGCTGCGCGGGCGTGAGCGCCGCGAGCGCCTCCTCCTGCGTGTCGTGCGCCATGTAGCCCGCGCAGCGGTGATACCTCTCGTGCATGATGGAGGAGACGTCGCTCAGCTGGGCCTCGGTGAGCTTGAGCACGCTCACCCCGTTCGCCTCGCGCACCAGCGTGGGCGCGCTCCCGCCGCGCAACGACGAGCGCACCGTGCCCGCCGCGTCCGAACCGATGGTGATGAAGACCTCCTTGTCACGAGGCTCTTCGGCGGAAGCGGTGGCGCAACACAGCGACACGACGACGGGGACCACTCTCTTCAAACGCATGTTCCGCTCCGATTCCAGGCGAGGGGCGCACTGACGGGAGGCACGACGAAAAACACCGCACGCTCAAGTCCGGGCCGGTTGGCCAGACCTCGTGGGTTGGAGGCGCATCCTGTGGAATTCAAGACACCGCCGTCAAGGCGGACAGCAGCGTGAAACACGATGAGACAGCTTTCGCCGCCAACGGTGACGCACCCCGGCCACGCCCGGACGCGCCGCGGAAGGGCTCACGCGGGTGTCACGGATGAATGATTGGAAAATGGGAAACGCGAGGGGGGAAGCCGCGGGGGACGGGCGGCTTTTCAGGTCTGCAGGTTCATGGACAGCGAGCGGCCGGCCTCGAAGCGGGGCTCCGCCTGGAGCTTCTCCAGGACGCGGTCCGAGGCGACGAGCGTCACCTGGGGCAGGAGGCCCGGCTCGCTCATCCACTTCACCGCGCCCAAGAGGTGCTGGGCCTTGATGAACTCCAGGACGGCGCCGTGGAAGGCCTTGCCCTCCTCGCGCCACACCTGGGCCAGCTCCGCGCGGCCACGCTTCTCCAGCGGCTGGGGAGCCTTGGAGGCTTTTGCCGCGCGCCGCTTCGGGGACTGCTCTTCACGGGGCAGGACGATGATTTCGATGAACATCGCGGCACCCTCCTGAAGGCAAGAACAGCGAAGTGGCGCGGACTATCGCACGAAGCTGCGTCGTCCCGCCGCCGGGTGCCCGCTCTTTTGTGGAAGTCGCTGCCGCTTTCACGACTTCCCGGGCGCGGCCGCCTTGACATGCGTGAATTGCAGCTCTGATGGTCGTGGGCGCGCGCGGTGTTGAACGACACCCGACACGCCAATCACGCGAGGCAGACCATGGAACTGCACCACGGCCGCATGTTCGACCACGTCCACCTCCAGGTCCGGGACCTGGAGGCGAGCAAGCGCTTCTACCGCGCCGTGCTGGAGGTGATGGGCATCCCGGTCTTCAACGAGAGCGAGCGGCACCTGGCCGCGGACGAGCTGTTCCTCAGCAACGACCGCGAGCCCACCGCGCGCGTGCACCTGGCCTTCCAGGCGAAGGACCGGGAGATGGTGCACCGCTTCCACCAGGCGGCGGTGGCCGCGGGCGGCCGTGACAACGGAGCCCCCGGCGAGCGCTCCTACCATCCGGGCTACTACGCGGCCTTCGTGTTGGATCCGGACGGCAACAACATCGAGATGGTCCACCACGGGCCCGCGAAGCGCTCGGCGCCGTCCGTCGTGTACACGTGGTGAAGCCGTGAAAAGGCACGGGGGCCCCCGGACTGGACCGGGAGCCCCCATGTCACTTACGGGATGTCCGCGCGCGTCTTGACTAGCGCGCCGTCACGGTCCGGCCGCGCACCTGCTTCGCGGACGGGGCGGTGGGGTTGGTGGCCACCGCGGACGCGACGTTGAAGACCAGATCGTCGCGGTCGTTGTACGTCCCGGACACGCAGGCGCTGGTGGCGGTGCTGCTGAAGCGGAACTGCGCGCGCACGGCGTGGTTGCCGGTGGTGCCGCCCACGGTGACGGGGAAGGAGAACGTCCTCGCCCCCACCGCGGTGCAGGCCTGGCCCGTGCTGATGGCGGTCCACGACGGCGTGGTGGTGTTCGTCGTGTAGTACAGGTCCAACTGGTCGCTGGTGCCGTAGCACCACACCGTCACGTCCACCGTGAGCTGCTTGCCCGGGGTGATGGTGCCCTGGTCCACCGTCTTGAGCACGATGCGGTCGATGCTCTCATCCGAGTGGTAGGTGCCGCTGGAGCCGTCCGCGCAGGTGCCGCCCAGGGTGTTGGGCTGGTTGGGCTCCGCGCCTCCGGACAGCGTGCCGCGGCCGTTGACCAGCGTGGGGCCGGTGTCGCAGCCGCACACGGAGCCGCAGGCCGGGGTGCGCAGGGTGGAGTTGTACGTGGCCACGGTGGGCGTGCACACGTTGGTGGTGGTGAAGCTGAAGGCGGTGCTGTACGGGCTCGCGCCGCAGCTGTCGGTGGCCCGCGCGCGCCAGTAGTACGCCGTGAGGTTGGACAGGCCCGGCGTCACGTTCCACGCGCTGGAGGACAGGCCGGTGGCGCTGCGCACCACGTTGGTGAACGCGCTGTCGGTGGCCACCTGCACGTCGTACCCGGACGCGCTCGCCACGTCGGACCAGTCCAGGGCCGGCGCCAGCGCGACGCCCGTGGCGGCGTTGGCGGGGGCCGTCAGGGTGGGGGCCGCCAGGGTGACGCAGCCGCGCGTGGTGAAGCTGCGCGTCGCGCTCCAGGAACTGGTGCCACCGCACGAGTTGAGCGCCCGCACGCGCCAGTAGTAGGCGGTGGTCGCCGTCAGGCCCGGGGACACCGTCCAGGTGCTGGCCACGAGCGAGTTGGCGCTGCGCACCACGTTGGTGAAGGCGCTGTCGGTGGCCACCTGGACCTCGTAGCCGGACACGCCCGTCACGTCCGCCCAGTCCAGCACCGCGAGCAGCTCCACGCCGGTGGCGCCGGAGGCGGGGGTGGACAGCGTGGGAGCGCCGGGCGCCGCGCAGGTGGGCGTGGTGCAGGTGCAGGTGGACGCCGGGCCGAAGCACGCGTTGCTGCTCGCGGGCACGACCGAGTAGCAGTACTGGCGGCCGTTGGCGACCTCCGCGTCCGTGTAGCTGGTGCCAGTGACGGTGGCCACGCGCGCCTTGCCGAAGTCACAGCCCGCGAAGCCCTCCGTCTTCATCACCCAGTACTGGCTGGCGCCCGCGGAAGCCGTCCACGACAGGCCCACCTGGCTGTCGCCCGGGGTGGCCGTGGTGGTGGGGGCCGCGGTGGGGGCCGCCGAGCAGCCGCCGTTGGTGGGCGCGGGCGTGGAGCAGGCGATGTTGTGGCGGTTGTACGCGGCGTAGATGGCCGTCATGTGCGGCGTGCCGTCCGCCAGGTTGCCGTTGTCGTCGTCCGCGGCCAGCCACTGCATGTAGCCGTTCGTCGCGCCGCAGCCGTCGGACGTGCCGGCGGTGCAGTTGCAGGCGTGCCACGTGCCGATGTTCCCGGAGCCCTGGTAGAAGAGCTTGTTGCCCAAGAGGAACGCGTCGTTGGAGTTGTAGTTGAAGGGCGCGGCCGTCAAGTCGCGCGTCACCAGGTCCCACGCCGCCTGGCGCACGGGGGACGCCGCGCAGTGCACCTGCTTGCTGCACGGGCCGGAGCCGGACGAGCACATCTTGCAGGTGAAGTTCTGCGGAGTGGCCGGGATGTTCGGCACGCTCGCCGCCCAGTCCGCGTCGCGCACGCCCGAGCAGCGCGTGTTGCACCAGGACTGGCCCGCGACCTGCGCCTCCTGCTGGTTGTAGCCCGTGCCGTCCGGCGTCAGGCCGCAGCCCGTGTTCGTCGTCTGGAAGAAGCCGTAGCCCACGCAGGACGTCTGCAGGCGCAGGATGCCCGCGATGTCCGCGTAGCCCTCGCTGGAGTTGGAGAGCGAGCCGTTGGCGTCGTAGTTGTCCATGCCGTGGCCCCACTCGTGGTCGAACACCGCGCCAATCTCACCGGTGTTCCGGCAGCCGCCTCCGGACTTGTAGAAGTTCACGCTGCTGCCGTTCCAGAAGGCGTTGCAGGTGCTGTTCAGGTTCACGTTGGACGTGAGCTGTCCCTGCAGCCAGGTGTTGCTGGGCAGCCAGCCGCGGGCCACCTCTTTAATCTTGTTCAGCTCGTAGAAGCTGGAGCGCGCCGCCGGCGTGTTGCCCGCGGACGTGCCGGCGGGCACCGTGCAGTCGTGGTCGTTGTTCACGCCGCCCAGGTCCAGGCTGCCCGTGGCGGAGCTGACGTTGATGGCGCCGCAGCTGTCGGCGATCTTCACGTACTTGCCGGAGAGCGTCGTGTTGAAGGTGCCGGTGCTGTAGTTGTAGATGCCCGCGCCGTCCGTGAAGTTGTTGGGCGACGCGAAGCCCGTGTTCGCCCAGGGCATGGGCGTGTTGGGCTGCATGGTGCCGCACGTCTCGTTGGACGTGCAGGTGCCGATGTTGGTGGACGGGTACACGCCGCCCTTCACCTGCGCGTCGAAGTAGTGGTTGTCATCCTCCACGGCGAGCACCTCGCCGGAGTTGGCGTCCACCGTCACCTTCCAGCGCTCGTGCTCACCGGGGTTGGAGAAGCCGTAGCTCCACACCAGCGCGTGCCCGTAGCCCTGGCCGAAGGCCGCGCCCGTGCGCGCGTAGGGGGTCACCTCCAGCGTGGGCGGCTGCCACAGGCTGGTGGGCGACAGCGTCTGGCCCAGGAACGTGCTGCCCGCGGCGAGGGCCTGGTTCGCGCTGAAGCGGGGCTTCGTGTCGATGCCCACGTTGGCCCACGCCTCCGTGCCCAGGAGGATGAGGTTGCCGTGGCTGATGGTGGCCGAAAGCCGGCCGTGCCGCACCGTGATGCCGTTCACCACCTGCGGGATGTGCACCTGCCACAGCGTTTCCGTCACCTGCGTCACGCGCGGCGAGCCCAGTTGCAGCAGGTCCACGCCAATCGCGTCCTGGTGGTCCGCGACGAACTTGAAGACGAGCTCTCCCACCACGGACTCGTCCACGCTGCCCACCGAGCGGCCCAGCCCCTGGCGGACGGATTCGAGCGTGACGTTGTTGCGGAAGCCGTCACCCGGGATGAGCGGGAAGCTGCCCTGGATGCCCGTGGGCATGCCGGACATTGGATCCAGATACACCTGCACGTTGCCGCCGAAGCGGGTGACGAACCCCGCCCACCGGTCCGCGCCCGCGCGCGGCATCAGCGACCGCGCCTTCTCCAGCGGCACGTTCTGGATGGGCAGGTAGAGGTCCGGCTTGAAGAAGGCCTTCTTCGCCACCGCGCTCTGCTGTTCGGGCTGGGAGGGTTGGAATGCGTACGTCGTGGATGACACCAGGAGGGCAAGACAACACAACGCGGACCGCAGGGGGCGCATGACGTCTCCTCGGGTGATGCCGCCGGACGGGGCCGGCGGGCTCCGGGGCGGAGCGCCTCCTGCTTAGGTCATGTGCTTTTTAAGTGTGTATTGCGGTTATTCCTGATTAGAGCCGTATTCCTGAAAGTGAAAGAGAATCAACGGCTTGAAGTGTTCAGTCGCCCTTTGGGGTCAACGAAATGTTTTGCCCTGCCCGCAGTATTCCAGCCGGGCGCCTGTTCAGGGTTGGGGCCAGAGCCGGACGCGGTCGTCCTGGATGAGCTTGCCATTCACCGCGTCGGTGGTGCCGCTGGCCATGAAGCGGCGGGGTGTTTCCCGCGTGGCGATGAGCGCGGCCTCCACCCACACGAGCAGCAGCAGCGCCCCGGCGAGCGCGGGCAGCCTCCGGGCCACGGCCGTGTGGCGCTCCCCCAGGACCTTCAGCGGCAGCACCAGCAGTGGCAGGAGCGCGGGGAAGACGACGAGCAGGCCGCGCGCGTAGCCGAAGAAGGCGAGGGTGACGAGCACCCGGTGCAGCACCACCAGCGACAGCAGCCGGAAGGGCGCGTGCGCGGGCTTGAGCGACAGCAGCATCCCGGCGAGGAGCAGCGCCGCCAGCGGCCACTTGAGCCACGCGGAGTCGGGGACGAACACGTCCACCGGGGCGCGCTCGCCAATGAGGCCTCCGGGCACGTCCGACACGCCCACGCCCAGGCTCAGGCCGTCCAGCCACAGGTCCAGCTTCGTCCAGAGCAGCCGGGCCGCGTCGCCGGGCGCGGCCACCATCCAGCGCAGCCCTTCCGCGTAGCCGTGCAAGAGCAGGCGCCGGTGCTCCGGATGGGATGGATCCAACTGGCCGTTGCTGCCGCCCTGATTGATGAGGGCTGGCGTGAAGCCCCCGGTGGCGCCGGCATGATTCGCCATGGCGAAGTTGAGCGGCCCGTACACGGTGACTGGCACCCACTCCGGCAGCGGCTCCAGGTGCGGCGCCCGCGCGTTCAGCTCGCGCATCGTGTCCAGGTTGCGCAGCGCTGAAGGCACGAGCAGCAGCAGGGACACGCCCATCGCCGCGCCCCAGCGCAGGGCCCACGGCTTCCAGGGCCCCCGCTCGCGCGCCGTCCACGCATACACCAGGAGGAAGGGCCACAGTCCCAGGTGCTCCGCGCGGGTGAGGGTGCCCCAGCCCATCACCGCGCCCAATCCCAGCACCGCGGGCCAGGACGGCACCCCGCCGCCCATGCGCAACGCCAGCGCACAGGTTAAACACAGCCACAGCGCGGACAGCGTTTCATTGCTGTACGTGGTGGAGAGCACCAGCCACCCGAAGCTCGTGGCGTACAGCCCCGCCGCCACCAGGCTCCACGGCGTCCCCAACAGGCGCCGCCAGAAGCCCTGGCAGAAGGCCACCGTGGCCGCGCCCAGACAGGCGAGCGCCAGCTTGTACGGCAGCGCGCTGCCCGCGGGCTCGCCCAGCACCCGGTACAGCCATCCCAACAGCGCGGGGAACAGGGGCGGGTGGTAGGGCAGGGCGACCGGGCCTTCGCGGCCCCGCGCCAGGTCCACCGCGGCGGTGTGGAAGAAGCGCGCGTCGCCCGCGAAGAAGACGGAGAAGGGCCAGTCCCGGTCCGGCGCACCCGCCAGGTACAGCCCGCGCAGCAGCAGGCTGGCGGCGAACGTGGCCGCCATGCCCCAGGCCGCCGGGTGCCGCCGGACGGCGTCTGGCAGGGAAAGCGAGGCCACGGGCTCCTCCGAGGCAGAAAGGCGCCGCACTCTACATTGGTCCGCGCGCACGGGCCCGGGGCTGGGATATGGACGGGGTGCGTCAAAACGGGAGGACGTACATGAGCCGGGTGCTGGACGAGCTGTTGGGGCTCCTGAAGCTGGAGCCCATCGAGGAGAACCTGTTCCGTGGCGCGAGCCAGGACCTGGGCTTCCGGCAGCTCTTCGGAGGGCAGGTGCTGGGGCAGTCCGTGTCCGCCGCCAGCCAGACGGTGGAGGAGAAGCGCCCGGTGCACTCGCTGCACGGCTACTTCCTGCGCCCCGGGGACGCGGGCCTGCCCGTCGTCTACACCGTGGACCGCGTGCGCGACGGTGGCAGCTTCACCACCCGCCGCGTGGTGGCCATCCAGAAGGGCCAGCCCATCTTCACGCTGATGGCGTCCTTCCAGGGGGAGGAGCCGGGTTTCACGCACCAGGCCACCATGCCGGACGTGCCGCCGCCGGAGTCGCTGCCCACGGACCTGGAGCTGTTGGGGCGCCACGCGGGCCGCATGTCGGAGCGGCACCGGGAGAAGTTCCTCTCCGCCAAGCCCATTGAGATGCGCCCGGTGACGTACGTGGACCCCTTCGAGCCCACCGCCGAGCCGCCCGTGAAGCACGTCTGGTTCCGCGCCGACGGCGCCATGCCCGACGAGCCCCATGTGCACCGCTACGTGCTCGCGTACGCCAGCGACTTCAACCTGCTGGGCACCGCGCTCCAGCCGCACGCGCAGACGTTCCTCCAGCCGGGCTTCCAGATGGCCAGCCTGGACCACGCGCTGTGGTTCCACGGCGACCTGAAGGTCAACGACTGGCTGCTCTACACCATCGAAAGCCCCTGGGCCGGCAACGCCCGGGGCCTGGCGCGCGGGCACGTCTTCACCCGCGACGGGCGGCTCGTGGCCTCCGTGGCCCAGGAAGGGCTCCTGCGCCAGCGCACGGACGCGCGCTAGGGGCTGTCCCTGATCTCCGGCCCGAAAATCAACCTGGCGGATCTAACCTCAGGGTTGGACCCAGCTTCAGAGGGCATCTGGAGGTTGCCGGCCAGCGTCAGGCGTGATCAACACTGGCTGTGC
>NZ_RAVX01000036.1:0-48986 GCF_003611605.1 Corallococcus sp. AB011P
CTCGAGCTCGACCCCCTCGGCCACCTTCACCCGCTTCACCTGATGCAACGCGCTGGAGTCGGCAGAAGCCGGGACCGGGACGGACTTCGTCGTCACACAGGCGAACAGCGGCAAGCAGAGGAGGAGGAGTTTTCGCATGGACTGACTCAACTACGGGAATGCGGAGACCACCAGGGAAGCCCATGGGTAACAGCTCGCCGTGCCCCATCTGGACGGGGCGTGGATGAGCCCCCGCCCGGCTTCAATGGGCGCGGTGGTGTCAGTCGGAGCTGGACGGGAGCGTGACGGTGCCGGGAGTCTCGATGGCGGCGAGCGCAGCGTGCAGCAGGTAGCGCCCCGGGTCCTCACCGAGCAGGCGGGCCGTCTCAATCAGCGAGTAGAAGAGGGCCGCCACCTCTGAAGCATCCCCTCATCTGAATCAGATAAGTCCGAAGGCTTCTCGGAAGACGGCGTGCTCGCGAACGAGTTGTGCGAATCGCTCCACCAACGGGCGGAGTCGTTCATCGCTCATGCGCGGCATGGCCATGAAATAGTAGGTGCCTTGGGTGAAGAGCGAGTGCGTACGCCGTTTCACCGTATTCACCTTCAAATGCTTGTCGTACCCCAGTGCCTCCCCCGCGGCTCCCAGCAGCGTCAGAAGGACCTGGGCCAGGGCGCTGATGAGCAGCAACCGGTCTCGACGCTCGGGTGTCTTCACGCGCACCTGCTTCAGACCCATGCCGAACTTGAGGTCCTTCACGTCCCGGAACGTCTCCTCGATGGTGAATCTCCGGGCGTAGACGTCCAGCACCTCCTGGGCCGTGGCTTCCGTGAGGCTGGTGGCCAGGCACCAGGAGTCCTTCATGCCCTTGCGTTTCACACACACCACGGCCCCCACCTGCGCCATGGCTGCGGTGACGCGTGCGCCTCGGAGCACCTTCGCGCGTCCGCCTTCGGGGACCCACTCGGCCGCGCGCTTCGTCTCCGCATCCTCGGACGTGACAAGCATGTCCGCACGGAAACGCACCACGTACTCGAAGCCCAGTTGCCGCAGGAGCGCGTAGAACTTCGCATCCGCGAAGCCCCGGTCCGCGACCACCGTCACCTTCACCTCGGAGGCAATTATCTCGCGCAGTCGCTGAAGCGTCTGGTCCTCCACCAGTTGCCGGTTACCCACGGAGGCGGACTTCACCAGCGTCGTCCACAAGAGCGGCGTGGCCCGCCCATGCCGGGTGATGAGGCTGGCCACGAGCGTCTCCTGGTCGTCCTGCTCGAAGTCCGTCCAGTCCAGCGCGATGACGGCCTCGCTCCGCTCCGCCAGCACGAAGGGCACCCAGGACGCGAAAAGCTTCCAGACGTCGAAGCCCCCATTCGACAGCAGTCGGTCCACCTGCTTCACCGCGTGCTTGGACGTGACGTCCTCTCCACGCGCCCACGCCATGGCCTTGCCGATGGCCGCCACCGACAGGCTCGCCGCCTGCACAGCCCCCAGCGTCGCGTGCGACAGGGAGAGGATTCGTTGGACGTGCAGGTCCTCCTCGAACACTTCCGTCAGGAACGCCCGCACCTGCTCTTCGTCGATGGCCACCTTGCGCGTCATGGTGGCTGCCTCTTTGCGCGGATACCAGCGCCTTCGCACGCAGCCGCCGAGCGAGCGTGTGCTGATCAACTCGCTAGATGAGGGGATCCTTCAGGTCCGCAGGTCCTATTCACGAGGGCTGGCACTGGGGCTCGCAGCTGTTCAACCCTCCGCCGCACTTCCTTCGCAAATCCTTCCGTCGCGCCCGTGGCAGTGCTCGCCGCCGCGTTGCCGCCGTCCTGAGGGACTTCCTGGCGCAGCGCTTTCCCTCCCACTGACTGGAACCACCACCATGCCCGAACCCCGAGAGGCCTTCTTCGACAAGCTCTACATCCGCGCCCCCGACACCTCGCCCGTGGAAGCGGACGCGCTGGATGGCGTGTTGGAGGCGCCCGTTAACCGGGCCAAGGACACGGTGGATGCCAATTGCTTCGGCGGAGACGGGTACAAGCGCACGAAGGGCACCTGGAAGTCCTTCTCTATCCCGTTGTCCGGCCACGTCTTCAAGGGCAGCGCGCCCCAGCAGGTCCTGCGGGATGCCTTCGAGAGCGACGCCACCGTCTTCTTCACCATCGTGGAGGACGAGACGGCGCGGGCGGGCGCGGTGCTGGCGCTGCTGCTGTCCGTCGCGGGTGCGGTGTCCAACGCGCTCCTGGCTGGCGAGCCCTTCACCATCGCCCTGCTGCTGAAGGCACTCACAATCGGCCTGGGTGCGGCGGGTGGCTTCACGGTGGTGAAGACGCTCCTGTTCGGTGACGCCGTGGAGGTGGCGGCCGGGGAGATTGCCGGCAAGGCGGCGGCGGTGGCCGCGCTCGACGCGCTCCATCCGGGTGACAGGCGGTGAGGGGCCTGGTGCTGGCGTTGGCCCTGCTGATGGCGGGAAGGGCACGTGCCGAAGGCGAAGTGCTGGACGTAGCCCGCGCCACCGTGACGCTTCAGGACGGGCGCACGGTGGCCGTGTCCGAGGGGTGCTGGCTGTCCACTGAGCGCTGCATCCTCTCGGCCCGCGAGTTGCGCCGCCTCCAGGCGGAGAACGAGGTGCTCCGTCAGCAGCCGCGCCCCGTCCCTGTCCTGGTTGTGGTGCTGGCCGTGGTACTCGGCGCCGGGGCAGGCTTCACCCTCGCCCAGGTGAGGTGATTACCCTTTAGAGTTCGTGGTTGTAGACTTTAAAAGTTAACTGGACTCAAACTTCTCGGGAGGCGCCGTTGCGCCTTTCTCCCGCCTCCCGAGGAGCCATGCCCGACACGACAACCGATGACCTGGCGCGCACCGAAGCCTCCGCGCGCCGCAGGCAGCTCCCGCCGACGCCTGAGCGGCCCTTGCGCCTCTTCACCATTGACGGCATCCGTTACGAGGCCGTCCGCGAACTGGTGCGGATGGAGACGGGCGAGGTGCTGATGCTGGCCCAGCGCTTCACGGAGCGCGGCAACAAGCTGCCCGGTTACTGCTTCGTGCGGCGGCTGGCGAACCCCTCCACCTTCATGCAGCGCACGCGGCTGGGGGAGGAGATTCAGCTGGCCTTCCGTCTGCGCCACCCGGCCATCGCCACGGTTTTCCACCGCAAGGTGCACAAAGGCGCCCTGCACGCCGTCATGGAGTACGTGGATGGCCCCTCGCTGGAGACGCTGGTGAGTGCGGGCGTGGCGCGTGGCCGGCCCGTCTCCGAGGCCTTCGCCCTCTATGTCGGCGCGGAAATCGCGGAGGCCTTGCACCACGCGCACACGCTGACGGACGTGGACGGCAAGGCACTGGGCGTCATCCACCGCGACGTCAACCCTCGGCATGTCTACGTAGGGACGCAAGGCGAGGTGAAGCTGACGAACTTCGGCGCGGCGTACTCGCTGGTGGTGGGGCGCGAGGAGTCACCCGCCAGCCTCGTGCGTGGAGACGTGGCCTACGCCTCGCCGGAGTACCTGACTCGTAAACCATTGACGCCGCGTTCCGACGTCTTCGGCCTGGGCGTGCTGCTGGTGGAACTCTTCACCGGCAAGCACCTCTTCGACGTGGAGGACGTGCCGGGCCCGCTCAAGGGGATGGTCCACCTCCAGCCTGAAATCATCCCCTCCCTGCCGCTGACGCAAATGCAGGTGCTGCTGGCCAGCTTTGGGCCGGAGGACGTCGAGGAGGCCGTGGCCTCACTCTCCCCGGACGTGAAGGCGATGCTGCATGTCGCGCTGCGCGCCAAACCCGAGCAGCGATTCGCCACGGCGGCGGACATGCGTGATGCGATGCGCGTCGCCCTGGCGAGGCGCCACCCGGGCTACGGCCGGCAGGAAGCCGCAGCGGAGTGGGCCCAGGTGCTGGCGGAGGGCAGCGTCCTTCGCGACGAGGTGGAGTTCGGTGAGGAGGGCTTCTTCCCCGAGGGGTTGGAGTCCCACGAGTTGGAGGGCTTGAAGCGGGAGTAGGGCTTCAGCGCGCCAGGGCCGAGGCGACGTGGAGGAGGGCCGCGAGGTCCACCGCGTCCAGCTTGCTCGCGAGGTGGAGGAGACGCCGCAGCTCCGGGGCATCCTCTTCCTTGGGCTTGGGCTTCGTGCCCTTGCGCACGTCGCCCGTGGGCGTCAGGCCCATCAGCTTCTCGGGGGAGACGCGCAGCTCCCGGCAGAGGCGGTAGAGGGAGGGGACGCTGGGCAGCATCTTCCCGCGCTCCAGGCGATTGTAGACGGGGTGCACCAGCCCAATGCGCTCCGCGACTTCGGCCTGCGTCAGGCCCAGGTGCTGGCGGGCCGCGCGGGCCTCCTTGCCGATGGTGATGCCGAGTTCTTCATTCATGGCGGGCGCGCAGCGTAGCCGAGGGCGTGCGCGGCCGGGCCGCTTACCGGGACTCGGGCAGGAGAAGGAGCAGCGCCCGCACCCGGGGCTCTTCCAGGGTGCGCACACGCAGGAGGAGTTGGTGCCGCGCAGGGAGGTCGCTGGAAGCGGGCGCGTGGCCCATCAGTTCGTCCGGGGTGACGCCCAGCGCGCAGCACAAAGGTCGGCCAAGGGTGAATGCTGGAGGTCAGGTGAAGTTGGATAGACTCCACGAGTCCTTTCTGGAGGGTGCAGCCAGAGGGAGGGATTCCCGGGCTTCTCACGCTTCTGGTAGGGTCCGCGCCCCGCTGAGAGGACGCCGCATGCGAGAGACCTGGGAGCCCGAAAGAAGGTCGCCATGATGCGGGGGCCACCTCCGGCTGTGCTGTCTCCTGGGGCCCAGGTGCTGGGCTACACGGTGGCGCGCCAACTGGGGCAGGGCGGCTTCGGCACGGTGTACCTCGCGCATTGCGAGGGTCAGCGCTTCGCCCTGAAGCTGCTTCACGTGCCGCGCGTGGGGGAGAGGGCGGAGCGCGAAGTCTCCATCCTCGCTCGCCTGCACCACCCCAACGTGGTGCGGATTCTGGGCCATGGCTACTGGCCGGTGGCCCAGCCGCAATTCGTCGTCATCGTCATGGAGTACGTGGAAGGGCGTCAGCTGGACGCCTGGGCCGAGGCGGAGAACCCCACAGGGCGGCAGGTGACGCGCGTGCTGCTGGGCGTGGCACGGGCGCTCACCGTTGCCCACGCAGATGGGGTGGTGCACCGGGACGTGAAGGAGGCCAACGTCATGGTGCGAGCCTCGGACGGCCTGGCCAAGCTGGTGGACTTCGGCATTGGCGACTACGTGGGCGCGCGCGAGCTGACGGCGGACATCCTCCCGCCCGGGACGGTGGACTACCGCTCCCCGGAGGCATGGCGCTTCCTGCGAGCCCACCTTGAGGAACGGGATGCCCGTTACACGGCGGGGCCTGCGGACGACTTGTGGGCGCTGGGGCTCGTCTCTTACCGGCTGCTGACGGGGCGCTTCCCCTTCGATGGCGAGGACGGCGCCAGCTTGACGGAGGCGATCCTCTCCAGTGCACCCACGCCGCCGCATGAGGAGAACGAGCGGGTGCCTCGGGTGCTGAGCGACGTGTGCCTGCGGTTGCTGGAGAAGACCCCCGAGGCCCGCACGCCCAGCGCCCAGACTCTCTGCGAGTCGCTGGAGCAGGCGCTACGCGGCGCGGACGTGACGTGGGACGTGCCGCTCTGCGACGCGTACGCCGAGGACTCCGCGACGACGGAGGGAGAGGACATCGACAGCTTCGAGCAGTGGCGGCACCAACCCCGGCACCGTCCCCGACGAGGCAAACGCATTTCCCCGAAGCCAGTGCCAGCTGAGGACTCGGATGGTGCGGCGAGCGAGATGCCGCCCCCCGCGACGACCGTGCGTGTGGCGCCCGAGAAGCGTGGGGCCTTCCGTGCTTGGGCGGCGCTCGCTGTGATGCTCGTCTTGGCGGGGGCCGCGTGGGGACTCGGGACGTCACGCATCGCGAGGCCGGCCTCCACCCGTCAGGAAGTAGCGCCCTCTGACAAGTCGACTCAAGCTGACCGCGCCGCAGCTCCCACCGGGCCGGAGGCCACCGCTGCGGCCGTCGCTCTCCCCGCGACGCTCCAGGAGGTTTCAGCCACCGTGACGACGCAGCCGAAAGAGACGCAGCCCCTTCAGCTCCCCTCGAAGCCCGCGAAGAAGGGCATGAGCGTCATGGCCCGTGCTGTCGGCACGGCGGCGGCATGCTCGGCGCTCGCGTGCCCGGGGCCGCAGGTGCGCCCGGCACCTCCTCCCGAGCAGTGCCCGGAGGGGGCCGTGAAGGCCATGGCGAAACGGGAAGTTAAGGTCGGACGCAGGCTCCATGCGCTTTTTGTCCAAGGCCGACCCAGAATTATTTCTGTGGGAGATGGACCCGTTGAAGTTCATCTCCTTACCGAGGCGGGTATGCCAGGGGGCACGGTGCTGTCGGGTCGTGCTGTCGTGAGTGACCGTGTTTATGGCCGCTTCACTTGGGCCACTCCTCTGCAGGGGGATGGCTTTCCAGTGTGTTTTGAACTGCTCAGTGTAGAGGGAGTCAAGGGGATGGAGCGAGAAGCCGGTGATGACTCTCCTTCTCGTGCTCGTATTTTCTCCACTGCCGCTGTCAGAGCCGTCAGCGAGTTCGAGTAGCACGTTCACTCAGGAGTAACCGCAGCGTGTCTTCTTGTTCATGGGTACTCCTCCTGGGGCTTTTTCTGCCGAGTGGCGCGACCCTCGCACAGGCTGAACCTGCGGTTTCGGCGCAGGCGATCCGCCGTATTGAGTTGATGCCGGAAGGTGGTCAGGCGACGCCGGAAATTACTGTGAGCCCTGGCCTCTCAACCGGTTTGTTCTTCGATGCTGAGCTTGTGCGCGATGCGGTGGCGCTAGATGGCCGTGAGTCCTTCTCCATTTTGGATGCCGGGCAAACGGTCATTCGAGTGATGCCTTCATCGCAGGTCGCTCCTGGCGAGCGGTTTCTTCTGACGGTGCGCTTCCGGGATGGTGCAGCGCCTGCGAGCGCGTCGTTCCTGCTGAAGGTGCATCCTGCGAAAGCGGAGCCCCTTGTCGAAGTGTATCGCGAGAAGAGGACGATAGAGACGTATCAGCAGGAAGCGCGGGAGGCTCGCGCGGTTGCGTTGCGCTATCAGGAAGAGAATGCCCGATTGATTGCTGAACGTGCTGCGCCGGGGGGGCTGACCGGGCTGATCTCTACAGGGGCCATGGATGCTGAAGGTGTGTCAGTACGCATCATGACCAATGCCATCCCCCAGGTGTCTGGCAGTGGGGTTGACGCAACCATGTTCCAGTCCTACCGGTCCACTACGCGGGTGGCGGTGGAGGTCGGGCTTTCCGTGAAGGCCGGTGCATTGCCTTGGACGGCAAAGGGCGCGACGCTCAAGAGCAAGGCCGGTGAGGAGTTGAGGATTCTGCGAGTGTGGCAGAGGGAGCCCATCACGCCCGTTGTTCCAGGCAGCGTCATTGTGGAGGCTGAATCCACTGTTGCGTCATCCCGTGCGACCTTCACCCTCAAGCTGTGGGAGGAGACCGGACCGCGCACAGTCACCCTCGGCAACGTGACGTTCCCATAGCGTCTTGCGCTAACGACACGCTAACGACGTCGGGTAGATTCGTGGGGACGCGTGTGGACGAGTCCGGTGCTGCCAGGGTGGCAGTACGGGGGCGTAACCCCTCGGAAGTATTGGCGGTAGGGCACGGGAATCGAACTCGCCAGGGACTGCTCTCGCAGCCCCTCACCGGTTTTGAAGACCGGGCCGGCCACCAGGTCCGGAGGCCCTACCGCTTCCGATTACCGCCGCTCCGGCCTGGTCCGTCAACCACCGTCACGGCTTGCGCGCGAACACCACGGCGTACTCGTCGCAGTTGAACAGCGCGGGCCACTGGAGCTGCTCCGGCGTCATCCGCATCGCCTTGTGCACGTCCGCGCGCACCTGGTGCAGGGACGTGCTCCCCGGACTGCGCTCCAGCTGCGTCATGCCCCGCAGCGCCACCAGCGCCGTGTTCACCGCCGGGTACACGTCATCCGCGATGGACTCCACCTTCGCGTCCTGGAACCCCGCCCGCCGGAGCTCCTCCCGGTAGCGCTCCGTCGACCAGACGTTCTCCTCCGGAAACGCAATCAGCCCCCGCCAGTAGCGGTAGCGCAGCCTCGCGCGCAGCCCCGCGCCCGACTCGCGGTCCGTCTTCTGCGCCATGTCCGCCATCACCAGCCGGCCTCCCGGCTTCAACACCCGGAAGGCCTCGCGCAGGAAGTCCTGCCTCGTCCGGAAGTGCATCGCGGACTCCAGCGCGAACACCACGTCGAACGCTCCCTCCGGCCCCGGCAGCGCCGTCGCGCTCCCCACCTCCAGCCGGACCACGCCCTCCAGCCCCGTCAGCTTCACGCGCTCCCGGCCCACCTTCACCTGGTTCGGCGTGATGTTCACCCCGACGATGCTCGCGGGCTTGAACTCCTCCGCCCACAGCAGGTCCTGGTCCGCGTACCCGAAGCCGCAGTCCAGGACGGCATCCCCAGGCCCCAGCTTCGCCGTCCTCGCCAGCAGGCGCGCCATCTCCGCCTGCGCGGACCGGAACAGCTCCCCCACGCGCTCCACGTTGGCGTCGTCCACCTTCTCCACGTGCTTCCAGTAGCCCAGGTTGATCCAGAAGGGCTCCCGGCCCGTCGTCACCCGGATGTCCCGCGGCGTCGGCATCCCCGCCACCCAGGCCCCTGTCTCGTTCGTGTAGAAGCGCTCCGGGTCCGCCAGGAACGCACTCTTCAGCCGCGTCGCGACCTGCTTCACGTTGACCATCCCAAGCCTCCTTGGACTCCCAACCGATGGCCGGAACCCTAGCCCGTGTCACGGCAATTCCAGGCCTGGCTCGCATGTCGGTTTTCACTGGTGAATGGAGCGGGGACGCTCGCCCGGTGTCCCAGGGGGCGCCTTGCCCGGCGCGTCATCCGGGCTCCATGATGGGCGCCCTTCCGCCATGCGCCGAACCCTCCGTTCCGTCCTCCTGGCACCGGGCTTCCTGCCGGTGTCCGTCCTGCTGTTGTGTCTGTGTCTGTCCTTGAGCGCGCATGCGGCGACGGCGTTGCCCTTCCGGGTCGGGCCTCCCTCCAGGTGGGTGAAGCCGCTCCCCATTCCTCCGGACTCCCACCCGAAAGCAGCGGGTGACGACGAGACGAGCGTCGCCTGGCTGCTGACGGATAAACAGGTGCGCGTGTCTGGCCCTTCGCGCGAGCAGTACGTGCACGCGGCCCGGAAGGTCCTCTCGCCGCAAGGCATCGAGCGCGTCACGGACATCCAGATCCGCTTCGACCCGACCTACCAGAAGCTCACCGTCCACGGCATCTGGCGCATCCGCGACGGCCGCCGCGAGGACGTCTTCCAGGCCTCCGAAGCCCGGGTCATCCAGCAGGAGACCGAGCTCCAGAACCGGCTCTACAACGGCACCCTCTCCGTGGTGCCGTTCCTGCGCGACGTGCGCGTCGGCGACACGGTGGAGGTGGCGTACTCCCTCGCAGGGGCCAACCCCGTCTTCGGCGGCCGCTTCTCCGACGCCGTCGTCGCGGGCCAGCCCTTCCCTGTGGTCCACTTCGCCTACCGGCTGCTGTGGCCGGAGGGGCGGGGGCGCACGCTCTTCATCCGGGACTTCGCCGCGCCGGGCCTGTCGCGCTCGGAGTCGATGCTGGACGGCGAACGGGAAATCGTCCTGGAGCGCCGCGACGTGCCCTCCGTCCGCTCCGAGGACCATGTCCCCGGATGGCAGCCCGTCTACCCCTGGGTCCAGCTGAGCGAATACAAGGACTGGAACGACGTCGCGCGCTGGGCCTCCTCGCTCTTCCAGGTGCCCACGCGCTCGAAGGCGCTGGAGCAGGAGGTCCGCCGGCTCGCGAAGGAGCCCACGCCCGAGGCGCGCTTCCTCGCCGCGCTGCGCTTCGTCCAGGACGAGGTTCGCTACCTGGGCATCGAGATGGGCCCCAACTCCCACCAGCCCCATCCGCCCGACGAAGTCCTCCAGCGCCGCTTCGGCGACTGCAAGGACAAGTCCCTGCTGCTGGTGGCGCTGCTCAAGGGCCTGGGCATCGACGCGCGGCCGGCGCTCGTGAACACGGACCTCACGCAGCTGTTGGACGGTTGGCGTCCCACCTCCACCGCGTTCGACCACGCCATCGTCCACGCCACCGTGGCCGGCCGTGAGCTGTGGGTGGATCCCACGTCGACGCTGGAGCGGGGAGGACTGGACAGCTACGAGCCGCCTCCCTACGGCCGGGCCCTCATCGTCGCCCCCGGCACCACGGCGCTCTCCGTCATCCCCGCGCCCACGCTGAAGGAGCCCTCCGTCTTCGTGGACGAGACCTACGTCGCGAAGGACCGCGACGGGCCCGCGACGCTCGACGTGGTCACCACCCGCACGGGCGAATCCGCCAACTCCATGCGCCGCATGCTCGCGAGCACGTCCCTGTCCGAGCTGTCCCGCTACTACGTCAACTACTACGCGAAGAAGGACGCGAAGATCACCGTCGAGAAGCCCATGACGGTGGACGACGACACCGCGAAGAACGTGCTCGTCCTGCACGAGCACTACCGCATCGAGGACTTCTGGTCCTCCGACGGCCGCCGGGACTTCAGCGCGCACACCCTCCGCGAGTACCTCACCGAGCCGAGCTACTCCCGCCGCGCCTTCCCGCTGGAGGTGCGGCACCCCGTCTTCGCCCGCCACCGCATCACGCTGAAGTCCAGCGAGCCTCTTCCCGGTGGCAAGGAGCACAGCGCCGTGGACGATCCGGCCTTCCGCTTCGAGGCCGACACACGCGCCGACGGCAAGACGGTGGTGCTCGACTACCGCTACCGCAGCCTCGCGGACTCCGTCCCGCCGGAGCGCATCGCGGAGTACGTGAAGGCCGTGCGCACCACCGACGATCATCGCGGCTATTACGTCCAGCTCGGGAGCCGTCCTGCCCGCCGGGCCTCGCGAGCTCCGTCCGGCGAGGCGGATACCCTCCTCCTGGGCATCATCACGACGTGCCTCGTGCTGTGGTTCGTCATCGCGCAGGGGGGCCCGTTGGAGCTCTGGCGCAAGGGCCGCGCCTGGGGCCGGCGCCGCGCCTTCGCACGCAAGTTCGACGCCGACCATCGGGGCGACAGCGCCGGGTCCGCCATCCCCATCACCAGCCCCCAGGAGCTGCTGTCCACGCTGGGCCGTCTGCGCTGCGCCTGCGGGGCCACCAGCGAGGCCCCACGGGACTCGCTCCGCCACGAGACCATCGTCCTGGGCGACCGCCACCTCACCCTGGTGCAGTGGCAGTGCCCCGCCTGCGCCCGCGCCCGCCGCGCCTACTTCGAGGACAAGGGCTCGCGCGCCGCCTGACGCCTACTGGCAGATGCCCGGACAGTCCGCGCTGCCCCCGGGCTGGCACGTGTCGGACGGATCATCCACGCAGGTGTTCCCGGACACGTTCCCCGCGCAGCCCCCGAAGAGCCCGCCGCAGCACTCGACATACCCCTCCGGCACGTCACACGGCGTCGGGAAGGACTTGCACGTCTCGCTGTCCGAGCGCGCGAACACCACCACCTGCGGACACGTGCGCGGCTCTTCGTTGTCGTCGCCCAGGCAGCCCGTCAGGCCCAGCACCGCCATCAGCCCCAGCTTCGTCCATGCATGCATGGCGCGCATCAGGGCAGGGGAGAACGGCGCTAGTCCAGCCCCCGCTCCCACAGGTCGTCTTCATCCAGACCCATCAAGTGACCGACTTCGTGCATCACCGTGATGCCAATCTGCTCGATGAGCTCCTCGCGGGTGCGCGCGAAGCGCTCCAGGTTCTTCTGGTACAGCACGATGGAGGGCGGGAAGTGATCCGCCGCGTCCATCACGCTGCGCTCGCCCACGGGCGTGCCCCGGAACACGCCCAGGATGCACGGCGACAGCGGCGGCTGCTGACCCAGCAGGTCCTCATCCGACGGCAGGTCCTCCACCGCCAGCGTCACGTTGTCCATGTACTGCTTCACCTGCGAGGGCAGGGCGCGCATCGCGTCCTCCACCGCGCGGTCGAACGCCGCCTCCTCCAGCGCCACCGGCGGCGGCAGCTCCTCCGGCGCCAGCGCTTGCGCCCGGGAGAAGCGCTTCTTCGCCTCCTTCGCATCCTGGCGCCGCTCGGCGACGAGCCCCAGGTAGTGGTGCGCCCACGCCTCGTCTGGCGCGTCCTTCAACACCCGCTCGAAGGCCTCCTGCGCGGGCTGAAAGCGGCACAGCTCGAACAGCGCGATGCCCCGCTCCAGCTGCGCGTCCGGCGAGCGCGGCATGTGCGTCAGCGCCTGGTCCAGGATTTTCAGCGCGGACTCGCATTCCCCCAGCTGGTTGAGGCCCATGCCCTCCAGGAGGAGGAACTCGTAGACGAGCTCCACGTCGTCGTCCCGCTGCGCCAGCTTCCGCCCGCGGCCGCACCACTCCAGCCCTTCCTCCACCGCCTCGCGGTCCTCGCCGGTGCGGCACACGAGGAACTCCGCCGCGCCAAAGAGGATCTCCAGGTCTTCCGGGGCCATCTTGAGGGCGGCGCCATAGGCCTTGCCCGCGTCCTCCAGGCGGCCCACCTCCACCAGCGCGGCGGCCCGGTAGTGCAGGGCTTCTGGTGAGTCGGGAACGTCCCGGAGCAGGGCGTCGGCGCTGGTGAGCGCGGCCTCGAAGTCCCTCGCCTCGAAGGCGTCCGCGACCCCCTCCAGCCGCGCGTCCATGTCCCGCGCCTCCCCTTGCTTCGCCATGCGCTTCGCCATACGGGCCGGCAGCTAAGAAGCCGCCCTTCGCGTTGTCAACGACCGGCGTCGCTGTTACCTTCCAGCGCCCCGTTTCGGCCCGAACCCCGTGAACATCCTGGTCGTCGACGACGATTACGAGCTGTGCACCATGCTCTCTCGCTACCTGGAGATGCATGGCTACACCGTGTTCTCGGCGTCGGACGCGCTCCAGGCCCTGGACATCATGGAGCGGCACCCCGTGGGGCTGGTCATCACCGACTACCTGATGCCCCACCTGGACGGCATCCACTTCACGGAGATGCTGAAGGCGGACCCCCGCTTCCAGAACATCTCCGTCCTGATGATGACCGCCAGCACGGACGCCAACATCTCCGACCGGGGCCTGCGCAAGGGCGTCGCCATCACCCTGCAGAAGCCCCTGGACATGGGGCAGCTGCTCAACCTCGTGCGCTTCGCGGAGTAGGGCCTTCCTTGAGGCTGCCTGGGCCCCCCACCCGGGCGGGCCGGAAGGCGTCCTCAGGCCCACACGCCTGCCCCTTTCCGTTGACATCGTCGATGCGGCCCTTATGTTGGCGCTCGACATGGCCGAGTGCTAACGGCCATCCCCATTTGTAGAAATTCCCCAAGTATTATCGGAGGTTACGATGGCAGCGAAGGAAATCTTCTTCCACCAGTCCGCGCGCGATTCCATCCTGCGCGGCGTCCGGATCCTCGCGGATGCGGTCGCGGTGACGCTCGGTCCCAAGGGCCGCAACGTGGTCATCGAGAAGAGCTTCGGCTCGCCCACCATCACCAAGGACGGCGTCACCGTCGCCAAGGAGATCGATCTCGAGAACCGCTTCGAGAACATGGGCGCGCAGATGGTGAAGGAGGTCGCGTCGAAGACCTCCGACAAGGCCGGCGACGGCACCACGACGGCGACCGTGCTCGCGCGCGCCATCTATGAGGAGGGCCTGAAGCTGGTGGCTGCCGGCCACAGCCCCATGGACCTCAAGCGCGGCATCGACAAGGCGGTGGAGGTGGTGGTGGCGGAGCTGAAGAAGCTCTCCAAGCCCACGTCCGACAAGCAGGCCATCGCGCAGGTGGGCACCATCTCCGCGAACGGTGACGAGACCATCGGCACCATCATCGCGGACGCGATGGAGAAGGTGGGCAAGGAGGGCGTCATCACCGTCGAGGAGGCCAAGGGCCTGGAGACGACGCTCGACGTGGTGGAGGGCATGCAGTTCGACCGTGGCTACGTGTCGCCGTACTTCGTCACGAACCGCGACCGCATGGAGGTCGTCCACGAAGACCCCTACATCCTCATCAGCGAGAAGAAGGTCTCGTCGATGCAGGACATGATCCCCGTGCTGGAGCAGGTGGCGCGCTCGGGCAAGCCGCTGCTCATCATCGCGGACGACATCGAGGGCGAGGCCCTGGCCACCCTGGTGGTGAACAAGATCCGCGGCGTGCTGAACGTGGCCGCGGTGAAGGCGCCGGGCTTCGGTGACCGCCGCAAGGAGATGCTCAAGGACATCGCCACGCTGACGGGCGGCATGGTGGTGAGCGAGGAGCTGGGTCACAAGTACGAGAACCTGACCCTCAACGACCTGGGCCGCGCCAAGCGCATCACGGTGGACAAGGACAACACCACCATCGTGGACGGTGCCGGCCAGAAGGCGGACATCGAGGGCCGCATCAAGCTCATCCGCACCCAGATTGAGACGGTCACCAGCGACTACGACCGCGAGAAGCTCCAGGAGCGCATGGCGAAGCTCGTGGGCGGCGTGGCGGTCATCAACGTCGGCGCGGCGACCGAAGTGGAGATGAAGGAGAAGAAGGCCCGCGTGGAGGACGCGCTGCACGCGACCCGCGCGGCCGTCGAAGAGGGCATCGTCCCTGGCGGCGGCGTGGCCTACATCCGCAGCCTCAAGGCGCTGGACGGCCTGAAGCTGGGCGGCGAGCAGAACTTCGGCGTGGACATCATCCGCAAGGCGCTGCAGGAGCCGCTGCGCAAGATCTCCAGCAACGCCGGCGTCGAGGGCGCGGTCGTCATCAACAAGGTCAAGGACGGCACCGGCGCGTTCGGCTTCAACGCCCGCACGGAGACCTACGAGGACCTGGAGAAGGCCGGCGTCATCGACCCGACGAAGGTCGAGCGCACCGCGCTGCAGAACGCCGCCTCCGTGGCGTCCCTGCTGCTCACCACCGAGGCGATGATCGCCGAGCGCCCGAAGAAGAAGGCCAAGGGCGGCGCGGGCGGCGGCGCCATGCCGGAGTACGGCGGCGACGACATGGACTACTGAGCCGGCTGAAGGCTCCGTAGCTCCGTAAGGGTTTCCGGCCCCGGTGGGCCTCGCGAAAGCGGGGCGCCCGGGGCCGGAGTCTTTTCAGGAAGCGGTCTTCTTGAAGGCCAGGCCCAGCTCGCGGCTGAGCGCCGCGGTGTCGGAGAGCAGCTTGGGCAGGCACGCGGCGGCCCCGGCGCGCAGCGACGCCAGCGCAGTGTCCATGGTGAGGTGTTCCGCCAGGACGACGAAGGGCGCGCCCTGGCTCAGGGCCCGGGCCAGCTCCAGCGCCTTCTTGCCGTAGGCCGGCGCGAAGTCCCACGACACCACCACGCCCACGGGCGGCTCCATCGTGACCACCTCCGCGCCCGCGACGACGCGCGCCTCCAGCCCCAGGAGGGTCAGCGCCTCCGAAATCAGCCGCGCGGTGGCCGGGTTGTCCTCCAGCACGTCCACCCGGCGCACGGCGGCGCTGGGGGCCGGGACGGGCGGCGCGGCCGGCGTGTACAGCGCCTGCCGCAGCAGCGCGCGCACCTGGCGGATGTCGTCGAAGGGCTTGAGCAGGTAGTCCACGACGCCCAGCTGGAGCGCCTGCTGCGTCGTCACCAGCGAGGGGTATCCCGTCATCAGGATGACGCGCGACGCGGGGTCCAGCTTCCGCGCGTGCTGGGCCAGCTCCAGGCCGGATATCCCGGGCAGGTTCTTGTCCGTGACGATGAGGTCCACGCGCGACGAGCGGAGGATTTCGAGCGCGGCCTCGCCCGTGGCCGCTTCAATGACTTCGCACTCCTTGTCCATCAGGTCCTTGAAGACCATCCGGATGATGCCCTCGTCGTCCACCACCAGCAGGCGCTTGCGCGGCGGGCGCGGCGCGTCCGTGGGCGGGAAGAGCACGCGGAACACCGTGGCCGGGGGCGGCACCTCGCGCAGCGTCGTGGGCGGCACCAGGGCAATCTGCGCGTGGTGCTCCTGCGCGATGCGGCGACAGACGGCGAGCCCCAGGCCCGTGCCGCGTTTGCTGGCGGAGACGTAGGGCTCGAAGATGCGCGTCTTGAGCTCGTCCGGGATGCCCGGTCCCCAGTCGGACACGTAGAGGGCCGCGGAGGCGCCGTCGCGCGCGAGCGTCACCTTCACGCGGCCCCGGCCGGACATGGCGTCGCGGGCGTTGTTGAGCAGGTTGAGCGTGAGCTGCTCAATCAGCCGCGCGTTGCCCTGGATGGTGAGGTCCTCGGGGGCCTCCACCTCCAGGGAGATGCGCGCCGAGTCCGGGTTGACGCTGAACACCTTCGCCGCCGCCCAGATGGGCGCCGCCAGGGACAGCCGCTGCTGCGGGGCCGGCCGCTCGCTGGCCAGGCGGATGAAGTCGGAGACGATCTGCTCCATCCGCTCCACCTGCGCGAGCAGCAGCTTCAGCGGGCCGCTGGAGCCAGCTTCCTCGGCGAGCAGCTGGGCGTAGGCCTTCGCGCCCAGGAGGGGCTGACGCAGCTCGTGGAGGACCTCCGCGGCGACCTGATGGGTGTGGGCGTTGGCGCGTTGCAGCGCCACGGCCGCGAGCCGTGCCTTCTCCAGGTCCCCCGCGTCCAGGGCCTGGAGCAGCTGCGCGAGCGGCGAGGGGGTCTCCATGCGCGGGAGCATGGCGGAGGCGGGTGTTCACGCGCAACGCACCCCCCGCGGGATTCGGTTGACCGCGCTCGCGGCCGAACGGATGCTCGCGCACGCCCTCCAGCCCGGCCTGACGGAAAATGCTGCTGCCCGCTCGCCCGCTGGGGACTCTCCCTGTCGCTGAGGTCCTCATGCCGCAGACGAACCCGTTCCACTCGCTGGTGCCCCGGAAGCTGACGGACTCCGAACTGGCCCGCTCCATCCGGCTCAACATCGAGGCGGAGCTGGACGCCATCAACCTCTACGCCGCGCACCTGGACGCGACGGACAACGAGGAGGCGAAGGCCATCCTGCGGCACGTCATGGACGAGGAGCGCGAGCACGCGGCCCTCTTCTGGCAGCTCATCGCGCGGTTGGATCCGGAGCAGGCCCAGCACGACCGCGAGGCGTCCCAGAAGTACCGCCTCATCACCACCGGCGCTTCCCACGAAGAGGTGGAGGCGGTGAGCGAGGGCGGCGGCAGCGTACCCGCGGAGGTGGAGCTGCCCAAGCACCTCACCGTGGGCAGCCTGCGCAAGTAGCGCGCGGTCCGGCTTTCAGCCCTGGCCCTGCGGGGGCGGGGGATTCTGACGGCGCTCGGCCGGGGTGGCTTCCAGGTCCTGCGCCGCCATGTAGACGACGTTCCGGGTGCCACGCTTGCCCCGGTACATGGCCCGGTCGGACAGGTCCAGCAGGTGGTCCTTGTCCTGGGCGTGCTCGGGGAAGCTGGCCACGCCGATGCAGGTGGTGAGCTTGAGCGCCAGCCCCTCGCGGCCCAGGAACTGATGGGTCTCCATGGTGCGGCGGATGCGCTCGGCGACCTTGAGGGCCCCGCCGGAGTCCGTGCCGCGCAGGAGCACCACGTACTCGTCACCGCCGAAGCGCGCCACCACGTCCGGGTCGCGCACGCAGCCCTTGAGCACGCGCGCGGCCTCCACCAGCACGCGCGAGCCCACCAGGTGCCCGTGCGTGTCGTTGATGGCCTTGAAGCGGTCCAGGTCCAGGAACAGCAGGGAGAAGGGGCGCTCCGTCTGGAGGGCCTCGTTCACCTCGCGGTCCAGCACCAGGTGCAGGTAGCGCGTGTTGAACAGGCGGGTGAGGTCGTCGACGTAGGCCAGGTCCTCCACGGCGGCGAAGCGGCCCAGGTTGCGCAGGGCCAGCGCCCAGTTGCGCACGAGGAAGCCCACCGTCTCCGCGTGGTGCTCCGCGGGCGCGTTGTCGTGGAAGAGCACCGCGTGGCCCAGCACCAGCTCGCCGTCCACGGCGGGGAAGGAGAGGGTGCGCGGCCAGGGAACTTGAAGTCCGTCGAGCTCCACGGGCGTGCGTGTGCCCGAAAGCCGCTCGATGAGCTGCGGGACCAACGCCTCGTGCAGGTCCACCGGCAGCCCGCGCATGCCGTGTGAGCGGAAGCCCGTGCCGCTGGGTTCCCGCTCCAGGAGCATCACCGCGGAGGCGTTGGCCATGGACTCCAGCGCGTCCGACGCGGCCATGGACAGCCGCTCGCGGTCGAGCGTGGTGGCGATGCGCTGGCCCGCCTCCAGCAGCGCGACGTGCTGGCGCAGGGACGCGTTCTCACGCATCAGGTCGCGCGTGGTGAGCGCGCGGCGCAGCGCGTGCTCCAGGGCCTCCGGCGCCACGGGCTTGACCAGGTACTCCGCCGCGCCGCTCTTGATGGCGCGCACCGCGGGGGCCACCTTGTCCAGGCCGGTGATGACCAGCACCTCCACGCCGGGGTAGCGCTCGCGCACGTGGCGCAGCACCTCCATGCCGTCGCCGCCGGGGAGGATGAGGTCGGTCACCACCGCGTCGAACCGCTCCGCGGAGAGGGCGGCCTTTGCGTCCGCCACGGTGGGCACCGCCGTGACGAGGTGTCCCGCGGCCGTGAGGTAGTCGCCGTAGAGATTGCGGGCGATCTTTTCGTCGTCGACGAGGAGCAGTCGCGCCATGACTGTTCAGGGCTTAGCACCCAACGCTGGAAGGCTGCTAGGGTCCCAGGCCGTGCCCTTTGAAAGCGGACGGCGGCTCTGCCTGCTGGTGGAGGCCGGTGAGACGCGTTACGCGGTGGAGGCCACGTCCGTCATCGAGGTCGCGATGCCGGGCGCCCGCGGCGCGAGTCTGCGCGGCGTACTGGAAGTGAAGGACCTCTCCGCGCTGCTCGGCGGCCTGCCGGAGGACGTGCCGGGCATGGTCGTGGTCCTGGACGTCAGCCCCACGCTCGCGGTGCGGGTGCGCTCCGTGGTGGAGGTCGCGGATGTCGCGAGGGATCCGTTCTTCCTGCTGCCTCCGGGCCTGGCGGACTCGCTGGCGCCGCTGAGCCGGGGCGCGGTGCTGCACAAGGACCGGCTGTACCTGGAGCTCATCGTGGAGGCGCTGCCGCACCGGGCGGGCCCCCGGGCGACCCCGCCGGAGCCCCGGCCCGTTCACTGGGCGGACGAGCCCCCGGAGCGGGCGCTGGTGCTGGAGTCCCAGGGGGTGCTGTTCGGCGTCCCCCTCGCTTGCGTCTCCCAGGTGGTGCCCCGGGGCGAGGCGTTCAGCGTGCTCCCGGTGCAGAGTGGGCCGGTGGCGGGCGTCTATCCGCACGCGCAGGCGCTGTGGCCCATCTGTTCGATTCCAGCGCTGCTGGGAGCGCCAGCCCGGGTGGAGGAGCTGTTCGTCCTCACGGAATTGGCGGGGCGGAACGTGGGGCTGGCGGCCACCCGGGTGCTTGGTGTGCTGCAGAAGTTCAAGCCGGCCGAGCTTCTCGGAACGTTCCGGGCGCCGGGGCTGCCGGATCCGGTGATGTTACTGGACCTGCAGCGCATGTTTTCTTGATCGGCCCAACGCGCGAATCCTAAGCTTCTCCGATTGACACAGGGCGTGCAGGCAGGCTTGCTCGCCCGAAATCTCAAACGAATTCAGGGGGGTATGCGCCCCCCGAGGCCGGAGCCGATGCCCAAGAATCTACTGATCGCCGACGACTCGCTCACCATCCGCAAGGTGATCGGGATGATCTTCGCGACGGAAGACTTCCAGGTGACCGCGGTGGACAACGGGCTGGACGCCATCTCCCGCACGCGCGAGCTGCGTCCGGACGTGGTGCTCGCCGACGTGATGATGCCGGGCAAGAGCGGCTACGAGGTCTGCGAGGCGCTCAAGAGCGACCCCTCCACGCAGGCCATCCCGGTGCTGCTGCTGGCCGGCACCTTCGAGGCGTTCGACGAGAACCGCGCGAAGGCCGCCCGGGCGGACGACCACATCACCAAGCCCTTCGAGAGCCAGATCCTCCTCGACAAGGTGAAGGCGCTGGTGGGCCAGAAGTCCAACACGATGCCCGCGTCCGCCGCGACGCGCGTGCTGCCCCAGACCGCCGCTCCGGTTGCCCCGGCCAGTGCGCCGCCCGCCGCCGCCGCGCCTCCGGGTGCGCGTCCCGCGGGTGCGCCGCCTCCGGGCGCTGTTCCACCGGGTGCGCGTCCTCCGGGCGCGGGTATGCCGCCGCCGGGTGCGCGTCCTCCGGGCGCGGGTGTGCCGCCGCCTCCGGGCGCGGCGCGTCCACTGCCGGGTGCCATGCCGCCGGGCGCGCGTCCTCCGGGTGCGCCGCCTCCGGGCGCCATTCCGCCGGGTGCACGTCCTCCGCCGGGTGCGCCGCCTCCGGGCATGGGTGCGCGTCCTCCGGGTGCGCCGCCTCCGGGCGCCATGCCGCCGGGTGCGCGTCCTCCGCCGGGTGCCATGCCGCCGGGCGCGCGTCCTCCGGGTGCGCCGCCTCCGGGCATGGCCGCGCGTCCTCCGGGCCCTGGCGCCCCGAACATTCCGGGTGGTTTCCCGCGTCCTCCGGGCGCCGCGCCGCTGCCGGCCGCGCCCCCGCCCGCCGCGGTGCCTCCGGCCGCCCGTGCCCGGGATCCGTTCGGCCTGGGCGCTCCGGCCGCGCCGCCCGCAGCGCAGGCCCGGACGGAGAGCATCCGCATCGAGGACTCGCTGCCCGAGCCCACCGGCGCGGAGGAGATCTCCCTGGACATCGGCGGCCCCTCGCCGGCGACTCCGCCCGCGCGCGCCCGTCCGGCCGCGGATGGCGGCGAGGCACTGCTGCGCGAGGCGCTGTCGAAGGCGTCCCGCGAGGTCATCGAGAAGATTGCCTGGGAGGTCGTACCGCAGCTGGCGGAGACCATCATCCGGGAAGAGCTGGAGCGGCTCATCAAGGACCGCGAGACCCAGCATTGATTCGCAGTCCCCTCTGATTCCCCGCCGGCCCCGTCGGGGGCCGGCCGCTTGCAATGACTGACACGACTGAACTGTCCAAGGCCTACGAGCCCTCCGAGGTGGAGGCGCGGTGGTACAACCACTGGCTGGAGCGCGACTACTTCCGCGCCGAAGCCCCTTCCTCCAAGCCGCCGTTCAGCATCGTGCTGCCGCCGCCCAACGTGACGGGCAGCCTGCACATCGGCCACGCGCTCACCGCGACCATCCAGGACATCCTCACGCGCTGGAAGCGGATGAGCGGCTTCAACGCGCTCTGGCTTCCGGGCACGGACCACGCGGGCATCGCCACGCAGATGGTGGTGGAGAAGGAGCTCAAGAAGACGGAGGGCAAGAGCCGCCACGACCTGGGCCGCGAGGCGTTCCTCGAGCGCGTCTGGACGTGGAAGGGCAAGTTCGGCGCGCGCATCGGCGAGCAGCACCGCTACCTGGGCGCGTCGCTGGACTGGAGCCGCGAGCGCTTCACCATGGACGAGCAGTCCTCGGCCGCGGTGCGCGAGGTGTTCGTCCGGCTGTACGAAGAGGGCCTGATGTACCGGGCCCAGAAGCTGATCAACTGGTGCCCGTCCTGCCGCACGGCCCTCTCCGACCTGGAAGTGGAGCACGAGGAGAAGAACGGCTCGCTCTGGCACATCCGCTACCCGGTGAAGGGCACGGAGCGCTTCCTCACCGTGGCGACGACGCGCCCGGAGACGCTGCTGGGCGACACGGCCGTCGCCGTGCACCCGGATGATCCGCGCTACCAGGACCTCATCGGCAAGAGCGTGGCGCTGCCGCTCACCGACCGGGAGATCCCCGTCATCGCGGACGCCGAGCTGGTGAACATGGAGTTCGGCACCGGCGTGGTGAAGGTCACGCCCGCGCACGACTTCAACGACTACCAGACGGGCCTGCGCCACAAGCTGCCGATGCTGTCCATCCTGGACGAAGCGGCGCGGATGACGAAGGACACCGGCAAGTACGCGGGCGTGGATCGCGCCGAAGCGCGCAAGCAGGTGCTGGCGGACCTGACGGAGCAGGGCCTGCTGGAGAAGGAGGAGCCGCACAAGCTGAACGTGGGCACCTGCCAGCGCTGCGCCACGGTGGTGGAGCCGCGCCTGTCGCCGCAGTGGTTCATCAAGATCGAGCCGCTGGCGAAGCCGGCCATCCAGGCCGTGGAGGAGGGCCGCACGAAGTTCGTCCCCGAGTCCTGGACGAACACGTACTTCCACTGGATGAACAACATCCACGACTGGTGCGTGAGCCGCCAGCTGTGGTGGGGCCACCAGATTCCGGCGTGGTACTGCGCGGCGTGCACCCCGGCGGAGGAGCGCTCGAAGGACACGGCGGACGTCATCGTGTCGCGCACGCCGCCGGAGTCCTGCCCGAAGTGCGGTGGCAAGGACCTGACGCAGGATCCGGACGTGCTGGACACCTGGTTCTCGTCCGCGCTGTGGCCGTTCTCCACGCTCGGCTGGCCGAAGCAGACGGCGGACCTCCAGACCTTCTACCCGACGTCCGTGATGGAGACGGGCCACGACATCATCTTCTTCTGGGTCGCCCGGATGATGATGATGGGCCTGCACTTCATGAACGACGTGCCCTTCCGCACCGTGTACCTGCACGCGATGGTGCGCGACGAGAAGGGCGAGAAGATGTCCAAGACGAAGGGGAACGTGATTGATCCCCTGGACGTCATCTTGGGCGCGAAGGCGGAAGCGCTGCAGCCGTCGCTGCGCAACCGCTTCCCGCAGGGGATGCCCGCGCACGGCGCGGACGCGCTGCGCTTCACGCTGGCGTCGCTCACGCAGCAGGGCCGAGACATCAAGCTGTCCATGGACCGCCTGGGGGGCTACAAGGCGTTCTGCAACAAGCTGTGGAACGCCAGCCGCTTCGCCCTGATGAACATGGGCGACTTCAACCTGGACAAGACGCCGCTGGAGGGCCGCAAGCTGACGCTGGCGGACCGGTGGATCCTCTCCCGGCTGCAGAAGGCCACCGAGCAGACGCGCGCGTCGCTGGAGGCGTTCGGCTTCGCGGAGGCCGCGTCCACGCTGTACCAGTTCCTGTGGGCGGAGTTCTGCGACTGGTACATCGAGCTGGCGAAGGGCTCGCTGTACGGCGAGGACGCGGAGGCCAAGGACACCACGCGCGCGGTGCTGGTGACGTGCCTGGACCGCATCCTGCGGCTGATGCACCCGTTCATGCCGTTCATCACCGAGGAGATCTGGCAGAAGCTGCCGATGTCCCGGCCCACGGAGAGCATCTGCATCGCGGCGTACCCGGAGCCGGAGTCGGCGTGGGTGGACGCGGCCGCGGAAGGCGAGATGGCGCCGGTCATCGCGGCCATCGAGGGCCTGCGCACGCTGCGCGGCGAGAGCAACCTGCCGCCGTCCGCCAAGGTGAAGGCGGTGGTGCAGAGCCCGGACGCGACGACGCGCGAATTGCTGGAGCGTTGGCGCGCGTACCTGATGCCGCTCGCGGGCCTGTCCGAGGTGGTGGTGGGCCCCCCGGGCGCCAAGCCTCCGCAGGCGGCTGCGTTCGTGAGCGGCAACCTGGAGATCTACGTGCCCCTGGCGGGCCTGGTGGACCTGGACGCGGAGCGCGACCGCCTGAAGAAGGAGATCGCCCGCGCCGAGCAGGAACTCGCCGGTTTGCAGCGCAAGCTGGACAACCCGAACTTCGTGGCCCGTGCTCCGCCGGACGTGGTGGAGAAGGACAAGGCCCGGGTGACGGAGCTCCAGGAGCGCACGGTCAAGCTGCAGGATCACCTCCAGCGCATCGCCCCGGAGCCCCCCATGTCCGAGACGCCGTCGCCGTTGCCGGGCAGCACCGAGTCCGAAGCCCCTGAAGCGTCCGAGTCCCCCGCGCCCGAGAGCGCCCAGGTGAAGGTGGCCGCCGAGCCGCAGGCACCGAAGGACGAAGCGGTGAACCTGGGCCAGGAGCTGAAGGGCGAGATTGAAGCCGAAGAGGCTTCGCAGGCGCCCCAGGCCGCGGATCCGGTGGTCGAGGAGGCCCTCAACAAGCTGCGCGAGGGCACCAAAGAAGGGCTGTCTCCGGCGGACCACCACGACCTGGGCGTCGCGTACATGAGCATGGGCCTCGTGGACGATGCGATGCGCGAGTTCGACCGGGCCAAGGAGGGCGGCGACACCCGCGAGGCGCCGGAGGGTTCGGCGAAGCCGGTGAAGAAGGCCCCGGCGAAGAAGGCTGCGGGCAAGAAGACGGCCGCAAAGAAGGCTGCGGGCAAGAAGACGGCCGCGAAGAAGGCGGCGGTGAAGAAGGCCCCTGCGAAGAAGGCCTCCGCGAAGAAGGCGGCGGGCAAGAAGTCCGCCGCGAAGAAGGCTCCGGCGAAGAAGGCTTCCGCGAAGAAGGCGGCGGGCAAGAAGACGGCCGCGAAGAAGGCGGCGGTGAAGAAGGCCCCTGCGAAGAAGGCTTCGGCGAAGAAGGCGGCGGGGAAGAAGACCGCCGCGAAGAAGGCCGCGGCGAAGAAGACCACTCGGGGCAAGCCGGCTCGCAAGGCGCGCCGGTAGGAGGCGGAAGTGCAGCAGGATTATCTCGATCGGCTCATCGCGCTGTCCCTCGACGAGGACCTGGGGGCCGCGGGGGACGTCACCTCGCTGGCAGTGGTCCCCGCCGACGCGGAGGGCAGCGGTGAGCTGGTCGCGAAGGAGCAGATGATCGTCGCCGGCCTGGACGCCTTCGTCCGCGTCTTCCACATGGTGGACGCGGAGGTGGAGGTGGAGGTCCTCAAGCGCGACGGCGAGGAGATCAAACCGAAGGTGGTCGCCGCGCGCGTCCACGGCAAGCTGCGCTCGCTGCTGGCCGCGGAGCGCACGGCGCTCAACCTGGTGCAGCGTGCCGCCGGCATCGCGACGCTGGCCCAGCAGGCGATGACCTCCGTGCGGGGCTCGAAGCTGCGGGTGCTGGACACGCGCAAGACGCCGCCGGGCATGCGGGGGCTCGCGAAGCACGCGGTGCGCATGGGCGGCGCGTCCAACCACCGCTTCGGCCTCTTCGACGGCATCCTCATCAAGGACAACCACATCGCGGCGGTGGGCGGCGACATCACCGAAGCGGTCCGCCGCGCGAAGCTGAACGGTCCCCGGCTTGTGAAGATTGAAGTGGAGGTCACCAACTTCAAGCAGCTGGAGGAGGCCATCGCCGCGGGCGCGGACGTCATCATGTTGGACAACATGGACGACGCGCAGATCCGCGAAGCGGTGAAGCTGACGGCCAGCCGCGTGCCCATCGAAGTGTCGGGCGGCGTGACGTTGGATCGGCTGCCGCGGCTGGCGAAGCTGGGCGTGGACTTCGTGTCGATGGGCGCGCTGACGCACTCGGCGCGGGCCATGGACCTGTCGCTGGAGATCGCGACGACGAAGAAGAAGCCCGCGCGCAAGCCCCGCTCCGCGTAGGGCTGAAGCGAACGACATTCCAGGCTGCGAGAATGGGTAGGCGGGTCAGGGAAGACTGACCCGGCCTGCCCATTTTCTTTTGGAAGGACTACGCCTCCTCTGCGCGTGCCAGCTCGCAGGCCCAGTTACCCTCCGGGGCAGTGAGATCGTTGCCCTCGGCAACGAGATTGTCCTCAAGGAATGGGGGATTGACCGTCTGGGATGCGGCCCTGTACGAATGCAGGTTCCGGCGCTC
This sequence comes from Corallococcus sp. AB011P, assembly GCF_003611605.1. Classification (NCBI taxonomy): domain Bacteria; kingdom Pseudomonadati; phylum Myxococcota; class Myxococcia; order Myxococcales; family Myxococcaceae; genus Corallococcus; species Corallococcus sp. AB011P. The sequence continues at coordinate 25,426 of NZ_RAVX01000036.1, forward strand.
CCCATCCACCCCTAATGGTTCGAGCGAGCCCGCAAAGGGCTCATGCCGAAGTGTGCCCATCATGCCCAATGGTTTCTCGAAGTACTGGCTTGTCCTTGCAGTTCTGGTGTTGCTGCTCCCCCAATCTCGTGCATGGGGCGCTGTTTGCAGTGCCGGCGATGAGGCGGGTTGCTCAATGAGCAATGGCTGTCCTGGCACGATGACCTGCTTTGGTGCGGGCTATTGGGGAAAGTGCCAGCCCATGGCAGGGATTGGAGCAGGAACTTGTACAGGCTGTGGCGGTGCCACTGGCAAGGTCGTTTGCGGCGACAGTGGCCAAGTCCTTGCGTGCAAGACATCCGAAACGGAGTTGTGCAACAACTGCGACGACAACGCCGACGGAGTTATCGACAATGCCCCGGGGCAGGGTGCAAGAAGCCTGACGCGAAGTTGTAACCGGACAGATACGCCGTGTCCGATCTCGGGCACCCAGAGCTGCACAACCGGATCGTGGAGCGCCTGCGCGGGATGTGGTGGGCGCGTCGCGTGCACCAACTGCAACAAGACCGGGCTTAGAATCTGTGACGCCTCCTGCAACCTGGGAAACTGCGTCGTGGGCGAAGAGGACTGCAATGCCTGTGATGATGACGGCGACGGACGCATCGACAACATTCCGGGAACCGACAACCCGTTGATCCGCACGTGTGAGAGCCCCTGCTCGGTCAAGCCCACCCAGACCTGTAGCCGTCCGAATGGTTATTGGGACGGCTTATGCTGGGGGTGTGCAGGCACAGCGCCGTGCACGGGCTGTGGTGGCAAGCAGGGAACAGGACAATGCACCTACTTCTGCCAGGTAAGCCAGGGTAACTGCAATGTCGGTCCAGAAGTATGCAACGCCTGTGACGACAACGCTGATGGGTTTATCGACAACGCGCTTGGAGCCAGCCAAAGTCACACTTTGACTGAGGCTTGCGTCATTTCAAACGGTGAATGCACGGTGGCCGGGACGAACTACTGCGCTCCAGGCCGTTATGGGACCTGTGTCTCAAATGTTCCTGAGGCATGCAACGGCGCTGACGATAACTGTGACGGAAACATCGACGAACTGGTGTGCAGGGCTCAGGCTGGCGGAACCGGCACCTGCGTGAGAACCACCTGTGAGACCCAGGGCGCGGCTTGCGGTTCGATCAGCGATGGCTGTGGTGGCAACCTGTACTGCGGGACCTGCGACGCGGGCCGGGTGTGTCAATCAAACTCTTGCGTCTCCGTGCAGTAGGGTGGGGAACGGTATTCGGGATTGCTGGGGGCGGCAGATGGCAAAGCGTACTGAGCGGACTTGGTCGCGTCGTGAAGAAATCACAGCTCCTTCCGTGAAAACAAAAAAATGGGGAGCTGCCGTCCTTCTGTTGTTTTATTTCAATGGACTGATGGCTGGGTGCATGAATGCGCTCCAGTCTGAAGATGCTCGGCCAGTGCGTCAGAGCATGAACCTGGATGCGGGCTTCACCCCTCCAGCACCAGGCACCATTCTGCCCACGGAGGTGGATGCGACGGGCCTTGCCGCTGGACCGGTCGCGGGCTCGGCGGGCGTCTCGATGAATGGCGCCGCGCTCTACAACATCCCGCTATGGACGCCGCCCTCTCGAGCCGGAATCGGACCGGAGCTGTCCCTGAACTACAGCAGTCAGTCAGGGGTGGGAATGGCGGGCATGGGCTGGGATGTATCAGGCATCTCCCGCATCACCCGTTGTGGCAAGTCCCTTGCCTTGGACGGAGTCGAAGCGGACCCCACCCTGGATGATGGCCCCAACGGAGACCGTTATTGCCTCGACGGGCAACGGTTGATCAATGTTGCAGGGGCCTACGGAACGGAGGGCTCCGAATACCGCGCGGAGTTCAACGGGCACGAGAAGATCGTGGCACTCGGTGTCTCTGACATGGGGCCGAGTACCTTCCGGGTGTATCAGACCGATGGCTCCATCCGTACCTACGGCCCGATCGCGCCCGGCTTCAAGACGAAGGTCACGTACACGCCGCAGACGGACACGTATGTTCGCAACGTGGAGAAGTACATCAAGTTTGAGTGGGGATTGACTCGGGTCGAAGACACGATGGGAAATTACATGACCATCGACTACTCGATTCTCGGGAGTTCTCAGGCAGGCTTCGAGATTCTTCCGAAGACAATCCGGTATACGGGGTTCGCGGGCGCACCCGCACTTGCGCCGACGCGCAGGATCGAGTTCGTCTACGAAGACGATCCATTCGCCACGGATCGATGGATTTCTGGATACAAGATGCGCCGAGCCAAGAGGCTTGCATCGCTGGAGATGTATGGCCCGGCACCCAGTGTCGAAGGCAAGCTCAAGACTTATCACTTCAAGTATCGGACCGGCTATCACGTTCGGGAGTCCGCCAGCCTCCTGAGAACACTGTCCGAATGCGATGGTCAGGGTGTCTGCAAGGAGGACCTTGTCTTCGAATACGACATTCCTCCGATGCGATTGCGGAACGAGACGGTCAAGTTCACGTTCTCGGGAGTTGCCGGGCGCAACCAGTGCTACTTCGGAGATCTCGACGGAGATGGGCGCGACGATGTTGTCTATGGGGCAAGTGATAATCGGTACTACTATCGATTGAGCCAGGGCGTGGGGTTTGGGGCGCCTGTTCTTGCAAAGGGACTGCCTGAGATTGTAAGGCAGCCGCAGAACGACTCGTCACTGCCACCACTGGATACCATTGAGGCGGAAAGCAATGCGCTTTTTGACCTTGATGGAGACCGGCGCTCGGAGTTCATGCTGACGAAGTACCAATGGTACTGGGTGGTTGTAGGCGGCGGTTTGCCCAATGAGCGGCGCGCGAATGTTGGCAACCTGCTGTATCGCAACTACAAGAATGCCCAGGGCGATGTTGAGTTCATGCTGGCGTACCAGGAACCGCTTGCGTACCCGCGTGAGTTGCAGGACTGGCGGGTCACCGACCTGAACGGGGACGGGCTTCCTGAATACGTTGCCTACAGCCCTGCGCACCAGGGAATTGTCTATCGCACGTTCAATCCGACAGGGTTTGGACCCTTGACGCTACTGGCCCCCTGGCAGCCTGAGTCGCCTCGGCGCAACTTCAAGGTCTTCCAGTTGGGCCGTGAAATCCGCTCTGGGTATGGCGACGGTCGGTTCGCGACCTTCTCGCCTGCGGGTGTTCCCGGAACAGGTGGTTATGACGGCCGGCGCGCGCCCGAAGACTACCTCACGCCCGCGGACGTCAATGGTGATGGCCTGCAAGACTATCTCATCACCCACCCAATCCCGCCGATGAATGGTAATGGGGTCAGGGAGAAGACCTGTTACGCGATCAACACGGGGAATGGATACGAAGAGCCTGTTTGCGCTTCGACCTTGAATGGCTTCGATTCAGAAGGACGCCTTCTGGTGACCGATCTGAATGCAGATGGCCGGGCTGAACTCCGCACTGGGTTCGGTCTCTATGCGCTTTGGCAGACGGGTGATGCTTGGTCTGACTGGTTCGTCAGGAGTGTGCCGCTCCCAACCGATGCGTTGTATCCAATTGGAACCATCCGGCGCATCGAGAATCAGGCGGATGTGAACGGAGATGGCGTTCCGGATTTCTATTCTTGCAGCGGCTCTAGCGTGGAGGTGGATGTTTCCAAGGGGGCACAGCAACCGCTCTTGGTGTCTGTCCGAAATGGCGCTGCCTATAGTTCGTTCGAGTACAGCCACGTGGGAGACCGGATCGTCTACACTCCCACGGAGCCTGCATTGCCCATTCCCGACACAACCCCCATGCATCGCGGCATCTGGGTCGTCAAACGGGCTTTTGGAGGCGTAGGTGCATTGCCAGCTTATGCCCTGAACTATCAGTATGCAGGCAGCCTCGTTGCGAAAGGACGAGGGTGGCTGGGCTTCGGCGAGCGGATTGTCACAGACGAAAATACAGGAAGCCGGACGACGTCCTCCGTTTCCCGCGGTGCGCCGGGACGTGCGGCGCTGCCTGCTTCCGTGCTTGTCGAGACACCATTGGATGGAATCGTTCGGATTGAACGGCAGACGTGGAATTATGCCTTTCGTTCGGGACCTCTAATTAATCTGGAGAAGGTTGTCTCGACTGGAGAGACTTGCGACCGGAATCTGCAGTACGGAAGCCAGATTTGTTTCCAGGTGGTGGTCAATGAGCAAGAATTCGATGCCTACGGGAATCCGACTTCGACTCAGTCTAACAAGCTCTGGGGTGTGACTCTAAACGAGGGTTCATCCAGCGTGGTCCAGCATCTCTATGAGCCGCCAGATACAGGCCGGTGGCTGGTCTCCCGTCCGCAGCGGGTCGACAGCCAGTGGTCCAATTCACTGGGGACCGTCAGTCAAGCGGTTGAGTATCATACTCATCCATTGACTGGACTTGTAGAGCGGATCATCCGCTCTCCAGAGGGCGCAGCGTCGGAACGGCTGACAACGCAATTCTTCTACAATGAGCTGGGGCTGCCTACCGCAATAGAATTGTCCGGCCTGTCGGGTTCCATCAGGAGGCGGACGCTCGGGTATGCACCGCCGGATTCCATCTTCCCGGAATGGGAGCAAGAGGGAGCCATTCGCAGGGAGTCCCTGTACCATTCTGGGTTGGGTAGCCTGTTAAGCGCGCGTGATAACACCGGAGGGGAAACGACCTTCAGTTATGACGGCTTCGGCAGAGGACGACGGGTGGACGTCCCGGGATTGGGCGATCAATCGACCTCGTACCAGCGCAGGGCTGGTGCCGAAGGGGGTTGGATCATCTCTTCCCTGGTGGGAGGCGGGTCGGAGAGCCAGATTGAGATGGATGCCCTGGGGCGCCCTCTCCTTGAACGGTGGGTTCGAGCTGGACCGCAGCCCGAGTATGTCTATGTCCAGACGGAATATAAGGCAGACGGCAAGGTCTGGCGCGTCAGCCAGCCGCACACGGCGAATGAACCCCCCGCGTACACGTATCTAGATACGGATGGGCTTGGGCGGCCGGTCAAGCTGACGCACTTGGATGGGCGCTTCAGGACCTGGAACTATTCGATCCTTCAGGCGGACTCCGTGGACGAGGGTGGAAGGCACACCCGAGTCCACTACAATGGTTTGGGTCAGGTGGCCTCGACCGCGAACGTGCTGCCTGGTGGTGTGCTCCACACCACGACGTTCCAGTACAACGCGCTGGGTGGGCTTGCCCGGGTCTGGGATCCAAAAGGCAATTTGACGACCCTGGAGTACGACTCCCTGGGCAGGCAAACCGCCTTGGTGGACGCGGATCAGGGACGCACCTCGGTGAGATTCAACGCCTTCGACGAAGTTGTTCATCGGACCGACGCGCTGGGCGTAACGGACATTCAGCGAGATGATTTTGGCCGACCGTTGAATGTTGTGTCCCCGGATGGGACGACGACCTACACCTGGGACACTTCGCCTGGGCCACAAGGCCTGGGGCGCCTGGCCACGGTGACGAGTCCGGATGGCGTGCTGACGGAGTTCGCCTACGACGTGTTGGGACGGCCCTCGGAGACCGCCTGGACCATCTCCGGCCGGCGCTTCGCGACAGATGTTTCATATGACGATTACGGAAGGCCGTTGACCTTCGCGTATCCCGAAGCCGGTCCCGTGGAGAATCCCAGCAGGCTGGTGGTCCAGAAGACCTATGACGGTTCGGGGAGTCTGGCTTCCATCCGGAATCCGCTGACGGGGACGGAGTATTGGAAGGTCCTGGAGAGCAATTCTCTTGGCCAGATCAAGCGTGAAATGTCAGGAAATGGCGTTGTCACGCAACGTATCTTCGACAAGGTCGGCACGCTTCGGTTCATGGAGGCCACCGGAGTGGTTCCTGTCCAGCGAATGTCATTCGGTTTTGCGCCCGATGGCAATTTGAAGGAGCGCCACGACCTGATCGCGGGGACGTCCGAGGATTTCAACTACGACGAACTCGACCGGCTGACGCATTGGCAGGTGACCCAGAATGGTGCCATTTCCAGGCAGGAGTTCCATTATGACTCAATCGGGAATCTGGAGTCCCATCAGATTTCCGCCGGGCCTGGATTCACCAGTTCGTTCACCTACAGTGGGCCGCAGTCGCATGCCCCCAACAGTCGGACGCAAAAGGGGGTGACCCGGTTCCTGCAATACGACGCTGTGGGGAACCAGGTGGATGATGGGCTTGGCCGCACCGTGCAGTATTCGGCGTTTGATCTGCCAAAGCAGATTGCCTTGAACCAGGAGACGACGTCCTTCAAGTACGACGGTGCTCAGCGCCGGGTCTTGAAGACACAGGCCAACGGCGACGAGGTCTTGAGCCTTCGCGGCATCTACGAACGCAAGCGCGTTTCAGACGTGGTGGAGCACACGTTCAACGTGAATGCAGAAGGGGGCCTTGTCGCTCAGATTCACTGGCAAGAGAATGCGGATGGGACACTCGTGAGTGAGCGCGTCTCCTACGTGCATTCAGACCTCCTGGGCACGCCGTCCGTCGTGACCGATGCCGAGGGGTACGTCATTGAACGCCTGAAGTTCGCTCCGTTTGGAACACGGCAGACCCCGGAGGACCTTGCCCAGGTCATGGCCGCTGCGCCTCTGCTGGGGAGGTCCTTCCAGGGGCACCCCGTGGATGAGGAAACCGGTCTGGTTGACATGGGCGGGCGGCTTTACGATCCAGGCTTTGGATCGTTCTTGACGCCTGACCCTGTCGCAACGGGTTCGCTCAATCGGTATCGCTTCGGCCTGAACAACCCTTTCGCCAATACCGACCCAACGGGCTTTAGCGTGTTCGGTACGGGCTTGAGTATCTTCAGGACGATTTTGGGCGGAGGTGGCATGGCGGGAGGAGGGCTCAATCCCAATCCCATCCCAGGCCATTATGACTCCGTGGATTGGAATTACGGGAGTTCCCGTGGCGGCGGAGGAACTGGTTCTGTCAATACAGGGGAGAGCACGAAGCCCTCCACGACTCCCAATGGTTCGCGATACTATTATCAGGCGAATCGGATTTCGCCTATCTCCAATCTCTATGGCGGAAGCGGCGGTGATGCGTCATCGCGCGTCAGCACCCCAACCGGGAGCTGGATTGACGGTGCGGCAAACGCTGCTGGGGCGATGCTGGCGGACTTGCCGGCCGCCTACGTGTCTTCACTCACGGGCCCTTTTAACCCTTATGAGTCCGCGCTTCGGTCTATCGACACGTTGCATCAGTTGAGGGCCAGCACCAAGGAGCACGGCGTTCTAGGGGGATTGGTTGATACGTTCAACCCTGCGGGAAAGGCGATGGAGGAAGGGTGGCTTGCCAGTGCGGCGTATGACTCCGGGGACAGTTATGCGGCTGGCGCACACGGTTTCTATGCGTCTGTTTATGCTGTTCAAACCATTCTCTTGGCTTCAGGTAGTGCAAAGGGGGGGGCTGGGGGAGGGAGAGGTCTTGGAGCTGCCTCGATAGAGGTTGAACTGGCCGGCTCTGCGCGGACATTTGGGGGTTCCTTGTCGGGAATCGCTCTGCCTGGCGCTGGCGCGTTTCGAACCTACTTGACGAAGACAGTACCAAGCATCCGATCTCGCTTGAGGGATGCGGGTTTGCCTGGCGGACGACGGACCACTCCCCGGGACGGACATTTACGTTACCGGCCCCCTGAGGGCTACCGCCCTGGAAACCCGCTGCCAAGGGGACCAGGAGGGGGATACCTTGATCGGCACGGTAATGAGTGGGTCAAAGGCCCATACCATGGAGATCCATCAAGAGGGTTTAAATTTGAATGGGATGTTCAGCTTTCCGCGGCTGGTAGGGCTCATTTCAGGGACTGGCTTGGAAAGGTGAAATATATCAACGTTGCTCCTGATGGGAATCTCTCGCATTGAGGTGTCATTTCATGTTGACTGATGCTGAGTTGGCACGCCAAAGAGGGTATCGGTTCTATGTATCCAGGAAAGAGCAGCGAGGGGGGCGATGGTTGAAGGTTTATGAAGGCGAGATGTTGGAGGAGGCCCTTCGCGTTGGAAGGGAGGCAAAGGCGTTTGAGGTGGCTGTCTTCCTGGAGACGGCGCATGGCGGGTTTGTTTACTGGACGAGCAAGCATCCGGATGTCTTCAACTCATCGGTGCTGACTACCGAAATGAGCTGAATTCGCTGCGTCATGTCGTGTGTGCTGCTTGTCTTGTGCCTCCAGGCATCAATTCGGCGCACAGCCCCCTCTGTGGGGGCCGGGACTGCGAAGATGAGCGCAGGGCCATCAGCACCACGACGTTTCCCGGGTGAATCCAGGGGCACGGCTACTGGAGCACGAAGCGCACGAGAGGCGGCCGTTATTGGCCCCTCGGTGCGCCGTGCGCCTGGGCAGACAGTTGACACGGATGGCACCCACCCGCGTCAGGGGCGTCCAGCGGCCTCTTGGGCGAATTCCTCGGGCGCCCGGGGCCGAGCCATACTCGCGTGCCATGGATGTATTGCAGAAGGCCTCGTCGAGGAAGACAAGGCGCCGCACGTCCACGACGCTCAAGAGTTCGGTCTGAATGCGCCGACGCCAGTGGGGCCGCGGCGCGACGTCTCCGGTATCTTGGCTAACCGCAGGGCTCGGGCTTGAGGCAAGGTGGCGTTCAGACGATCGCGCCCAATATTGCCAAGCGTAGAGCCCCCCCGACTCAAATGGTCGGCTCTTGCGACCCTATTATCTTCCCAACGCCTCCACGCGCGGCTTGCCCTCCGCCGACGCGGGCATGCCCATCTCCAGAATCGCGGACAGGGTAGGGGCCACGTCCACGGGGTTGATCTCCTCCAGGTACAGCCCCGGCTTCACGCCCTTGCCCGCGAACACCACCGGCACCTGCGTGTCGTACGAGTACGGCGTGCCGTGGTTCGTGCCGCGCGGGTAGTCGCTGACGACCTGGAACGGCTTCGCCATGAACAGCACGTCGCCGCTGCGCACCGGGTAGTAGCCACGGCGCATCGCCGCCATGAGCCCTCCCTGGTCCGGCGCCGTGTCCAGGTCGTCCTTCGCCACCGCCCAGACGGCATAGGGCTGCTTCGCCAGCCACACCGCCGCCGCGCGCCGCACCGCCACCGCGTCCACCTGGCCGGACTCCAGCGCCTTGCCGCCCAGGTACACGTCCAGCTCCAACAGCTTCACCGTCACGTCCACGCTGAACTTCGCCTTCAGCTCCTGCGCCAGGCCCTTCGCCGCCTCCACCGGGTTGAGCCGCGCGGCCGGCACGCCCGCCTGCGCCCACGCCTCCGGAATCTCCGCGCCGCCGTGGTCCGCCGACAACGCGATGACCAGGTTCGCCTTGCCCCCCGCCGCGCGCTCGGCTGCGGCGATGAGCTCCCCCATCGCCACGTCCAACCGCAGCATCGTGTCCTGCATCTCCCACGAGTACGGCCCGAACGCGTGGAACACCGCGTCCGTGCCGCTGAAGCTCACCGCGAGGATGTCCGGCACGTCGTCCTTGCCCAGGCCCTCGCCCTCCAGCGCCGCCTTCGCCGCCTGCACCAGCAGGTCATGCGAGAACCCCGACACCGCGAACGCCCGGTACGACGCCGGCCCGGGCGCCTGCTGCCCGCCCTTCAACACGTGTGGGAACACACGCCCCATGCCGTAGGCCTCCGGCTCCATGGGGCGGTCGTCCTCGCCCACGTACTCGGCGCGCGGACGCAACAGCTCCCACGTCTTGCTGAACGCCGCGTCCGGCAGCTTGCGCGCGTTGAACGCCTGCATCCACGTGGGCTCCGCCTTCGCGTACCAGGTGCTCGTCACCATCCGGCCCGTCGCCTCGTCGAACCACCAGGCCTGGCCCTGGCGCCCGGCCAGCGGAATGGCCGCCCGCGACTTGTACGACAGCGCCACCACCTTGCCCCGGCCCTGCGTGGACACGCGCAGCCGGTCCGCCAGCGTCTCCGCCATCAGGTTCACCGGGCTGGTGTCCGACCCGGGAGGCGTCTCCCCATTCAGCACCGGATGCGTCGGGTCCGTGTAGACCTGCACCGCCTGTCCGGCCGCGCGGTCGTAGATGTCGTTGTCCACGATGCCGTGGCGCCAGGGGTTCGCGCCCGTGGCCAGCGTGGCGTGCCCTGGCGCCGTCCGGGCCTCCGCGTAGGCATACCGGGCGTAGGGGTAGTACGCGCCCGTGGAGAGCAGCCGGCCCAGGCCCCCCGTCAGGCGCGGACGGTTTCTCAACAGGACGTCGCTGCCCATGGCGTCCACGCTGATGAACAGCGTGAGCTTCGGGGCCTTGGCGGAGGCGGGCAGGGCGAACAGGACGAGGAGGGCGGCAATCAGGCGCGACATGGTGCGGCAGCCTCTCCGGCCGGATGAACAGAAGCAACCAACATGCGCGCCCACCGCTTGGACACGTCACCCCGCCCTGATATGGCCGCCTCAATGGTCGAGGCACGGCTGCGCGTCATCTACGGCGACACGGATCAGATGGGGGTCGTCTACTACGCGAACTACTTCCGCTACTTCGAGTTCGCCCGCAGTGAGTTCTTCCGTGCCCACGGAGGCAGCTACCGCGAACTGGAGAGCACCGGGCTCTTGCTGCCCGTGGTGGAGGCCAGCGCCCACTACAAGGCCTCCGCGCGCTATGACGACATGCTCCTCATCCGCGCCACCCTGGGAGAGTTGCGCCGCGCGTCACTCGTGTTCACCTACGAGTTGCTGCGCGACGGTGACTCCCCCACGCTGCTGTGCACCGGCCGCACCATGCACGCCTGCGTGGGGCGTGACGGCAAACCCCAGCGGCTGCCCGAAGCCATCGCCCGCCTGAAGGCCGCGGACGACTCCGACACCTGACTTTTTCCCTTCCCGAATTCCCGAACGAGGAGCACCCGACAATGGATCGCAACCTGGCAATGGAGGTCGTGCGCGTCACCGAGATGGCGGCCATCGCCTCCGCCCGGCTCATGGGCCGCGGCAACAAGGACGAGTCCGACCAGGCCGCCGTGGACGCGATGCGCCGCGCCTTCGACGCGCTGAACATCGACGGCACGGTCGTCATCGGTGAGGGCGAGCGCGACGAGGCGCCCATGCTCTACATCGGTGAGAAGGTCGGCCGCCGCGACGACGGCGCCCCCGCGGTGGACATCGCCCTGGACCCGCTGGAGGGCACCAACCTGTGCGCCTACGGCCGCCCGGGCTCCATCTCCGTCGTGGCCATGTCCAGCCAGGGCGGCCTGCTCAACGCGCCCGACACGTACATGGAGAAGCTCGCCGTGGGCCCGCGCGCCAGGGGCGCCATCGACCTGACGAAGTCCCCCACGGAGAACCTGCGCGCCATCGCGGAGCGCATGAAGCTCTACGTGGAGGACCTCACGGTCATGATTCTGGACCGCGAGCGCCACGCCGACCTCATCAAGGAGGTCCGCGCCGCGGGCGCGCGCGTGCGCCTCATCGAGGACGGTGACGTGGCGGGCGCCATCGCCACCTGCTTCGAGGGCTCCGGCGTGGACGTGCTCATGGGCATTGGCGGCGCGCCGGAAGGCGTCATCGCCGCGGCCGCCATCCGCGCCACGGGCGGCGACCTGCAGGGGCGGCTGGTGCCTCGCAACCAGGGGGAAATCGACCGCGCCAGGAAGATGGGCATCACCGACATCCACAAGATCTACACCGCGGAGGAGCTGGCCCGCGGCGAGGTGATGTTCGCCGCCACGGGCGTGACGAGCGGCGACTTCCTCAAGGGCGTGCGCTTCTTCGGCGGCGGCTGTGAGACGCACTCCGTCGTCATGCGCAGCAAGACGGGCACCGTCCGCTTCATCCAGTCCAACCACAAGTTCGACAAGAAGCCGGGCTACGCGCCGTAAGCTGTCCGTCAGCCTCGTCCGTCCTTCACTCCTTCGGAGACACCGCCATGGCCGGCGCCACGCGCACCATCACCATCAACGCCCCCGTCGAGAAGGTCTTCGACATCATCACCAACTACGACCGCTACGCGGAGTTCCTCCCGGAGGTGAAGAAGGTCTCCACCTCCCAGCGCCAGGGGAACACCGTCCAGGTGCACTACGAGGTCGATGTGGTGAAGCGCATCCGCTACACCATCCGCGTCACCGAGGAGCGCCCCAAGCGCATGTCCTGGACCTTCGTCGAGGGCGAGGTGATGAAGGACAACAAGGGCAGCTGGACGCTGGAGCCCGAGGGCGAGGGCAAGACGCGCGCGACCTACAACGTGGAGATGGCCCTGGGCGCCCTCATCCCCAAGGCCATCATCAACACCCTGACGGAAACCCAGCTCCCCAAGATGCTGGAGGCCTTCAAGCGCCGCGCGGAAGCCCCCTGACGGCTTTCGTCGACGGCTTTCGTCACCACTGACGACCCGCGTCAGTTTTCCGCCCGCCTGCCTGTCATCCCACACGGCCCATGCCGTGCAAGGGAGCAGGGGGGCGGGCGGGCCCTTTTCGGCTGGAGCCGTGCCACGCGAGCGGAGGGGGGCCACCTGAAATGAGTCGTGTTGCGGCGCGCGGCGAACGCATTAGGATCAGGCGAATTTTGAACGTCCACGGACACTTCCCTGACATCCGTGGCACGGTTGCTGTGTCCCGGATGTCGGGAGGTGGACGAGCAGCCATGCGGAATCAGGGTGCCATCCCCAGAAAGAAACCGGGGTTCTTAATTTGCATCAAAGAGATGTGGAAGTGGTAAGGGGGCGGGACGGCGGGCGTACATCGGGGTACGTAGGCTGAGGGAGAAACCGAACCCATGCTCGACGCTTTCATCATTGAAGAAATCAAGCGCCGCGAGCGGCTCCGCCGCGAGGATTACGAGCGGCCGGTGGTGGAGCTCCCACTGCCTGCACCCGATGACCGTCCCCACCGGAGGACGGACACCGAGGAAGAGAAGCCGTCACGAGGCGTCGTCGTCATCGACCTGCTCGGTTGATGACCCATCCCACCCGTGGCCCCTGCGCCACGGCGTGTCCCGGAGCCCGCGGCCGGGCTGTCCCTCAACGGACAGCCCCCGCGGGCTTCGCACTTGCGGGCCTCCTCACCCCGGCGCCAGCAGCAGCAGGTGCCGGGGGTGGTACACCTCCCACAGCACCGTTCCCTTCTGGAGGGGGTTGTAGGGCTGGAGGGCCAGGAGGACCTTCTGGCGCCATTCCTCTGGCAGCGCGCCCTCGCCGTGGAAGGCGCCCACCAGCGCCCCGGTGACGGAGCCGTGGACCTCCGTGTCGCCGCCCCGGTGGACGACGTCCAGGAGCGCCGCCTCTGCGGTGGGGACGTGGAGCAGCTCCCAGAAGGCCAGCCGGAACGCTGCACGCACCGCGTTATTGCCGGGCCGGTGCATGTGCAGCTCTGGGCCATAGAGCTGCGGGTCGTCCTGGGCCGCCAGGGCCAGGTCCTCACGCAGGAGCTTCGCGGCGAAGGCCACCTCCTGGACGTAGTCCTTCTCCAGCTTTCCCAGGGCGGCGGCCGCCAGGGAGATGCCCACCTCCGCGGCGGGCAGCAGGTCCGCGGCCTTCAGGTTCGGTCCGCCCGTCACCGCCTTGGCGATGGCGGCGCACAGCCCCGCGCCCGCCAGCTGGCTGCGTGGGTCGAAGTGGGTGAGGGCGGTGTCCTCCAGCGCCGCCTTCGCCAGGGCGAAGGAGTCCCTCGCCAGGTGCACGCCCAGGGGCACCACGCGCGGGAGGGCGCCCGCGGGGGCCAGCCGCCGGAGGTTCTTCTGCCACACGCGCTTGCCGGCGTCCTTCAGCTGGGGCGGGAGGCTCGCGTCACACTCCTGGAACAGCTCCTTCATGGGCCCGCTGACGGAGATGGCGTGCGACTGCCAGGCCCGGTAGCGCTTGAGGGCGTCCCCCGCGTCGTAGCGCTTCATGTCCCGCAGGCTCAGGGCCAGCGCCACCGCGAGCTGGGTGGGCTCCGTCACCTGCCCCTTGCGCAGGTCGTGCGGGCCGCCTCCGTGCATGCCCTGGTACGGCCCCTCGGCGAGCTGGGGGAAGGCTGGTGCGTAGAAGGGCCTGCCCGCGGTGGGGACGGCCAGGGCGTTGCCGATGGCGAGGCCCAGGAGGGCGCCCCGGGCGCGCTGGCCGGGCAGTGGGTCGGGGCCCGTGACGCGGCGCTTGGGAGGAGGAGGCATTCGGCGGCTGGACACTGTAGCAGGCGGCCAGTGCGAGCGTGCTTGCCCGTTCCGCCCGTGCTTCGTAGAACCGGCGCCCTATGACCGAGATCGCTCAAATCCTGGCGCGTGAAGTGCTCGATTCCCGTGGCAATCCGACCGTGGAGGCCGAGGTGCTGCTCGTGGGCGGCTCGCGTGGCCGCGCGACGGTGCCCTCTGGCGCCTCCACCGGCGAGCACGAGGCGCACGAGCTGCGTGACGGCGACAAGGGCCGCTACCTGGGCAAGGGCGTGAAGAAGGCCGTGGACCACGTGCGCGACACCATCGGGCCGGCGCTCATCGGCATGGACGCCGTGGACCAGGTGGCCGTGGACCAGCGGATGATCGAGCTGGACGGCACGTCCACCAAGTCCAAGCTGGGCGCCAACTCCATCCTCGCCGTCTCCATGGCCACCGCGCGCGCCGCCGCTGACGCGCACGGCCTGCCGCTGTACCGCTACGTGGGCGGTCTGCAGGCGCGCACGCTGCCCGTGCCGCTGATGAACATTCTCAACGGCGGCGCGCACGCGGACACCCGCGTGGACGTGCAGGAGTTCATGGTGGTGCCCGCCGGCGCGACGACGTTCGCGGAGGGCCTGCGCTGGGGCGCGGAGGTGTTCCACGCGCTCAAGAAGATCCTCAAGGGCCGCAAGCTGGCCACGGGCGTGGGCGACGAGGGCGGCTACGCCCCGGACCTGCCGGCCAACGAAGAGGCGCTCAAGCTCATCATGGAGGCCATCGACGCCGCGGGCTTCAAGGCGGGCGAGCAGCTGTTCCTGGCGCTGGACGTCGCCGCGAGCGAGTTCTTCGACAAGGGCTCCAAGAAGTACAAGCTCAAGGGCGAGGGCAAGGAGTACGACTCGCAGGGCCTGCTGGAGTACTACCGGGGCCTGTCCCAGAAGTACCCCATCATCTCCATCGAAGACGGCATGGCGGAGGATGACTGGGAGGGCTGGAAGAAGCTCACCGACGCGCTGGGTGACAAGGTGCAGCTGGTGGGTGACGACCTCTTCGTCACCAACGTGGAGCGGCTGTCCAGGGGCATCGAGACGGGCACGGCGAACTCCATCCTGGTGAAGGTGAACCAGATTGGTTCGCTCACGGAGACGTTCGACGCGGTGCGCATGGCGCACAAGGCGGGCATGACGTCCATCATGAGCCACCGCTCCGGCGAGTCCGAGGACACCACCATCGCGGACCTGGCGGTGGCGCTGGACTGCGGGCAGATCAAGACGGGCTCGGCGTCGCGCTCCGACCGCGTGGCCAAGTACAACCAGCTCCTGCGCATCGAAGAGGAGCTGGGCGCCGGTGCGCGGTACGCGGGCCGCACCGCCTTCCGCTCGCTCGCGAAGAAGCAGTGACCGTGAGCACTTCGCGCCCCCGCATCCTCGTCTCCAACGACGACGGCTACTTCTCCGAAGGGCTGCAGACGTTGGTGGAGGCGGTGAGCCCCCTGGGCGAGGTGTGGGTGGTGGCGCCTGACCGCGAGCAGAGCGCCGCCTCCCATGCCATCAGCCTGCACCGGCCGCTGCGCATCAAGGAGGTGCGCGAGCGGTGGTTCGCCGTGGACGGCACCCCCACGGATTGCTCGTATCTGGCGGTGAACCACTTGCTGAAGGACAATCGTCCCCAGCTCATGGTCTCCGGCATCAATCACGGCGCGAACCTGGCGGACGACATCATGTACTCCGGGACGGTGGCGGCGGCCATGGAGGCCGCGTTCCTGGGCGTCCCGGCCATCGCGTTCAGCCTGGTGACGCGGGGGCCGTTCGACTTCGGGCCGGCGGGCCGCTTCGCGCGGGCGCTGGTGACGGAGGCGCTGTCGCGGCCCCTGCCGCCCCGGATGCTCCTCAACGTGAACATCCCTGGCGGCGTGGAGCCGGACGGCTACGTCATCACCAAGCAGGGGCGTCACTCCTACGGCAGCAACGTCGTGGAGAAGGAGGACCCGCGCGGCCGCAAGTACTACTGGATTGGCGGCACGGAGTACGCGCACGACGACATCCCGGGCAGCGACTGCAACACCGTCATCGACGAGAAGCGCGTGTCGGTGACGCCGCTGCACTTCGAGATGACCGACCACGGTCGCATCCCCGAGCTCTCGGGGTGGAACCTGCAGGGCTTCAAGCGGCACGGTTCGGGCGGCGGTGCCTGAGGTTGGGGCCGGGCGGCTCCAGCCGAGCGGGCAGGGCGCTCTGGGTGTTGCTCGCGGCCGCGCTGTTCAGCGGCTGCGTGGGCACCCAGGCCGCTTCCTCCTCCCAGCTGGACACGGCCGGCGTGCGGCCCGAGTCGACGAGCAACGGCAAGCCGCTGTCCTTCGCGCTGAGGCCCACGCACGAGGAGCCGGAGCTGGTGGCGGTGCGCCACCGCGTGGCGGCGGGCGAGACGATGTACCGCATCGCCAAGACGTACGGCATCACGGTGGACGAGCTGGCCCAGGCCAACGGCATCAAGGATCCGCGCGAGCTGGCGGTGGGCAAGGAGTTGCTGATTCCGGGCAGCGAGCCTCCGAAGTACGGCGACCCGGGGCCGCTGTCCGACGAGGAGCCGGAGCTGGTGCTCTCGAAGCCGGGGCAGGCGCCGGTGTCCACGCCGCGCCGCTCGGTGCCGGCGGTGTCGCGCCGCGAGGATCCGCCGCGTGCGCGCGTGGTGTCGGGGCGTCCGGGCGCGCCGTCGCGTCCGAGGCTCGCGACGCAGGGGATGCTCGACTGGCCGTTGAGGGGCGTGCTGTATGGCCGCTTCGGCAAGAAGGGCAAGGAGCCGCACGACGGCATCGACCTGGCGGCGCCCGCGGGCACGCCCATCAAGACGGCGCAGGAGGGCACGGTCCTCTACGCGGGCGAGCAGAAGGGCTACGGCCTCATCGTCATCGTGGAGCACGCGTCGCCGCTGATCACGCTCTACGCGCACAACCGCGACCTGCGCGTGAAGACGGGGCAGAAGGTCCGGCGCGGGCAGGTCATCGCCACGGTGGGTGAGTCCGGCCGCACGTCCGGCCCGCACGTGCACTTTGAAGTGCGCGTGGACGGCAAGCCGGCGGATCCGCTGGAGTACCTGGGCGTGATGCCGTCCGCGTCCGACTAGGTTGCTTCGGGAGCGGGTGGCGTCGCGCGCGGCGGATAGCCACCGGCGTGTCGGGCGCGCTCGCGCACCAGGGCGAGGATGTTCTCGCAGGTGGGCATGGGCTTGCCGGTGAGCTGGCCCAATTCCACGACGGCGCCCAGCAGCGCGTCGATCTCCATGGGCCGCCCGCGCTCCAGGTCCTGGAGCATGGACGTCTTGTGCGCGCCGACCTGGGCCGCGCCCTGGATGCGCTGATCCACGTCGATGAGGAAGCGCGTGCCCAGCGTCTCCGCCACCGCCTGCGCCTCCAGCATCATCGTGCGGGCCACGGCGCGCAGGTCCGGCTGGCGGGCGAGGACGTCGAGCGTCGCGCCGGTGAGCACGGACAGCGGGTTGAAGGCGAGGTTGCCCCAGAGCTTCACCCAGATTTCATCGCGGATGCGGGGGCGCACGGGGGACTTGAGTCCGGCCTTCATCATGAGCTGCGACAGGGCCTGCACGCGCGGGCTCTTGCTGCCGTCGGGTTCGCCCAGCGTCACGCGGTCGTTGTACGTGTGCACGATGACGCCGGGGGAGACGACCTCCGCGGCCGGGTACACCACGGTGGCGATGACGCGCTCGGGAGGCAGGGTGCGCAGGATCACGCCGCCGGGGTCCACGCTCTCGACGTGGCGGCCCTCGTACGGGCCTTCGAGCCCGTGGAAGTACCAGTAGGGCACGCCGTTGATGCCGGTGACGAGCGCCGTCTCCGGGCCCAGCAGCCGGGCGATTTGAGGCGCGGCGGCGGGCAGGGCGTGGGCCTTGAGCGTGAGGAAGACGTAGTCCTGCGGGCCCGCGTCGTCGGGCGACTCCGTGCAATGCGGGCGCACGGTGACCGTCTCGCCGCCGCTGGTGAGCGTGACGCCGTGGGCGCGCATCGCGTCCAGGTGGGCGCCTCGCGCGATGAAGGTGACGTCCGCGCCGGCCTGGAGCAGCTTGACGCCCAGGAAGCCGCCGATGGCGCCCGCGCCGAAGATGGCGATCCTCATGACGTGAGCCCCAGCCGCTGCGCGAGCCCGATGCGCTGCACCTTGCCAGTGGGGCCCTTGGGCAGCTCCGTGAGGAAGACGATGCGGCGGGGCACCTTGAAGTCCGCCACGCGTGAGGCCACGAAGTCGCGCAGCTCGCGCTCGGTGGTCGTGTGGCCCTCACGAAGGACGACGGCGGCGGCCACGTCCTCGCCGAGCTTCGGGTGGGGCAGGGCGAAGGTCACGGCCTGCTGCGCGGCGGGATGATCCAACAACACGGTGTCCACCTCCAGCGGGCTCACCTTCTCCCCGCCGCGATTGATCAGCTCCTTCAGCCGTCCGGTGAGCCGCAGGTAGCCCTGCGCGTCGAGCGTCCCCTGGTCGCCCGTGCGGAACCACCCGTGGGTGAAGGCGCGTGCGTTGGCGTCGGGGTTGTTCACATAGCCGGACATGACGTTGGGGCCCCGGATGACCACTTCGCCAGTCGCGCCCGAGGGCAGCAGCGTGCCCGCGTCGTCCATGATGGCGACCTCCGGTCCGGCGGCGAGCCCTACTGAGCCCGCGTACCGGGGACGCGGCGGCAGCGGGTTGGAGGCCATCTGGTGCGCGGCCTCCGTCATGCCGTAGCTCTCGATGACGGGCACGCCGAAGACGCGCTCCAGTTCCTCCATCACCTGCGGCGGCAGCGACGCGGAGGAGGACCGGATGAAGCGCAGGCGGTGGTCCTTCAGGCTGTCCGCGTTGCGGTGGGCGCGCTCCAGCAGCGCCTGATGCATGGTGGGCACGGCCGTGTACCAGGTGGGGCGGACCTCCTCGAACCAGGAGAAGAAGCGCAGGGCGTTGAAGCCGGGCGTGCACACCACGCGGCCTCCGGCGCCCAGGCTGGACAGCACCGCCGCCACGAGCCCGTGGATGTGGAACAGCGGCATGATGTTGAGGCACGCATCCGTGGGCCCCAGCCCCAGCTGCGCGCCGATGTGCCGCGCGGAGGCGCGGAGATTCGCGTGTGTCAGTGGCACCTGCTTGGGCCGCGCGGTCGTGCCCGACGTGTGCAGCACCAGCGCGACGTCGTCCGCGCTGGCGGGGCCGGTGCGATGCGCCGTGCCCGAGAAGGGCTGCCCGGCCACGAGCGTGAAGTGCCCCGCGGGCCCCTCCTGTGTCGGACGCAGTTCGATGAGCGGGAGGTCGCGTGCCCGCGCGACCTCGCGGGCCGGTCCCTCCGCTCCTTCGAGCACGATGAGGGCACTGGCCTTGAGGTCGTCCAGGTAGAACGTGAGCTCATCCGCGCGGTAGGCGGGATTGAGCGGCGCGGTCGTCGCGGCGCTGGCCACGGCGAGGAAGGCCGCCGCCATCTCCGGCCCGTTGGGGAGCACCAGCGCGACGCGGTCTCCCTGTCCCAGGCCCCACGCATTCAATTGCTCGCGGACCTTCGCGGTGAGGTCCCGCAGCGCGCCGTACGTCATGCCCTGCCTGCCGGGCGCACCGAGCGCTATGTCCTCCGTCCGTCCGCGTGCGAGCAGCGCTTCGAGGGTGTCCATCCGCTCCATGCCGGGCTCCACGTCCTCGGGGTCCTCTTCCGAATATGGCCGTGGATCCCCAGGGGCAACCGCTTTGTGCGCGGGCCCGGGCCTTCTGCTCGCGTAGTGCTGCTATATCGGCGCGCCGGGAGGCATCACCATGTCGCGGAAAGTGGCGCTCATCACCGGCGCGTCAGCGGGGCTCGGAGTGCAGTTCGCGGAGCAGTTCGCGAAGGACGGGCACGACGTC
Source organism: Corallococcus sp. AB011P (assembly GCF_003611605.1). NCBI lineage: Bacteria > Pseudomonadati > Myxococcota > Myxococcia > Myxococcales > Myxococcaceae > Corallococcus > Corallococcus sp. AB011P. The sequence goes on from NZ_RAVX01000036.1 coordinate 45,322, forward strand.
ATCCTCGTCGCGCGCGGCGTGGCGAAGCTGGAGGAACTGGCCCGCAGACTGGAGCAGGCGCACGGTGTGAAGGCGCACGTGCTGCCTGCGGACCTGGGACAGCCCTCCGCGCCAGAGCAGCTCTTCGCGCGCGTGCAGGAGCTGGGGCTCGCGGTGGACTTCCTTGTGAACAACGCGGGGTTCGGTTCCTCCGGGCCGTTCCTGGAGCAGGACCTGGGGCGCGAGGCGGAGATGGTGGAGGTCAACTGCGCTGCGCTGCTCAAGCTCACGCACCTGTTCGCGCGGCCCATGCGCGAGCGCAAGCAGGGGCGCATCCTCAACATCGCGTCCACCGCGGGCTTCCTGCCGGGGCCGTACATGGCCACGTACTACGCGACGAAGGCGTTCGTGCTGTCGTTCACGGAGGCGCTCGCGGTCGAGCTGGAGGGCACGGGCGTGACGGTGACCTGCCACTGCCCGGGCGCCACGAAGACGGAGTTCGCCGGGCGCGCCGGCAACGCGGAGTCTCGCCTGTTCAATCGGCCGGGCGTGGCGGAGGCGCCCGAGGTCGCGGGCCATGCCTACGCGGCGATGATGAAGGGGCGGGTGGTCTCCATCCACGGCGTGCTCAACTGGCTGGCGGCCTTCTCGGTGCGGGTCAGCCCGCGCGTCGTGGTGCGTTCCCTGGCGGCGAAGCTCAACCATCAGGGGTGAGCGGGCAGGGAAGCGGCCACGGAAGGCCTGGGCGCGGGCCGGGAGGAGGGTAGAGTGTCGGCCGTGTCCCGCCTCCCCCGGCTCTTCATCTCGTGCCTCGTAGCGCTGTCGTCGCCTGTCTTCGCCCAGGAGGGGGCGGCCGTCGCCGAGCCGCTCACGGTGGCGGTGCTGCCTCTGGCCGCCAACGCGGCGGGGAGGGATGCCGCGCAGGGCATCACGTTGCTCATCTCGGGCCGGCTCGCGGAGTCGCCCCGGCTGCGCGTGCTGTCCCAGCGGGACCTCCAGCAGCGGGTCGGCGCTGAGCGCCAGCAGGAGCTGGTGGGCAGCGCCCCTTGTGAGAAGGGCGAGTGCGTCCAGGAGCTGTCCTCGCTGACGGGCGCGCGCTACGTCCTCACGGGCCGGTTGGATCGCTTCGGGGGGCAGTACCTCCTCGACGCGAGCCTCGTGGACACGCGGGATGGCCGCACGCTCGCGCGGCCACGCACGGAGGCCTCCGAGGACGGCGAGCTCCTGCGCGCGGTCGTCGCCGTGTCCGACGAGTTGAGCATCGCGCTGGAGTCGCCCGGTGAGGTCGTTCCGGCCCGGCCGCTCCTGGGCGGCGCGGTCGCGTCGTCGCCGGGGGGCGGGCTGACGCTGGGGCTGCGCTTCAACAACAGCTTCATCGACAAGCTGTCGTCCTTGAATCCGGGCCTGGACCTGGAGATGGGCTACTGGTTCCACCCGGAATGGCAGGGCTTCGTGCAGGTCGGCTTCACCTGGGTGCATGCCGGCGGCGACGAAGAGGGCGAGCTCAACGTGCTGCCCAGCATCGTGGGGGCGCGGCACTATCACCGCCTGGAGAAGGACCTGCGGCCGTACTGGGGCTTCGGCCTGGGCGTGCAGTTGTCGTTCGGCGACTACGGCATCTTCCAGAGTACGGGCCCGCTGCCGTCCGTCGTGGGATTCGTGGGGTTGGAGTACCTGCTGGCGGGCCACGTGGGCTTCCAGCTGGAGCTGGGAACGAACATCGCGCAGGCGGTGCTGGGGCTCGCGGACGACGGCGCGGGCGACGGCCTCAACTTCGATGTCAACGCCGGCATCGCGTATCACTTCTGAGTCTTCCGGAGCCTCTCATGTCCTCGCGTCTGCGTGCCCTGCCGCTCATTGCCCTGCTGGCCTCCGGGGCCTGCACCGAAACGCCGAAGCTCGATCCGAAGGACCAGGCGGAAGGGCTCTACCTCCAGGGCAACTCCGAGTACCTCAAGGGCAACTTCGACGCCGCGCTCAAGTCCTTCGACGAGATGAAGACGCTGGCGCCCGCGGATCCGCGCCTGCCCGCCGCGAGGGGTGAGGTGCTCCTGTCGATGAGCCGGCTGGAGGAGGCCGCGAAGGAGTTCGAGGTGGCGCTGCGGTTGGATGCGAAGCGCTCCACCAACTGGAGCCGGCTGGGGTTCATCCAGGCGCAGCTGGGCAAGAAGGACGAAGCGCGGCAGTCGCTGCAGAAGGCGCTGGCGCTGCATCCGAAGGACTTCAACGCGCTGGAGCAGCTGGGAGAGCTGGCCGAGGAGCGAGGCGACCACGACGAGGCGGTGCGCGACTTCACGCAGGCGGCCGAGGCCGCTCCGGACGCGTCGAAGGCCGACCTGCTGGTGCGGGCGGTGGACGTACTGACGAAGCAGGGGCGGCAGGACGAGGTGCTCGGGCTGTTGCGCAAGGTGACGGGGCAGGGCGTGCGCACGCCGGAGGTGCTGACGGCGCTGGGAGACGCGGAGGTGCGCGCGGGCCGGTTGCCGGAGGCGGCGGCGGCGTACGACGAGGCCGCGAAGAAGTCGCCGAAGGATCCAACGCTGTGGGAGCTGGTGGCGGAGATCCAGCTCAAGCTGGGCAAGCGTGAAGAGGCGCTGAAGGCCTACGGCGAATCGCTGAAGGTGAAGGACCGCGCCATCGTGCACGTGGCGCTCGCGAGAGCGCACCTGGCGACGGACGACCGCGTGGCGGCGGAAGGGGAGCTGCAGAAGGCCCTGGAGACGGTGTCGGGCGCGGACGTGGGGGAGATGCAGGAGCTGGCGGACCTGCTCACGGTGATGGGGCGCAAGCAGGACGCCCTGCGCATCCTGACGAGCCTGGGCTCGGAGCCGGGGCATGCGAAGGACATGGAGCTGCAGTTGTCCACCGCGAGGCTCGCGCGTGACTTGAAGGACACGGCCACCGTGCAGGCCGCGTGCGCCCGCGTGGCCGCGGCGGCGACGGATGGTGGCGTGGTGAAGTGCCCGTAGGCTTGCGTCGTGGGTGGCAGTGCCTGCTGTTGCTGGTCCTCCTGACGGGCTGCGCGTCCGTCCGGGTCGTGCGTCTGGACACGGGGCGCGCGGACCCGGTCGTCGTGACGCCCCGGGGGGAGGAGGCTCCGCTGGAGGACGCGGAGCTGACGCAGGGCGAGTTCAAGAGGGCTGTTGCGGAGCTCGCGCGGGAGGTCCGTCCGTTCGCGCATCCGCTGCGGGATGCGCGGGCGTTGTTCGGCATGCCGGAACGCAGCGGCGTGTTCGGGTACGAAGCACGCACGCATCGGATCCGTCCCCTGGGAGAGGCGGAAGCGCGGGAGCTGCACCTGCTGGACGATGCGTCGGCGGAGCTGACGCGCGCCTATGGGCGGTGGTGCGAGCGAAAGAAGCAGGGGCGGGACTGCCTTTCGTTGTTGGAGGAGGGGCCGCTGCTTGGAAGTGACGGGAGGTATGCGCTGGCCCTGGCGTTGGCGATGGACTCGGTGTGGGAGGAGACGGCGGAGGCACTGCGGGGAGTGGTGAATCCGCAAGCGGTCCTGGCCACCGTGACGGCCTCGGTCACGGTGTACCTGCTGCTGTGGTCGTTGCCGGAACTGTCATCAAAACACCTGTGTTAGCGGGAGTGGCTGCGACGACGATGATGTTGCCTCGTCCTTTGGCGGCTCGCTCCATGTGTAAGAGCGGCTTTGATGCGGCGCTCGATGGCGGGGGTCA
>NZ_RAVX01000037.1:0-34885 GCF_003611605.1 Corallococcus sp. AB011P
CCTCGCGCCGGAAGCCACTGGGGCCAAACGCCTCCACGAAGCGCTCCAGCGTCTCCGGGCGAATCGGCTCCGCGCCGCAGAACGCCACCTCCCACCGGCTCAAGTCCAACGCCCGCCGCTGCTCCGGCGTGCTCTTTCTCACGCACAAGTCGAACGCGAAGTTCGGCCCGCCGCTGATGGTGCCTCCGAAGCGCGACACCGCCTCCAGCCACGCCATCGGCCGCTTGAGGAAGGACATCGGCGACATCAGCGTCACCGGGAAGCCCCCGTACAGCGGCTCCAGGATGCCGCCGATGAGCCCCATGTCGTGGTACGGCGGCAGCCAGATGACTCCCACGCTGTCCGCACGTGCGCCGAACGCACCGTGGATGAGCGACAGGTTGTGCAGCAGGTTGCCGTGCGTGAGCATCACTCCCTTCGGCGTGCCCGTGCTCCCGGACGTGTACTGAAGGAACGCGAGCGACTCCGCGCCCAGGCCCTCTGGCGCCACCCAGTCCCGCTCGCCGCCTTCCGGCAACTCATCCGTCGCCATCCACTGCAGCGCGCGGAAGTCCGGCGCCTGCTCGAAGACGAAGTCCGACAGCCCGAGGATGCCCGACGTGGTGAGCACCGCCGACGCCCGCGCGTCATGGATGATGGCCCGCAGGCGGGGCAGGGTGCGCTCCAGTCGCATCGGGTCCGGCGGATACGCGGGCACCGCCACCGCTCCCGCGTACAGACAGCCGAAGAAGCCCGCGATGTAGTCCAGCCCCGGCGGGTACAGCAGCAACACGCGCTCGCCTTGCGCGCCTCGCTCACGCAGCGCCGTCGCGATTCGTCGCGCTCGCACGTCCAGGTCGAACGCGCTCCAGACGATCTCCTCGCCGTCGTCTCCTAGGAATGTGTAGAGCGGCGCCCGGGCGGTCGGCTTTTGGGCAAGCTTCAGCAGTACGCCAGGAAGGCATTGGGGGAGGTCGGTCACGGGGGGGGCCGTCCATGTGTCGAAAATTTCGACACTTCATAGCAGCCCGACTGCTCAATCCCGTAGGCACTCCCGGTGATGAAACACGGGAGGCCTGCGACGCCAGCCCACTCGGGGAGCAGGGACCCGACACGCCCTCACGCGCGGCTGAACAGTCCCTTCAACCACCCCATGAAACCTTTCTGCTTTGACACGACTGCCGCATCCGGGGCCGCCTCCAGAACGACGGGCGAGGGCGCCGCCACCTTGCGCGCCACCGGCGCCGCGCGCCCCGGAGTCACCACCGGAGGCACCGGCGCCGGCGCGGGCTCCTCCTGCGCCAGCCGCGCCTTCACCGCCTCCGGTGTATCGCGGGTGGTGAACGTGCTGACGACCTCGCGCCCCGTGGTGCCTTCCTTCGCGGTCACCTTGAGCAGCGATTCGTTGTTCACCTCGAACGTCACCGTCACCTGCACCGCGCCGCGCGGCTTCTTCGGCAGGCCCGCGAGCCGCAGCGTGCCCAGGTACTCGTTGTCCTGCGCGCGCTCGGAGTCGCCCTGGAAGACGGTGAGCTCCAGCTCCGTCTGCCCATCCCGGTGCGTGGAGAGCGTGTAGCTCTTCGCCGCCGGCAGCGACACGTTGCGCTCCAGCACCGGCTTGAAGCGCCCACCCGGCAGCCCCACGCCAATGGCCATGGGCAGCACGTCGATGAGCACCACGCCTTCCATCTGCCCCAGGCTGTGCGCCAGCAGCGCCGCGCCCAGCGCCACGGCCTCGTCCGGGTGCACGCCCTTGCTGGGCGGCCGGCCGAAGAACTTCGTGATCTTCTCGTGCACCAGCGGGAAGCGGCTCTGCCCACCGACGAGGATCACCTCGTCGATGTCCTGCGGCTTCAGCCCCTTGGCCTGGAGCACCTCCTCGCAGACCTGGACCGTGCGGTCCACCAGCCCCTCCGTCAGGGCGATCAACTTCTGCCGCGAGAGCGTGACGTCCAGGTCGTACGGCTTGTTGTCGATCATCGTGACGAAGGCCACGTGCACCCGCATCTCGGAGCGCTCGGACAGGGCGCACTTGGCCCGCTCCGCCGCGTCGTTGATGCGCTGCAGGGCCACCCGGTCCCCCTGGAAGGCGCGGCCCGTCTGCCGCTGGAACTCCTCCAGGAGGTACTCCACGATGGCGTTGTCGAAGTCGATGCCGCCCAGGAACGTGTCGCCGCCGGTCGAGATCACCTCGTAGACGGTGTCGTGCAGCTCCAGCACCGACGCGTCGAACGTGCCGCCGCCCAGGTCGTACACCAGCACGCGCTGGTTCAGCTTCTTGCCGTAGCCGTACGCCAGCGCCGCCGCCGTGGGCTCGTTGAGGATGCGCTCCACGTACAGGCCCGCGAGCTTGCCCGCCTCGCGCACCGCGTGCCGCTGGTTGTCGTTGTAGTAGGCGGGCACCGTGATGACCGCCCGGGAGATCATCTGGCCCAGCTGGTTCTGCGCCACCTCGCGCACCTCGCGGAGGATCAGCGCGGAGATCTGCTGGAGCGAATAGATGCGGTCACCCAACCGCACCGCCGCCTCGCCGGACTGGCCCGCGGCGATCTCGTAGTGGAAGCGGTCTTTTATCTGCCCGACGATGGGCGACGCGTACGGCCGGCCCACCAGCCGCTTGGCGCCGTACACCGTCTGGCGCGGGTTGGTGAGCATCTGCCCCTTCGCGGGGTGGCCCACCACCAGCCTGCCGCGCTGGTTGAACGCGAGGATGGAGGGCACCGTGTTGTGGCCCTCGCGGCTGGGCATCACCCCGGGCTTGTTGCCGCGCACGATCGCGGCGCACGAGTTCGTCGTCCCCAGGTCGATGCCGATCACCGGCCCCGTCCGGGGAGGCTCCTCGGTGTTCAGCCCCAGTGACGCATCCGTCACCATCTCCAGCGCGGGCGCGGCCGGAGCAGCCGGGGCGTCCATCCGGGCCGGGGCGCCGGCGTCCGTGGCCGGGGGCAGGGCAGGGGCCGCCGCCGGGGCGGGCACGGTGTAGTCCGGGGGGCCCACGCCGTTGGGCACGGGCGGCAACTCCGACTGGGCGTGCGGGAGGATGGCGACCGCGGCGTCCAGGAACCGGCGGGTCGCGGGATCCGCCTCCCCGAACTTCAGGCCCATGCCGGAGATGCCCTGGCCCTGCTGGCCCGTGACGAAGTGGACGATGGCCGTCGTGTAGAGGAGCCGGTCGCCGCCTGCCAGGCGGAGGTCCAGGGTGACGGCCGTGCCCGGGGGGCGCACTGCCTTGGCGCGCAAATAGATGCCGCCCCGGGTGATGTTGCCCCCGTATTTCGCGAGGAACTCCTCGGGGGTGGCGAAGGGCAGCTTCACCACCAGCCCGACCGCCCCCGCTTGATTCAATTCCGCCAAGGCCCGGTCCAAGTCCCAATAAGTGTTGGTGGGACACCGAGTATCACCTGAACCTTCCGGGAACGAGCGGCAAAAAACCTTCTTCCGTTGCGCGGCAGCCGCGCAAACCGTATGGACACGCACCCGCCGGGCGCTGGTGCCCCGCGGGGCCTCCGGGAGCCCCCATGTTGAACCACGATATCCGGCTGGCCCTCACCTTCGACGACGTGCTCCTGCTGCCCGGTGAGAGCGCCGTCACCCCGCGTGATGCCGACCTCACCACTCGCCTCACCCGCAACATCCGGCTGAACGTGCCCCTGTTGTCCGCCGCCATGGACACCGTGACGGAGGCGCGCACCGCCATCGCCATGGCCCAGGAGGGCGGCATCGGCGTCATCCACAAGAACATGACGCCCGAGCAGCAGGCCCTGGAGGTCCTCAAGGTCAAGAAGTTCGAGAGCGGCATGGTCGTGGACCCCATCACCATCGACCCGAAGGCGCCGCTCGCCCGCGCCCTGGAGCTGATGAAGGTTCACGGCGTGTCCGGAGTGCCCGTGGTGCAGGGCAAGCGCCTGGTGGGCATCCTCACCAGCCGCGACGTGCGCTTCGAGAAGAACCTGTCCCAGAAGGTCGAGGACGTGATGACGACGAAGCTCGTCACCGGCCACGAGGGCATCGCCCAGGACGACGCCCAGAAGCTGCTGCACGAGCACCGCATCGAGAAGCTCCTGGTCGTCAACGAGGCCTATGAGCTCAAGGGCCTCATCACCATCAAGGACATCGAGAAGCGCCGCACCCACCCGTACGCCGCCAAGGACGCCAAGGGCCGCCTGCTCTGCGCCGCCGCCGTGGGTGTGTCCCCGGACCGCGAGGCCCGCATCGACGCGCTGGTGAAGGCGGGCGTGGACGTCATCGTCGTGGACACCGCGCACGGCCACTCGAAGGGCGTCATCGAAGGCGTGCGCGACACGCGCAAGAACTTCAAGGGCTTCGACCTCATCGCCGGAAACGTGGCCACCGCCGAGGGCACGCACGCCCTGATTCAAGCGGGCGTGGACGCGGTGAAGGTGGGCATCGGCCCGGGCTCCATCTGCACCACCCGCGTGGTGGCCGGCGTGGGCGTGCCCCAGGTGACGGCCGTGGATGACTGCGCCCGCGAGGCGGACAAGCACGGCATCCCCATCATCTCCGACGGCGGCATCAAGTACTCGGGCGACATCGTGAAGGCGCTCGCCGCGGGCGCCAGCTCCGTGATGATCGGCTCGCTGTTCGCCGGCACGGAGGAGTCCCCCGGCGACGTCATCCTGTACCAGGGCCGCAGCTACAAGAGCTACCGGGGCATGGGCAGCCTGGGCGCCATGAAGCAGGGCGCCAAGGACCGCTACTTCCAGTCCGACGTGGAGGCGGTGAAGCTGGTGCCGGAAGGCATCGAGGGCCGCGTCCCGTACAAGGGCACGCTCTCCATGAACGTGCACCAGATGCTGGGCGGCATCCGCAGCGGCATGGGCTACGTGGGCTGCGCCACCATCGAGGACCTGCGCACGAAGGCCACCTTCACGCGCATCACGTCCGCCGGGCTCAAGGAGAGCCACGTGCACGACGTCATCATCACCGAGGAAGCGCCCAACTACCGGATGGAGTAGGGCTTCCACCGCCCCAGGGCCTCACCGTCACCGGGAGGCTTCGGGGCAGGGGAGTCTCCCCCGGCCAAGGCGCCGGGGGAGGACAGCGGGCGACTACTTGCCGCGACGCTTGCCGCCGCCCGTGGTGGACGTGTCCTCGGCGGGGGCGGCCGTGGCGGACACGCGCTTCTCCGCCGAGTTCACGCTCTGGAGGAGCGACTCGCGGTCGTCCGGGTCCAGCGTCTCGATGGCCTTCTTCAGGGTGCCGAAGTCCAGGCGGGCCACCGTGACGGTGTTGCCACCCTTGATCTCCTGCACCGTGGGCACGGCCACCAGCTCACGCAGGTAGGTCTCGAACTCCACCCGGACGTCCGCGGTCTGCTGGATGCAGGCGTCCTTGGCGTTGACCAGGTTCTGGCTGCCCTCGCGGTAGCTCAGGTCCGGGTTGCGGGCCATGGCCTCCTCGAAGGTGTGGGTGCGGTCCTTCAGGGAGGAGTACAGATTGACGTAGTCCACCAGCCGGTCGGACTCCGGGCGGTTCACGTCCCGGGCCTTGTTGAGGGGCGCGGAGGTGTCGTCGCAGGTGAGCTTGGACAGCGCCTCGACCCCCGGCGCGTCCTTCACCGCGACGCTGCGGGTGTCACGCTCCAGACGCTCGTCGGAGGTGATCTCCTTCACGCACCCCGAGGAAGACAGGAGGAGCATGGCTGCTGCAGTGGAAGCGGACAGGCGGCGCACGAACAATTGACGGCCTTTCAGCGTTGATTTCCCGAAGTTTGTAGCGATAAGGGCCCCCACCCGTCAACGACGCCCCCTGGGAGAATCGCCGGTGGACCTGCACTCCGAGAAGATCCTGATCCTTGATTTCGGGAGCCAGTACACCCAGCTCATCGCCCGCCGGGTGCGCGAGCTGGGCGTGTACTGCGAGATCCACCGCCCGGACCTCCCCGCCGCCGACATCCGGCAGTTCGCGCCGAAGGGCATCATCCTCTCCGGAGGGCCGGCGTCCGTGGAAGCGCCCGGCTCCCCGCGCTGCGACCCCTACGTCTTCGAGGCCGGCGTCCCGGTGCTGGGCATCTGCTACGGCCTCCAGCTCCTCGCCAAGCTCCTGGGCGGCCGCATCGACCGGGGCGCGCACCGCGAGTTCGGCAGCGCGGCGGTGGAGGTGCTCTCCGCGCGAGGCCCCTTCGCGGAGTTCCGCCCGGGCGACCAGGTGCAGGTGTGGATGAGCCACGGCGACCGGGTGGACGAGCTGCCTCCCGGCTTCGAGGCCATCGGCCGCAGCGGCAACTCGCCCTTCGCGGCGGCGGCCCACAAGACGAACCCCTGGTACGGCTTCCAGTTCCACCCGGAGGTGGTCCACACGCCGCAGGGCAAGGCCATGCTGCGCGCCTTCCTCTTCAACGACTGCAAGGTCTCTGGCTCGTGGACGATGAAGGGCTTCATCGACGAGGCGGTGGAGACCATCCGCAAGCAGGTCGGTGACGAAGGCCGCGTCATCTGCGGGCTGTCCGGCGGCGTGGACAGCTCCGTGGCGGCGCTGCTGCTGCACCGGGCGATTGGCCCCCGGCTCCAGTGCATCTTCGTGGACAACGGCGTGCTGCGTCAGGGTGAGCGGGCGCAGGTGGAGGCGCTCTTCGTGGACCGCTTCCACGTGCCGCTGAAGACGGTGGACGCGCGCGAGCGCTTCCTGTCGAAGCTGGCCGGCGTCACGGATCCGGAGCAGAAGCGGAAGATCATCGGCCGGGAGTTCATCGCTGTCTTCGAGGAGGCCTCGCGCGACGTGCAGGACGCGGGCTTCCTGGCGCAGGGCACGCTGTACCCGGACGTCATCGAGTCCGTGTCGTGGAAGGGCCCGTCCGTCACCATCAAGAGCCACCACAACGTGGGCGGCCTGCCGGAGCAGATGAAGCTCAAGCTGGTGGAGCCCCTGCGCGAGCTCTTCAAGGACGAGGTCCGCGCGCTGGGCCGCGAGCTGGGCCTGCCGGACGAGATGGTCTCCCGCCAGCCGTTCCCGGGCCCGGGCCTGGCCATCCGCGTGCTGGGCGAGGTGAACGAGAAGCGCCTGGACCTGGTGCGCCGCGCGGACGCCATCGTGCAGGAGGAGATCCACAAGGCCGGCCTGTACAAGGAGGTGTGGCAGGCCTTCGCCGTGCTGCTGCCGGTGCAGAGCGTGGGCGTGATGGGCGACGAGCGCACCTACGAGTCCACCTGCGTGCTGCGCGCCGTCACCAGCGTGGACGGGATGACGGCGGACTGGGCCCGCATCCCGTTCCCCATCCTGGAGAAGATCTCCTCGCGCATCACCAACGAGGTGCGCGGCATCAACCGCGTCGTCTACGACATCTCGTCCAAGCCGCCCGCCACCATCGAGTGGGAGTGAGGCGGTAGGGCGTTACGTCACCGCGCGCCGGATGGCTTCCTCCACCGGCGACGTGTCCTCCGGGAGCCGGGCCAGGCTCAGGGGCTCCCGGGGCAAGAGCGGCGGCTGCGCCATGAAGCGCGGCCGCGTTCCCCGGTGGGGTTGGGCCGAGTGCACGAGGAAGGGGTGGCACAGGTACACCGTGCCCGCCTCGCCCGTGGCCAGCACCTCCCCTCGGTGGGCGGACTCCGCGAAGCCATTGGCCGCGAGCTGACGGAGCGTCAGGCCCGCCTCGCCCGCCGGGCCCAGCAACCGCGCGATGTCCTGGTGCGAGCCCACGCGGATGCGGGTGGGCGCGTCGTCCTCGCCCACGTCGGAGAAGAGGAAGAGCATCAGCAGCGCCCGGCCTTTCGAGGCGACGTTGGCGCGCCAGTCCATGAAGTCCGGCTTGTCGAAGTCGAACCCCACGTCGATGTGCCACCCCGCGTCGCCTGGATCCTCCGGGGAGGGGAAGCGCACGGGGAACGTGCCCATCGACCGGAGTGGCAGCCACCGGCCGGCGCCGACGAGTTCGTCGTAGGCCGCGTGCAGCACGGGCGTGTTCGCGGCGTCCACGAAGGGCTTCTGGGTGTACATGCCCAGGCGGATGACGGGGCGGGTCCAGGTGGCGGGCCGGTCCGGATCACACCCCGTGTCCCGCCAGAGGAGGGCCCGGGCTTCGTCCGCGACCTCCCGGGGGAAGGCCCCGTCGATGCGAAGGAACCCGTCCCGCATGAACTGCTCGGCGCGCGCGTCCATATGCCTCCTGACCCCGGGGGAAGTGCCGGGGCACCATGCGTTCACGGCAGGTCGCCGCTCTCCCTGACGGAGGATGAACGAAGAGGCTGCCCGGAGCGAACCGGGCAGCCTCTGGGGTGCTTCAGGATGCCTGCGGGAAGACTACCCCGCCGGGTTCGCCTTCACCGGCGCGACCTTGGTGCTGCCGGGGCGCAGCTCTTCCAGGACGCGGGTGGCGCCGTAGATCTTCTGGAGCGCCTCGATGATGGCCTCCGAGTGCACGGCCACGGTGCGGTTCACGGACTCGTCGAAGCCGTACTCGCCGCCCAGCGACTGGATGTTGCCGTCGAACACCAGGCCGACGACCTCCTGGTTCTTGTTCACCACGGGCGAGCCGGAGTTGCCGCCGATGATGTCGTTGGTGGTGATGAAGTTCATCGGCGTGGTGCCGGTGATGACCTTCTCCGACTTCAGCCACGACTTGGGCAGCGCGTACGGCTCCTGGCCCGTGGCGTGCTCGAAGGTGCCGGACATCTGGGTGATGGGGGCGACCTGCTGGCCCGCATCCGTGTAGCCCTTCACCGAGCCGAAGGACACGCGCGGGGAGAAGGTCGCGTCCGGGTACTGGCTGGTGCCGTAGATGTCGAACTTCGCCTTGGCGACGAGCTCGCTGTTCTTCTTGATGATGGACTCCACGTCCTCCTCGAACTTCTTGCGGATGGCGCGGGCGTCCGGATCCGTCAGCAGGGCCAGCTGGACCATCGGGTCCTTGGACGCGTCCACGGCCTTCTTGCCGCCGTCCCAGAGCGCCTGGCGCGCCTTCGGGTTGATGAGCTTCGTGCCCTTCACCACACGGGTGGCGACCTGCTCCGGGGACTCCTTGCCCAGCACCTTCTTCACGAACGGGTGCTTGGCGCCCAGCTCCTCCCGCATCTTGGTGAGGCCGAACGTCAGGCGGGCGATCTCCAGCTCCGGATAGATGGGCGCGGGGCTGAAGAGCTGCGCCTTGAGGGCGGTCAGGTTGGCGTCGTTGAACTCGCGCAGGCGCTGGCCGTTGTCCTTGGGCAGCTCGTCGCCAGCGCGCACCAACGCCCTGGCGGTGTGGAACAGGCCGGAGGACAGTCCATTGCCCTGCTCGAGGAAGTTCAGGTCCTTGCGGAGGGTGAGCAGCTGGGCCTCCGCCTTGGCGATCTCGTCCCAGGCGGCGGCGTACTTCTTCTTCAGCTCGGGGTTCGCGTCGACCTTCTTGCGCAGCTCCTGCTCCGCGGCGACCTTGGAGGCGAAGAACTTCTTGTCGAGCAGCGCCTCGTGGCGGCCCTTGGACGCCTTCAGGCCGTTCTCCACACCGAAGAGGAGGTTGCTGGAGATGCGCTTCTGCTCGGGGCCACGCTTCTGGAACTCGGTGAGCATGCCGCGCAGCTCGGAGAGGTACATGAGCGTCTTGGGCAGGGACACGTCGCGGGTGTACTCCAGCTCCGCGATGGTCAGCGCGCGCGAGGTGCGGCCCGGGTTGCCGGCCACGAACGTGAGATCATTCTCCTTCGCGCCGCCCTCGGACCACTTGAAGTAGTCCGGCGTCTTCACCGGCTGCTTGTCCTGGTAGACGCGCACGAACGTCACGTCCAGGTCGTAGCGGGGGAACTCGAAGTTGTCCGGGTCACCGCCGAAGAAGGCGATGGCGTGCTCCGGGGCGAACACCAGACGCACGTCCTGGAAGCGGCGGTACTTGTACAGGTTGTACTTGCCGCCCTGGTACAGCGTGACGAGGTCGCAGCGCACCTTGTCGTCGCCGTTGGCGCAGGCCTTCTCCACCTTGGACATCTCGGCCTTCAGCGTGTCCGAGTACTGCTTGCCGGTCAGCGACGCGGTGGCCTTGTTGAGCTGCTCGGTGACGTCGGTGATCTCAACGAGCTGGTTCACCTCCATCGCCGGGCACTGCTTCTCCTCGCCCTGGGTCTTCGCGTAGAAGCCGTTGGCCAGGTAGTCCTGCTTCGCGGTGGACAGCTGCTCGATGCAGCCGCGCGCACAGTGGTGATTGGTCATCACCAGGCCGTCCGGCGACACGAAGCTCGCCGAGCAGCCGCCGGCCAGACGCACCGCGCCCAGGCGGAGCTTGTCCATCCACTGCTGATCCGGCTGGAAGCCGTACTTCTCCTTCACCTTGGCGGCGGGGAAGTTGTTGTACGTCCACATGCCTTCATCGGCGAGCGCCGGAGCGGCACCCACGAGGGCGGCGATGACGACCAATCGCTTCATTGAATGGGATCCTTTCGGGCCGCGGGACGGAGCTCCGCGGGGACGGGGCGTTTGTGAGGGATGGCCCAGCGTCGGTCAAGCTGGGAAAACGCCCACGCCTGCCGCATAACGTCCGAGCGCCCGAACGATTCCCTGGGACGCTCACAGGGCAGGCGCTTTCCCCACCCGCCGGGTCCCGACGCAGCGCGTCCGAGCCCGCTCAGGCCGCCCGTGCGCGCGCCCATGCCCCCGGTGTGGTGCCCAGCACGGCCCGGAAGTCCGCGATCAAGTGGGCCTGATCATAGTAGCCCGCACCGGCGGCGATGCTTCCCCAGTCCGGCCGCGCGCCCTGGGCGGTGGAGGCCTGGAGCGCGCGCTGGAAGCGCACGAGCCGAGCGTAGGACTTGGGTCCCATGCCGAGCACATCGTCGAAGGTGCGCCGCAGGTGCCGTTCGCTCACGCCGAGCGTGCGGGCCAGATCCGCGACGCGAGGAATTTCCCCGGAGCCGGTGAGCAAGCGGATGCCGCGCCGCACGAGGTACGCGGCGGCCGGTTCGTAGACGTCGTCCCGGTGGAGCCGATCCACGAGCGCGACCTCCAACGTGCGCAGGCGGGCCTGGGAGGAGGGAGCCTCCGCGAGCGCTTCGCGGAGCCGGGCGCCGTCCGCCTTGCCCCAGAGCGTGTCGATGGAGAGTGACCGGTGGGCGAGCTCCGACATGGGCAGGCCGAAGAAGGGGTAGGCGCCGCCGGGCTTGAACTGGATGCCCAGCGTGTCGGGCGGAACCTCCGAGGGCGCCTTGCGCACCACCTGCTCCCGAGGCCCCAGGGCGTGCACGTCGCACGTGGAGGAGGTGACGCGGACCACCAGCTCCACGGTGCCGTCTGGCACGCGGACGTAGTCGCCCGAAGAGGGACCGCGCCAGAGCACGCGCACGCGCTGGACGAAGCGGGACAGGTCGGCCCGAGGAGCCAGCGCGTTGTCAGCCAGAGCGGCCATGCGTGGGGAAGCATGGGACGGACGGACCCTCGCTTCAACCCGGGGCCCGTGCCGGATGGCCGATTCCTCCAATCGGGGACCGGGGCCCGGTTCGTACCTTGCCGGGCATGCGAATCCATCACCTCAACTGTGGAACCCTGTGTCCCGCCAGTGCCCGGTTCGTCACGGGCTCGGGCGGCCTGTTCGAGCGGGCCAGGATGGTCTGCCATTGCCTGCTGCTGGAGACGTCCCGGGGGCTCGTGCTCGTGGACACGGGCCTGGGGACCCGGGATGTGCAGGACGCGAGGGGGCGGCTGGGACAGCGCTTCGTGAGACGGAACACGCCCCGGTTGGACCCGGCGGAGACGGCGCTGGCCCAGGTGGAGCGGCTGGGCTTCCGGCGCGAGGACGTCCGGCACATCGTGCCCACGCACCTGGACCTGGATCACGTCGGAGGCCTGGTGGACTTCCCGGACGCGCAGGTCCACGTCTTCGCGGAAGAACACGCCGCGGCGGTGGTGCCTCCGGTGTCGGGCGCGAGGCACGGCTACAAGCCGGTGCAGTGGGCCCACGGGCCGAAGTGGAGCCGGTACGCGGTGGACGGTGAGCGCTGGTTCGGCTTCGAGGCGGTGCGGGTGATTCCAGGCCTGGACGCGGAGGTGCTGCTGGTGCCGCTGACGGGCCACTCGGCGGGCCATTGCGGCGTCGCGGTGAAGGGGCCCGGAGGCTGGATGCTGCACGCGGGGGACGCGTACTTCAGCCACCACGAAGTGGACCCGGTCGCGCCGAGGAGCCCGTGGGGCGTGGCGCTGTTCCAGCGGCTGTACTCCGAGGACAACGCCGTGCGGCTCCAGAACCAGGAGCGGCTGCGCGGCCTGGTACGCGCGCATGGGCACGAGGTGAAGGTGTTCTCAGCGCACTGCGCCGTGGAGTTCGATCGGATCCGAGCGGGCTGAGACAACTCGGTAGCCCCGAACGCCGGGCCGACTGTTCGCGTCATCGGGCCAGCGCGCCCCCGGGCCTCGAGCACCGCGAACCTGTCCGACTGTCGGACAGGTTTTTCACCTGCCGGGCCAGCACAGCCTTGGGCCTCGGGAGGCGCGAACCTGTCCGACTCACCGTGAGGCATGGCTCGTCACCAGGGAGTGTGGATCCACCCTGTTGGGTAGCGCTTGAGAGGGACGAACACGGAGAGTCCCGAGCGACTTCCGTGGCGCGGGAGCGACTCAGAGGCGAAGTCGAAATGACTACTCGTAAAGTCCCGCGCCCTTGCTGGAGGAGGCCCGCTGGAAGCGTGGTGACAAAGCCACGGCCTGCGGGACCTCACTGTCCCAAGTGCTGGAGCGTTTCATGGGTCGAAAGAGTCGAACCGGGCTGGCGGTATTGGCCCTGGGCCTCGTGCTGGCCCTGACCGGGTGCGGCGGTCAGGCCATGGCGGTGGCGGAGGGCAGCGCGCAGGCAGTGGTGACGCTGCCGCAAGCCTTGAGCGCCAGCGACATCGCCCGCGTGGAGCTCACCGTGTTCGGCGCCGGCATGACGACGCGTACGGACGCGCTGGTGAAGACAGGGGGGCAGTGGGGTGGGGTGCTTGGGCAATTGCCCGCGGGCACCGGGCGCACCTTCAGCGCGCAGGCCTTCGATGCCTCCAACATCGTCCGTTACTCGGGGCAAGTGACGCCCGTCACCATCCAGGCCGGGCAGACGACGGCGGTCACCCTGTTGCTCCAGGAGGTGAACGCACCGCCGCCCTTCGACAACACCGCGCCGCGCATCCTCTCCCTGGTGGCGAGCCCTGCCACCGTGGCCCCGGGCGGCCAGGTGACCCTCCTGGCCACCGCGGATGACCTCAACGCAGGCGACACCCTCACGTATGCGTGGACGGCGGCCACCGGCAGCTTCAGCGCCGCTTCCAGCCTCGCCACTTCATGGACAGCACCCGCCTCCGCGGGCCCCGTGGTGCTGACGCTGACGGTGACGGACTCCAAGGGCGCCTCGGCTGCCCTCAGCGTCACCATCACGGTGAGCACCGGCAATGGCAGCGCCGCCGTCAACATCTCCTTCAACACCTGGCCTCAGGTGGCTGGAATGACAGCCGTGCCTTCCTCTGTGGTCGTAGGCCAGTCCACCCAGGTGACGGCCTCCGCCAGCGACGCGGACGGAGACAGCCTCAGCTACGAGTGGACGGCCAGTTGCGCGGGCACCTTGGCCAATGCCACCTCCGCCAGTCCCAGCTTCACGCCCTCGGCCCAGCCTCCTGGCGGCACCTGCACGCTCAGCGTCGCGGCGCGTGACGGTCGTGGCGGACAGGGCATTGGCAGCCTCACCGTCTACGTGACGACGTCGCCTACCACGGGGCGGTTCCCGCCAGAGATCGTGGAGACATTCCACTCGATCGCCACCGTGCCTGCGCAGGGTGACACCGTCGTCTTCCGCGCGAGAGCGCGAGATCCGCAGGGCAGCGCGCTCTCCTTTGCCTGGACCGCCAACGCGGCCGGGTTGGGTACTGCCAGCGACGGCGCGATGACCAGTGAGGTGCTCTGGACCGCGGGCGCCTGCCTTTCTTCGGGCACGTCCCTCACGGTGACGGTGACCGTCCACAACGCGCTGGGGTTGTCCGCCAGCGCCTCCATGGTCCTGGAGGGCGGCACGCCGTGCACACCCTCGCCGAGTCGAGTGACCTGGATCGCGGCGGGAGGCGCGCACAGCCTGATCGTGAGACAGGACGGCACCGCGTCCGCGTGGGGCCACAACGGTTATGGGCAGCTCGGGGACGGGACGAACGTGGATCGATTCCTGCCCGTTCCGATCCAGGTGCAGGGCCTTACGGGAACCACGGCCCTGTCCGCCACCGCCTATCACACGCTTGCACTCCAGCAGGACGGCACCGTGTGGGGCTGGGGGTACAACGACTCCGGCCAACTGGGGGACGCCGCGGACATGGTCCGAGTGACACCGGCTCCGCTGCCCGGCCTCACGGGTGTCACGGCCCTGGCCTCGGGGACGTACCACTCACTCGCGCTCAAGCAGGACGGCACCGTCTGGGCCTGGGGCCTCAACAACCTGGGCCAACTGGGAGACGGGACCACTGTCAGCCGCACGGAGCGGATGTCCGTGCCGGGCCTCACGGGTGTCACGGCCCTGGCCGCGAGCACCTATCACTCGATCGCCCTGAAGCAGGACGGCACCGTGTGGACCTGGGGCTACAACAGCTCCGGACAGCTGGGCGACGGAACCACCGCGAGCCGCCTCACGCCCGCGCAGGTGCCGGGGCTGACGGGCGTATCGGCCATCGCCGCGGGGCTCGTCCATTCACTCGCGCTCAAGCAGGACGGCACCGTGTGGGCGTGGGGCCGGAACACCGACGGTCAGCTCGGAAATGGGGCGGCCGTGAACAGCCCGGTCCCGGTGCAGGTGCAGGGATTGACGGGCGTGTCGGCCATTGCCGCCGGGTCCTATCACTCGCTGGCGCTGAAGCAGGACGGCACCGCGTGGACCTGGGGCCGCAACGACACGGGCCAGCTCGGGAATCAGACCGTCACGGGCAGCCTCACGCCCGCGCAGGTACCAGGACTGACAGCGGTGACGGCCGTGGCCGGAGGCGACGCGCATTCCATGGCGCTGCTGCGGGACGGCACCGTGTGGACCTGGGGCTACAACGCCGAGGGCGAGCTGGGCGATGGGACGACCCTCGACCGCACCGCGCCCGTGCGGGTGCAGGGCTTGGAAGACTGACGTCCAGAAGCGTCCGCCCATCAGCAATTCCAGACATCACGCAGGAGGGATGCATGCGAAGAGAGAGTCGAAGCGGGCTTGCCGTGCTGGCATTGGGCCTGGTCCTGGCATTGGCAGGGTGCGATAGCGCACAAGGGGTGCAGGCACAGGAAGGCAGCGCGCAGGCAGTGGTGACAATGCCGCAGGCGTTGAGCGCCAGCGATGTGACCCGTGTGGAACTCACGGTGTCCGGCGCGGGCATGACAACACGCACGGATGCGTTGGTGAAGACGGGAGGACAGTGGGGTGGGGTACTGGGCCAGCTGCCTGCGGGTACCGGCCGCACCTTCAGCGCGCAGGCCTTCGATTCCTCCAACACCGTGCGCTACGCGGGGCAGGTCGCGCCCGTCACCATCCAGGCCAACCAGACGACAGCCGTGACGCTACTCCTGCAGGAGGTGAATGCTCCAGCGCCCTTCGAAAACGCGGCGCCGCGCATCCTCTCCCTGGTTGCGAGCCCTGGCACTGTCGCCCCGAGCGGACAGGTCGCGCTGCAGGCCACTGCGGACGACCCCAACGCGGGTGACACGCTCACGTATGCGTGGACGGCGCCCTCCGGCAGCTTCAGCGCGGCCTCAAGCCTTTCCACCACCTGGACGGCGCCAGCGACACCGGGCCAGGTGGTGCTGACGTTGACGGTGACGGACTCCAAGGGCGCCTCGGCTGCCCTCAGCGTCACCATCACGGTGAGCACCGGCAACGGCAGCGCTGCCGTCAACGTCTCCTTCAACACCTGGCCTCGCGTGGTCGGCGTGACGGCCCTGCCGTCCTCCATCGCCGTCGACCAGACCACCCAGGTGACGGCCTCCGCCAGCGACGCGGATGGGGACGGCCTCAGCTACCAGTGGACGGCCGACTGCGCGGGTACGTGGACGAATGCCGCTTCCGCCAGCGCCAGCTTTACGCCCTCGGCCCAGCCCTCCGGCGGCATCTGCACACTGACGGTCCTGGTGCAGGACGGCCGGGGCGGGCAGGGCACGGGCAGCCTCACCCTCTACGTTTCGACGTCGCCCACCACCGCGCAGTTCCCGCCCGAGGTGGTGGAGACGTTCCAGTCCGTTGCCTCGGTGCCCGCGGGCGGCGGCACCGTCGTCTTCCGGGTGAAGGCGAAGGACCCGCAGGGCAGCGCGCTCTCCTTCGCCTGGGCCTCCAGCGCGGGTGCTCCAGGCTCGGCCACCAGCACCGCCACCACCAGCGAAGTCCTCTGGACGGCGCCCTCTTGCCTGCCCTTGGGAACCCCGCCCACCGTGACGGCGACCGTCACCAATGCCCTGGGCCTCTCCACCTCTTACGTCTTCTCACTCCAGGGAGGGAGCGCCTGCGCCACGGGCTTCGGAGCGCATTTCGCCGCTGGCGACCACCACACGCTCGCGTTGAAGCAGGACGGCACCGTCTGGGCCTGGGGTTCCAACGGCTACGGCCAGCTCGGCGACGGGACGACGACGAACCGCCTCACGCCCGTGCAAGTGCAGGGCTTGACGGGCGTCGTGGCCCTCACTGCTGACGGCGCCCATTCGCTCGCCTTGAAGCACGATGGCACCGTCTGGGCCTGGGGCTATAACGGCAAGGGCCAGCTCGGCGACGGGACACTGACGACCCAATTTACGCCGGTGCAGGTGCAGGGCTTGACGGGCGTCGCGGCCCTCTCCGCTGGCGCGGACCATACGCTTGCCTTGAAGCACGATGGCACCGTCTGGGCCTGGGGCGGGAATGACTATGGCCAATTGGGCGACGGGACGTGGACGGTTCGCCTCACGCCGGTGCAGGTGCAGGGCCTGACCGGGGTGGTCGCCGTCGACGCAGGTTACTTCCACACCCAGGCGCTGAAGTCGGACGGCACCGTCTGGGCCTGGGGCGCAAACCACTGGGGCCAGCTCGGCAACGGGACGACGACAGCCCGCCCAACGCCCGCGGAGGTGCCGGGTTTGACGGGCGTCGCGGCCCTCTCCGCTGGCTGGGGTCAGACGTTTGCCTTGAAGAACGACGGCACCGTCTGGGCCTGGGGCTACGACGGCAACGGCCGGCTCGGCCACGGGGGGAGCGGCTTCAGCCCCGCGCCGGTGCAGGGGTTGACGGGCGTCGCGGCCGTCACTGCTGGCGGCGCCCACACGTTCGCCTTGAAGCAAGACGGCACCGTCTGGGTCTGGGGCTACAACGCCTACGGCCAGCTCGGCGACGGGACGCTGACGGAGCGCCACACGCCGGTGCAGCTGCCGGGCCTGACGGGCGTCGCGGCCCTCTCCGCTGGCCTCTACCATTCGCTCCTCTTGAGGCAGGACGGCACCGTCTGGGCCTGGGGCAGGAATGACTATGGCCAATTGGGCGACGGGACGTGGACGGTTCGCCTCACGCCGGTGCAGGTGCTGAATTTCTGACGAGACGCCAGGCGCTTGCGTTTGGGGCTCGGAGGACTGATTCCCAGCGGGTCCCGTCTTCTCGTCAGGAGCTCGGGACCCGCACGACGCCAATGATGGCCTCAGCGTCGATGTAGCCGAGCTGCCGCGAGTCCTGGGTGTTGTCGACGTTGTCTCCCGACACCACTACCTTCCCGGACGGAACGCACGTCCGGGCATCGGCGCCGAGCTTCGCCCACGCCCAGTCCGGCACCGGATCTCCCGCGACGGCGGCCACCCGCTTGATGAGATAGGGCGGGTCCTCCGAGCTCATCGCCGCGAGCCGCTCGGCGGGCAGCAGGAAGACGATGACGTCCGAGCGCGCGTAACCGCTATCTCCCACGCGGCGCCTCGCGAGGAGCTGCTGCCCGTCGCGCAGCGTGGGCGCCATGCTGTTGCCTCGCACCGTGACGACGAGCCAGCGGCGTCGCGCCCAGGCCGCTAGCGCTGCGCCCGCCAGCAGGAGTCCCGCGCCCACGCCCACCGCCGCGAGCATCACGCGACCTCCCGCTGCGAGGTCCGTGAGGCGACGCGCTCGTCCTGATAGCCGCTGGCCTGGAGCGTGAACAGACGCGCGTACTCGCCACCCGCCGCCATCAGCGCGTCATGCGTGCCCTGTTCGATGACGCGGCCATCGGAGAGGACGTAGAGCGTGTCCGCGCTCCGCAGCGCGCTCATCCGGTGGGAGATGAGCAGCCGCGCTCGCCCCGCGCCATAGCGCTCCAGCGTCTGGTGGATGTGGAACTCCGCGGCCGCGTCCAGTCCGGAGCTGGGCTCGTCCAGCACCAGCAGGTCCACGTCCTGGCGCATCAGGGCTCGGGCCAGCGCCACCCGCTGCCACTGACCTCCGGAGAGCGAGACTCCCGCCGGCGCATCGTCGGCCTCGCCCGCGAACACGCGGCTCAGCAGCGTGTCGTAGCCCGCGGGAAGCGAGGCGAGCGTGTCGTCCATCTCCGCCAGCCGAGCCACGTCGCGGATCCGCGCGCCGTCCTTCAGCCGGGCCACGTCCCCCAGGCCGATGTTCTCCGCCGCGCTGAAGTCGTACGTCATGAAGTCCTGGAAGGTCGCCGTCATCCGCGCCCAGAGCGCATTCGCATCCAGCTCCCGCACGTCCACGCCGTCCCAGAGGATCTGCCCGCGCTCCACGTCGTAGAAGCGGCACAGCAGCTTCACCAGCGTGCTCTTTCCGGCGCCGTTGACGCCGACGAGCCCCACCGAGCCGCCCGCCGGAATGAAGAGGCTCACCCCACGCAGCACCCAGGGCCCGTGGGCGTCGTAGCGGAACCAGACGTCGCGCAGCTCGATGCCATGTCGCAGCGGAGCCACCGGGCGCGAGGGCCCCACCGCGCGGACCGGCAGGTCGATGATGTCGAGGTAGTTCTTGAAGGTCTGGATGCTGCGGCTCGCGAACTCAATCTGCGACAGCAGCCCGTTGAAGGCGCTCTGGATGCCCGCCACGGCCGCGAGGAAGAGGGCCACGTCTCCAAGCTGGAGCTGCCCCCGGATGGCCCCTCGCGCGACGATGAAGGCTCCCACCGAGGCCACCACGGCCGTGAGCAGCGACAGCGCCGCCTGCACGCCCAGCCCCTTGCGCGTCACGGCCAGCTCCTGGGTCGACGCCTTGCGCAGCGACGCCACCATCCGCTCCAGGAGCAGGTCCCCCAGGTTGAACAGCCGGCTCTCCTTGGCCGCCCGCACGTCCACCAGCAGCGAGTGGTAGAAGTCGCGCCAGCGGTACGCGGGCACGAGCGCCTCGGTCAGCTCCACCAGCCACCGGCTGCGCGCGAGCTGTGCCGCCAGCGCCACGCCCCCCGCCAGCAGCAGCAGCAACGCCATGGGCGGCGACACCATCAGCACCACGGCGCTCAGCGTCCCCACCGACACCAGCGTGCGCACCATGGCGCGCACGAACTCGGCGAGCTGCTGGGGCGCGTCCAGGGCGGCCTCGTTCGCGAGGCGGAGCCGGCCGTGGAAGGCGGGGTCCTCGAAGTGGCGCAGGCCCTCCAGCGCCACCACCTTCGCGAAGAGGGTGCGCTCGACCTCGATGGTGACGCGCCAGCGGATCACCCCGGCCAGGTACTCGGTGACGTTGAGCACCGCCATGGCGCCCCCGGCGACGGCGGCGGCACCCACCGCGAGCGTGAGCGCCCGCTGCGAGTCGGCGAGCGCACCGCGGCTCAGCTCGTCCAGCAACTGCTTGGTGAGCCACCCGCCCACAGCCGCCACGGAGCCCGTGCACAACGTGAGCGCGAACGCGAAGGCCGACGCCAGCGGAGCCGAGCGCCACTGGAGCACCACGGCCGCGCGCACCGTGCGCAGCACCTCACGCACGAGCCTCCGCGCGTTCCGTGGCTCGGTCATGGCAGGACTTCGTGCACGAAGTGTCCCGCGGCGGCCACCACGCCTTTATCGACGAGCACGAGGGTGGGGTAGCCGGCCTGTTTTATCGCCCGAGTGATGGAGTCCCCATCGTTCAGGTACGCCACCCGGGCCACCTGCTTGAGCGACGCCCCGAGCGAGACCACGTCCGGGTCCTCGGGCCCGCCCTCGATGAAGGCCAACAGCGGCATCCCGGGCGGCGAGGCGATGAGCTTCTCGCGCACCGAGGAGCAGGGCCGGCAGCCGGGGGTGAAGAAGCCGATCAGGGTCTGCCCGTCCCGCAGGACGGCATCCGTGACGGACTCGCCCTCCATCGTGGTCGCCTCGAAGCGGCCCACCTTGTCACCTTCCAGCGGCAGGGCAGGGTCCCGGGTGGGGACCTGGTTGGCCACCGTCTCCTGGAGTTTGCGCAGCCGGCCGATGAGCGCGAGCGTCAGCAAGAGGTTGAGCACCACCAGCACGGCGAGGATGGCGCCACCCACGACAAGAATCTCAACCATCGTCTCCCTCAGTTCCTTCGGGCTCGCGAAGACGCGGCCACGGGCTCCGGGCCGCGGATCAGGAACACCAGGTCATCCCACCGCGTGACGAAGACTCCGCCCAGCACTCCGGCGGTCCCCGCGATCGCCCCCATCGCCACCGTCACGGGCGCGCCCGAGGCCGCCGCGTGGCTCACGGCCCCGGCGACCGTGACAGCCAGCAACAGGCCATTGCGCACCAGGTGCGCCGCGCCCACGGGGGTATTGCTGGCGCCAAAGCACCGGCAGGCGACCTTCGCGCCCCGGCGCAACACCCATGCAATGCCAAGCGTGAAGCCGCCCAGGAGCGCCAGCGCGAGCGCATAACCCGCGGCCACGTTCAAGAGCAGCAGGAGCGCGGAGGCGGCCTCGGCGAGAATCAACGTGGCCGCGAGCGGCGCGCCCGCCAGGGAGGGAGGCAGACCGAAGTTCACGAGCGTCTGGATGAAGTCCTCGAAGGGCTTGCGTCCGCGCGCCTTGCTGATGGCGGCGAGTACGAACACCAGTGACAGCATCAGGCGACAACCGAGATTGACCGCGCTCAACGGAGAGCCTCACTGAGACGACGGCTGGACGCCGAAGTGGCGCGTCCAGCCGTGGTCATCAAGCAGAAGTCACTTGCAGCCGACCGACGCGACGCAGATGCCGTAACAGTTGTGGACCTTGCGCTTGGTGGTGCAGCACTCGCCGTTGGAGGGGACGCAGGCGCCTGCGGGAACCTCGGACAGGAACATCTTCAGAAAGCGGTCGCTCAGCGCCTTGAGGATCTTCATGGTGTGGTCCTTTCGGTATGCGTTGAGAGGGGGGTGAACAACATCCACTCAGCGCAACGCGAACGTTACACCTCAAAGGTTATCTGGCGAAAGTGGGCTTTCGCGGAATCTAAGTATTTAGAGATTAACGCAGCGCGCCTTGCCAGGGACGGCTGGACGCCGTGCGGCACGTCCAGCCGTGGTGATGCGGCTGGAGAGAGGGCTTCTCGACGCGACACGAACGTTACCGCTCGAAGGTTATGCGGCGAAAGTCGACCTTCGAGGACCCATGGTATTCGAAGAACAACGCGGCGCGCCTTCTCAGGGTGTCTGGGAATGACGCGGCGTGCCTCCGGCACACCGTATTCAGCTCTCCGCGCTGGCGTCCGGGTGCTCCTCGCTGCACACCTGCGGGACGTCATCGGCCTGGAGGGCTTCGTCCGGCAGCACCGACGCCGAGGGCTCGGTGGGGGCGACGACGCCCGAGGCGCACTCGAAAATGTTCCAGTCCGCGCACGTGGCCCACCGGTTGTGGAAGGCACACGGGTAGTCGCAAGCCTTGTCCCAACAGATGTCATCGCACTGCGGCGGCAGGGCCAGGGCCGCCGTGGGCGCGAGGGAGAGGACCGCCGAAACAGCCAGCAGGGACTTCATCAGCGTACGCATGTCTGCTCCGTTCGTGTGTACAGCGAATCCCAGCGAATGCCTTCCCAGCATGAAAGTGAAAGGCCTTTCACCGGAGCACCGGCTTCGTAGCAGGAAAGATAGAGATGAAGCCCCAGAGGCTTGAGCCGTCTAGCGTCAAGTCGACATCTTCAACAGACGTCCGCGCCGGGATGTCAGGCTGGACCACCGTGGCGCTGGGGTGACTCAGGCGCGAAGGCTGGGAACTCCCACTAGAGTTCCGCGCTCCTCTCCTGGCAAAACACCCGTCCACGTGGACGCGGAGTGCCTCTCGGGGAGGCTCATCCAGTTGCGCCCGGGGGAGCAGTCCATGAGGCAAGAGAGTCGAAGCGGGCTGGCGTGTCTGGCCTTGGGCGTGGTGCTGGCATTGGCCGGCTGCGGTGGGGCGCAGCAATCCAAGGAGGCGGAAGGCAGCGCGCAGGCGGTGGTGACGCTGCCGCAGGCCCTGAGCGCTAGCGACGTGGTGAGGGTGGAACTCACGGTGTCGGGCGCGGGGATGACGACTCGCACGGACGCCCTGGTGAAGACGGGCGGGCAGTGGGGTGGGGTGCTGGGCCAGTTGCCCGCGGGCACCGGCCGCACCTTCAGCGCCCAGGCCTTCGATGCCTCCAACACCGTGCGCTACGCAGGCCAGGTGACGCCCGTCACCATCCAGGCCGGGCAGACGACGGCGGTGACGCTGCTGCTTCAAGAGTTGAATGCGCCGGCGCCCTTCGAGAACGTGGCGCCGCGGATTCTCTCCCTGGTGGCCAGTCCCGGCACCGTCGCTCCCGGCGGCCAGGTGGCCCTGCAGGCCACAGCGGAGGACCCCAATGCGGGCGACACGCTTACCTACGCCTGGGCGGCCAGCACGGGCAGCTTCGGCGCCGCCTCCAGCCTCTCCACGGCGTGGACGGCGCCGGCCTCCGCCGGCCCCGTGGTGCTGACGCTGACGGTGACGGACTCCAAGGGCGCCTCGGCTGCCCTCAGCGTCACCATCACGGTGAGCACCGGAAACGGCAGCGCGGCCGTCAACGTGGACTTCAACACCTGGCCCCAGGTCGCCGGGGTAACGGCGCTGCCGTCCTCTGTCGCGGTGGGCCAGTCCACGCAGGTGACGGCCTCCGCGAATGACTCGGACGGGGACAACCTCAGCTACCAGTGGACGGCTGACTGCGCAGGCACATGGACGAATGCCACCTCCGCGAGCGCCAGTTTCACGCCCTCGGCCCAGCCGTCGGGTGGCACCTGCGCGCTCACCGTGACAGTGCATGATGGGCGGGGAGGGCAGGGCACGGGCAGCTTGAGCATCTACGTAGGCCCGCCCACGACGGCGCGCTTCCCGCCCGAAGTGGTGGAGACGTTCCAGTCCGTCACCTCGGTGCCGCCAGCGGGGGGCACCGTCGTCTTCCGGGTGAGAGCGAGCGACCCGCAGAGCAGCGCGCTTTCCTATTCCTGGACGGCCAGCGTCGGCACCCTCGGCGTGCCCAGCAATGGCCCCACCCAGAGCGCGGTGATGTGGACCCCTCCGGCGTGCGTGGTCAGCGGCAACACGGCCTCCATCACCGCCACTGTCACCAATGCATTCAACCTGACGACCGTGACGGGCTTCACGGTGTCAGGGTTGTCGCTCTGTGGGGGATGGGCCGCGACGGGAGCCATGACCTCGCCCCGCAGCTTCCACACGGCGACGTTGTTGAAGAACGGCACGGTGCTCGTCGCGGGGGGACGCAGCGCGGCCAGCGGCAGCTTCCTCTCGACGGCGGAGGTCTACGACCCGGTTTCGGGCACCTGGAGCGCGACCGGACCCATGGCTTCAATTCGCGAACTCCACTCGGCCACGCTCTTACCCAGCGGCAAGGTGCTTGTCGCGGGGGGATACACCGGACTTGGACGGACAGCGACAGCGGAGGTGTACGACCCTGCTTCGGGTACCTGGAGCGCGACCGGCCCCATGGCCTCGATTCGCAGCAACCACACGGCGACGTTATTAACCAGCGGCAAGGTGCTCGTCGCGGGGGGATACGGCTCGAGTAGCAACAACATCGCGACAGCGGAGTTGTATGACCCAGCATCAGGCACCTGGAGCGCAACCGGCTCCATGACCTCGCCTCGCCGCGACCACAAGGCAGCGCTGCTGCCTGATGGCCGGGTGATTGTCACAGGGGGATGGAATGGCTCTGGAGGCATCCACGCTACAGCGGAGCTGTACCACCCAGCATCGGGGGGCGGCTGGGGCTCGGCCGGCGTTATGGCCTTGCCTCGCGTTGCCCACACAATGACGCTGCTGAATGACGGCAAGGTGCTCGTCGCGGGGGGATACGGGAACGGCAGACACCACGCGACGGCGGAAGTGTACGGCCCCTGGCGCGAGGCAGGCTCGATGGCCAGAACTTCCGTCTCTCACACGGCGACGTTATTGAAGAACGGCAAGGTGCTCGTCGCGGGGGGAGAAGGGGGCGCCTCCTCCTCCGTCGCGACGGCGCGCGTGTACGACCCTGCCTCGGACACCTGGAGCGAGACCGGCTCCATGGCCTCGCCTCGTCGCGGTCATACCGAGACGCTGATTCCGAACGGCAAGGTGCTGATCTCTGGAGGACTCAACAGCGAGGGCTACCTGGCAGCGGCGGAGCTATATACGCCCTGAGCTCTGCGAGCCCTGACGGCCTGTATCCACTGAGCGCTCGGCGCAAAGTGCTGGTCACGAAGGTGGTCATCTTCGAGAACAGACAGCACTTCGTCTGGTTCTCCAACCCCGCGGAGGTGGTGCACGAGATGAAGGCCTTCCTCGGGCAATAGATTGGCCGGCCGGCTCCGCCTAACGAGGCGCGCACGTCGACGCAACAAGGTCCGCGCGGACCGATGTGGCGCGAGGCTGACTCAGGGGCAGGTGCACGGGCCCTGCTTGTAGAGTCTTGCGCTCCTCTCCTGGGAAGGCGCACCCGTCCGGCATGGGCGCGGATTGCCTCTCGGGGAGGACCATCCAGCTGCACAAGGGGGAGAAGTCCATGAGACAAGAGAGTCGAAGCGGGCTGGTGTGCCTGGCTTTGAGTTTTGTGCTGGCATTGGCCGGCTGTGGTGGGGCGCAGCAACCCGAGGAGACGGAAGGCAGCGCACAGGCGGTGGTGACGCTGCCGCAGGCCCTGAGTGCTAGCGACGTGGCGCGGGTGGAACTCACGGTGTCGGGCGCGGGGATGACGACTCGCACGGATGCCCTGGTGAAGACGGGCGGGCAGTGGGGTGGGGTGCTGGGCCAATTGCCAGCGGGCACCGGCCGCACCTTTAGCGCCCAGGCCTTCGATGCCTCCAACACCGTGCGCTACGCAGGCCAGGTGACGCCCGTCACCATTCTGACTGGCCAGACGACGGCTGTGACGCTGCTGCTGCAGGAGGTGAATGCGCCGGCGCCCTTCGACAACGCGGCCCCGCGGATTCTCTCGCTGGTGGCCAGCCCCGGCACGGTGGCTCCGGGTGGCCAGGTGGTCCTCCAGGCCACCATGGATGATCCGAACGCCGGGGACGTCCTCACCTCCGCCTGGACGACGGCCTCGGGCAGTTTCAGCGAGCCCTCCAGTCTCACCACCACCTGGACGGCCCCCGTCTCCGCGGGTCAGGTGATGCTGACGTTGACGGTGACGGACTCGAAGGGCGCCAGTGCCTCCCTCAGCGTCACCATCACGGTGAGCACCGGCAACGGCAGCGCTGCCGTCAACGTCTCCTTCAACACCTGGCCTCGGGTGGTCGGCGTGACGGCCCTGCCTTCCTCCATCGCCGTCGACCAGACCACCCAGGTGACGGCCTCCGCCAGCGACGCGGATGGGGACAGCCTCAGCTACCAATGGACGGCCAACTGCGCGGGCACGTGGACGAATGCCGCTTCCGCCAGCGCCAGCTTCACGCCCTCGGCCCAGCCCTCCGGCGGCATCTGCACGCTGACGGTCCTGGTGCAGGACGGCCGGGGCGGGCAGGGCACGGGCAGTCTCACCCTCTACGTTTCGACGTCGCCCACCACCGCGCTCTTCCCGCCCGAGGTGGTGGAGACGTTCCAGTCCGTTGCCTCGGTGCCCACGGGCGGCGGCACCGTCGTCTTCCGGGTGAAGGCGAAGGACCCGCAGGGCAGCGCGCTCAGCTTCACCTGGGCCTCCAGCGCGGGCTCGCAAGGCACTGCCACCAGCACCGCCACCACCAGCGAGGTCCTCTGGACGGCGCCCGCGTGCGTGCCGCTGGGCAACCCGCCCTCGATGACGGCCACTGTCACCAATGCCCTGGGCCTCTCCACCTCTTACGTCTTCTCACTCCAGGGTGGCTCGGCCTGCGCTTCAAACCCCGGAGTTCATCTGGCGGCGGGCCACCATACTCTCGCCGTGAAGCAGGACGGCACCGTCTGGGCCTGGGGGAACAACGGCAGTGGCCAGTTCGGGGATGGGACAACCACGAGCCACCTCACGCCCGTGCAGGTGCCGAGCTTGACGGGCGTCGCGGCTCTCGCTGGTGGCTTCTACTACTCGCTCGCCGTGAAGCAGGACGGCACCGTCTGGGCCTGGGGACGCAACGACCAGGGCCAGCTCGGCGACGGGACGAGGACGGAGCGCCATACGCCCGTGCAGGTGCCGGGCCTGACGGGCGTCACGGCCGTCGCTGGTTGCCTCTACCACTCGCTCGCATTGAAACAGGACGGCACCGTCTGGGCCTGGGGGAACAACGGCAGTGGCCAGTTCGGGGATGGGACAACCACGAGCCACCTCACGCCCGTGCAGGTGCCAGGCCTGACGGGCGTCGCAGCCATTGCCGCTGGCCGCGACCACTCTCTGGCGCTGAAGCAGGATGGCACCGTCTGGGCCTGGGGCTACAACGGCTTCGGCCAACTCGGGGATGGGACGACGACAGATCGCCACACGCCGGTGCAGGTGCAGGTGCAGGGCATGACGGGCGTCGCGGCCATCGCTGTTGGCGTCGACCACTCGCTCGCCTTGAAGCAGGACGGCACCGTCTGGGCCTGGGGCTACAACTTCAATGGCGAGCTCAGCGACGGGACAGGCACGAACCGCCACACGCCCGTGCAGGTGCAGGGATTGACGGGTGTCGTGGCCCTCGCTAGCGGCCTTTCCCACTCGCTCGCCTTGAAGCAGGACGGCACCGTCTGGGCCTGGGGCTACAACGGCTATGGCCAACTCGGGGATGGGACAGGCACGAACCGCCACACGCCCGTGCAGGCGCAGGGATTGACGGGCGTCGCGGCCCTCGCGGGTGGCTACGCCCACTCGCTCGCCGTGAAGCAGGACGGCTCCATCTGGGCCTGGGGCGACAATACCTATGGCCAGCTCGGGGATGGGACAGCCGCGCACCAGGTCACGCCGGTGCGGGTGCCGGACCTGAGCCCCTGACGAGGCGCAGGGCGCTTGCGTTTGGCAGGCGCCCTTGGGCGGTACATTGGCTTGTCACAGGGCCCGCAGCAGCCCGACTGCGGCACCGCCCAGCACCAGCCATGCCGAGTTGACCCGCCAGCGGAGCAGCAACACCGCGCCGAGCACGGCGAGAGCCACCGTCCAGCCATCCACCAGGGCCGCGCGGCCCAGCTGCCACGTCACCACGGCCATGAGGGCCAGCGAGGCCGCGTTGACGCCATCGAGCACCGCGCCCGCGGTCCTGGACCTGCGAAGCCGGGGCACCAGGGGGCCACTGAGCGCCACGAAGACGAAGGCGGGCAGGAAGATGCCCAGCGTCGCGAGCCCCGCGCCGGGCACGCCGCCCACGAGATAGCCGATGAACGTCGCGGTGGTGAAGACGGGGCCCGGGGTGAACTGGCCCACGGCCACCGCGTCCAGGAGTTGGGCCTCGGTGAGCCAGCCCCAGCGCTCGACGAGGTCCGCGCGGAGGAAGGCCAGCAGCACATAGCCGCTGCCGAACAGCACGCTGCCGACCTTGAGGAAGAACAGGAACAAGCCCCCGAGGCTGAACGGGGCGGACGCCGTGGCGGTGACAGCCGTCACGCCATGCAGGGCCAACGGCGACAGCGCGAGCATCGACGTGGGAGCGGGTGCCGACCGCAAGTGGAGCCAGGCCGCCAGGGAACCTCCGGCCAAGGCCAGGATGAGCAGCTCGTTGACCCCAAGCGCGCTCGCCACGGCCGCGCCGACTGCCACGATGGCCCGGGGGCGAGTCGTGAGGGCCGTCTTTCCGAGGCCCCACAGGGCCTGGAGCACCACGGCCAGGATGACGGGTTTGACGCCGTACAAGAGGGCGCCGGCTTGCGGCAGGGTACCGAAGCGCACGTAGGCCCACGCCGCCGCGAGCGTGAGGAGCATCGCCGGGACGATGAAGCACGCGCCGGCCACGAGCAGCCCGGGCCAACCAGCACGCCGGTGGCCCAGGTGGATGGCCAGCTCGGTGGAGTTGGGGCCGGGGATGAGGTTCGTGGCGCCCAGCAGGTCGAGGAACTCCTCACGGGGCAGCCAGGCCCTCCGGCGCACGACTTCGTCTTCCATCATCGCGATGTGAGCAGCAGGGCCCCCGAACGCGGTCAGCCCCAGCCGGAGGAAGACCCGCGCGACCTCGCCGAGCGAGCCTCGAGTGACGTCGCCGGAATGCGTTGAGTCCATGCGCTGCGGGAGCCTCGTGATGAACCGGAATCGCGGTGGATGGTGCCACAGCGCCGGGCAGGGGACAGGCCCCAATGAACCCCAGCCAGTCTCCCTGGAAGGTCAGGCCGCGACGTCAATCCAGAGCCGAGCGCCGCGAACCCCAACAGCTGGGCGCCGCCGCGCACCATCGCACGGCGACCGAGCTTCACGCCTCGCCCCTTACCGGCTTCGTCGCCCGAGCAAGCGCCTCGACCATGCGCGGTCCGGCCGCGAAGCCGCTCGCGAGCACTTCAAGGCCGGCGCTGCCACGGAAGAGCACGGTGGGGAACCCGCTCACGCCCAGGGCCCTGACCTCCTGGAACTCGTTCGCCGTCGCCCGCTTCGCGTCCGCATGGTCGAACCGGCTCAGGAACACCTTGAAGTCGAGTCCGTGCGCGGCGCAAACGCTCTCGTAGAAGGACGCCACGGTCGGGTCCTCCCCATCGGCGTAGAACTTCCGCTGGATGGAGGCAAACACGTCGTACGCGCGCGTCTCCGGTCCCGGCATTTCCTTGAGCATCCCGCGCATGACGAGGAACGCGCGGCACGCAGGCTCGGTGTCGTAGTTGAACTCCGCCCGGTCGAGGAACCGGGTGGAGAACGGCTGTCCGGTGCGCGCGGCAATCTCTTCCCAGTGGTGGCGCAGGAAGCCTTTGAACCGCTCGTTCCAGGGATCCCCGCCTCCCGCACGGAGCCCGCCCACCAGGACGCGGAAGGGGATGCCCCTTCGGTTTGCCTCCGCCTCCAACTGGCGGAGGCCGGGCGAGCCTCCCCAGCACCAGGAGCACATCGGGTCCCCCACATAGAGCACCTCTCCCACGGGCCCCTCGGCGCTCGACCCGGCGCTCTTCTGCGCCGCGCCGGGGAGCGCGCACGTCCCAGTCTCGGGGTCGCACAGCGCCTGCACGTCAGGGGGCGTCTCGTTCTCGTTCCTGGGGGTCTTCATGGCCATCTCCGGGTGGCGTCACCGCACTGCCACGCCCCGAGAGATAGCCCCAGCCCCCTGCGTTGACGACGCCCGCGGACGCGCACAGCATGTGCGTTCATGCACATCGCCTGGGACGACCTGCAGACGGTGGAGGCGCTGGTGCGCACGGGGAGCGTCGTGGGCGCGGCGCGCGAGCTCTCGCTGCGCCACTCGTCCATCTCGCGACGGGTGGACGCCCTCGAGCGCGCGCTCGGGGTGCCGCTCTTCCTGCGTGGGGCGACGCTGCGCCCGACGCCGCTCGGCCTCGCCATCGCCGAGCGCGCGGGCCGCATGCACCCCCACGCCCTGGATGTGGGGGCACTCATCGAGGAGCAGCGCCGGGCGCGCGCAGGCCGGCTCGTCATCACCACGAACGAAGTGCTGGCGTCACTGCTGTTCGGCGCGCTGCGCACGTGCGGCTTCACGCAGCGGGTCCAGGTGCGCATCTCCGAGAGCGAGCTGGCGCTGGAACCCGGGGTGACGGATCTGGCCTTGCGGCCGAGTCACACGCCGGGCGGTGCGCTGCGGGGACAGCAACTGGGGAAGCTGCGGCTCGGAGTGTTCCGGGCGCGGGCAGCCAATCAGGACACGGCGGCCTGGGTCCTGCCATCAGGGAACCTGCGCACCCGATCCTCCATGCGCTGGTGGAAGGCTGTCCCCGAGGACGCGGAGTCCCTCGTGGAGTGCGACACGCTGCTCGGCATCAGGGATGCCTGCGTCGCGGGCTTGGGGAGGAGCGTGCTCCCGGCGCTGCTCGCAGAAGGGGACCCGCGCCTGGTGCTGGAGAAGGAGCTCCCGGGCGGCCCACCGGTGTGGCTGCTGTCCGCCGCCACCCGGCGCGCGGACGCGGCCCTCCGGCGGGCGCGGGAGTCACTCGCCGAAGCACTCCGGAGCGCCCCGGGCGTGTGGGAGACATGAGGTCCTTGTTCAGCCAGGGCTGCAAAATATAGCAAACGCCAGTGCAGCAGCCGGCGCAGGAGCCGTCGGCGTATCCGGAACCCTGGCATGACTCCACCGAGGGCACTTACGGTGGGCAGCGGATTCCCTTGCATCAATTTCCACCGCGCGGGCTCACCTCCGTGAGTGACGGTGCGTGCTCCGAAAGGGGGAGTCGCCATGCACCGGCAGCACTGGCCCGAAGACCCATGGGGGGCGATTGGGCTGGCATCCGTGCTCCGCGCGGCTGGAGCTCCTTGGAGGCAAAAATGAAGCACTTCGGATTGTGGGTTGGACTCGTCATCACGGGGTTGGTGGTGGGGTGCGGTCCCGTTGGAACGGAGGGCCCGGGAATGGAGGACTCCGCCGAGGCGCAGCGCTACACCCCGGAGCAGGTCAATGCGCTGCTGGCAGAGACGCCGAAGCCGGACGAAGCGATGCTCCAGGCGCTCGCCGCGGCCTGCCAGCCCACGAACACCAACAGCTGCGTGAATGCTGGCTACGGCGCCTGTGGCAACTGGTCCGCGTACGCTGCCTGTGGCGAGCTGTCCTCGTGTAATTTTGCCGGCTGCCGGACCCGCGTCTGCGACAATGGCCCCTGCTATTTCGAGTACCTCGGTTCGGAGACCCAGGGCAACAACCGTTACCGCGTGTGCTTCAACGCCGTGGGCCAGTCCTGCACGGAGTTCGAGCAGACCACGACCACCGTCTGCGGCTGCGCCGAGTTGTAATCTCGTCCGTCGGCCCTGTTCGCGGCCCGGCTCCTCGCACGCGGGGCCGGGCTGTCTTTATTCCAGGCCGAGGCCAGGATGACGGGTTTCACGCCATCGCGGGGCATTCAACTCAGGCAGGGCGGTTACATATAGCAGAAGCAAGTGCAGCAGCCGGCGCAGGAGCCGCCGCTATACCCGTTACTCTGGCATGACCGGTCGCAGTTCTCTTTGCACTCATACGGCGCCGCCGGCGCCGCCTCGGACGTGGCAAATGCCTGGGTGGCACCGAACGACACGACAAAACCAGCGGCGACGGCGAGCAGCAACTGTCCTGCCTTCTTCGCGGAACGAATCACTGTGACCTCTCAGGGTGGGATGTCAGCCATTTGGAACGGCGCGGGGACTACACCACGCCTGCCCATCCGGGTTCAAACGGGCCACTCCTGACTCTATGCAGAAGCCAACGCCTTCTGCGGTCGCTGGAGCTGAAGCGGCTTGAGCAGACTGAGCTGGCCATTCACCTGGGCCACCAACGTACCGGCTGGCCCGGGCTGCTGGTGGCCGGAGTGTGCTTCATCGTCCCGGCAATGCTCCTGACGCTTGCGGCGGCCTGGGCCTACGTGCGTTTTGGCACCCTGCCGGCGACCGTTTCGAAACCTACGGCCGTGAGGGGCTGCTACCTAAAGCCTCACGAAGTGGTTGTCATGGATAACCTCAGCGTCCATCACCGGCCGGCAGTCGAGCAACTCATTCGCAGTCGCAAGGCCGCGCAGGAAGGAGGTCCGCGCGGACCACCGTGGCGTGGGCCCTGACTCAGGAGCAGGTGCACGGGCCCTGCTTGTAGAGTCCTGCGCTCCTCTCCTGGCACCGCACTCGTCCGCGTCGGCGCGGATTGCCATTCGGGGAGGCCCATCCAGTTGCAGACGGGGGAGAAGTCCATGAGGAAAGAGAATCGAAGCAGGCTGGCGTGTCTGGCGTTGGGCTTGGTGCTGGCGTTGGCCGGCTGTGGTGGGGCGCAACAGCCGGAGGAGGCGGAAGGCAGCGCGCAGGCGGTGGTGACACTGCCGCAGGCCCTGAGCGCCAGCGACGTGGCGCGGGTGGAACTCACGGTGTCGGGCACCGGCATGACGACGCGCACCGACGCGCTGGTGAAGACGG
Source organism: Corallococcus sp. AB011P (assembly GCF_003611605.1). Taxonomy (NCBI): domain Bacteria; kingdom Pseudomonadati; phylum Myxococcota; class Myxococcia; order Myxococcales; family Myxococcaceae; genus Corallococcus; species Corallococcus sp. AB011P. The sequence continues at coordinate 32,155 of NZ_RAVX01000037.1, forward strand.
GTGGGCAGTGGGGTGGGGTGCTGGGGCAGTTGCCCGCCGGCACCGGCCGCACCTTCAGCGCCCAGGCCTTCGATGCCTCCAACACCGTGCGCTACGCCGGCCAGGTGACGCCCGTCGCCATCCAGGCCGGACAGACGACGGCGGTGACGCTGCTGCTCCAGGAGGTGAATGCGCCGGCGCCCTTTGAGAACGTGGCTCCGCGGATTCTTTCGCTGGTGGCCAGCCCCGGCACGGTGGCCCCGGGCGGCGTGGTGGCCCTGCAGGCCACCGCGCAAGACGCCAACGCGGGCGACACCCTCACCTACGCCTGGACGGCCAGCACGGGCAGCTTCAGCGCCGCCTCCAGCCTCTCCACGGCCTGGACGGCACCGGCCTCCGCCGGCCCGGTAGTGCTGACGCTGAAGGTGACGGATTCCAAGGGCGCCAGCACCTCCCTGAGCGTCACCGTCACGGTGAGCACCGGCACCGGGAGCGCGGCGGTGAATGTCACCGTCAACACCTGGCCACAGGTGGCCACAGTGACAGCCCTGCCGTCCTCAGTGGCGGTGGGCCAGTCCACCGCAGTGACGGCTACCGCGAGCGACAACGACGGGGACAGCCTCAGCTACCAATGGACGGCCTCGTGCGTGGGCACGTGGACGAATGCCACCTCGCAGAGTGCCAGCTACACCCCTTCCGCCCAGCCCTCCGGCGGGACCTGCGCCCTGACGGCGACGGTGCAGGACAGCCGCGGGGGGCAGGGGACGGGGACGCTCACCGTCCACGTGGGCCCGCCCACCACCGGGCGCTTCCCGCCCGAGGTAGTGGAGACATCCCAGTCGGTGGCCACGGTGCCGACGGCGGGCGGCACCGTCGTCTTCCGGGTGAAGGCGAAGGACGCCCAGGGCAGTGCCCTCAGCATCTCGTGGGCCACCAGCACCGGCACGCTGGGCACCGCCTCCAGCACCGCCACCACCAGCGAAGTCCTCTGGACGGCGCCCTCCTGCGTCCCCTCGGGCGCGACGGCCTCGGTGACGGCCACTGTCACCAACGCCCTCGGCCTCTCCACCCGCTTCGCCTTCGCCCTCCAGGGCGGTGCCACCTGCGCCGCGAGCAGCGGGGCTCGTCTCGCCGCTGGCCAGTTCCACACGCTGGCCTTGAAGCAGGACGGCACCGTCTGGGCTTGGGGAAACAACGGCGAGGGCCAGCTCGGCGACGGGACAACCACCGACCGCCTCACGCCCGTGCAGGTGCCGGGCTTGACGGGCGTCGCGGCCCTCGCTGCTGGCCTTTCCCACTCGCTCGCATTGAAGCAGGACGGCACCGTCTGGGCCTGGGGTCACAACGGTCACGGCCAGCTGGGCGACGGGACAACCATCCGGCGCCTCACGCCCGTGCAGGTGCCAGGCCTGACGGGCATCACAGCCCTCGCAGGGGGCGGTTCCCACTCGCTCGCTTTGAAGCAGGATGGCTCCGTCTGGGCCTGGGGCTTCAACAGCCAAGGCCAGCTCGGCGACGGGACCGTCACGCACCGCCTCACGCCGGGGCAGGTGCCGGGCCTGACGGGCGTCGCAGTCCTCGCCGCTGGCACCTACCACTCGCTTGCCTTGAAGCAGAACGGCACCGCCTGGGCCTGGGCGATCAACGGCAATGGCCAGCTCGGCGACGGGACCACCACCCAGCGCCTCGCGCCCGTGCAGGTGCCGAGCTTGACGGGCGTCGCGGACCTCGCCGCTAACAACCACCACACGCTGGCCGTGAAGCAGGATGGCACCGTCTGGGCCTGGGGCTACAACAACAATGGCCACCTCGGCGACGGGACCACCACCCAGCGCCTCACGCCCGTGCAGGTGGCGGGTTTGGCGGGCGTCGCGGACCTCGCCGCTGGCAACCACCACTCGCTGGCCGTGAAGCAGGACGGCACCGTCTGGGCCTGGGGCAATAACTCCTACGGGCAGCTCGGCGACGGGACCACCATCCAGCGCCTCACGCCCGTGCAGGTGGCGGCTTTGGCGGGCGTCGCGGACCTCGCCGCTGGCAACCACCACTCGCTGGCCGTGAAGCAGGACGGCACCGTCTGGGCCTGGGGCAATAACTCCTACGGGCAGCTCGGCGACGGGACCACCACAAACCGCCTTACGCCGGTGCGGGTGCCGAGCCTGAGCCTCTGACTGGAGACGGTCGGCGAGGAGTACCACGCCGCGATGACGAAGCTGGAGACGCGCTACCGGCTCGCCTTGACGACCGCGGCCCCCGCGAAGCTCAACCCGGTTAGTTGACCGTTAACCGGCCAATCCGCCCGCGGGCGTCTGCGCAGAAGGGCCCAGGGGGAGGGAAGGGCGAGCCTGGGCCGACCCAGGGGACACTCACGGTGCTTGTGGGCAGTGCTTCCTGCAGTCGTTGTCCGGGCGCCCGGTCCACGCGATGCTCAATCGCGAGGGGCGTGCAAACCCACCCCATCGGGTCGTCACGCTCCCGTCCAGCTCCGACTGACACCACCGCGCCCATCGAAGCCGGGCGGGGGCTCATCCACGCCCCGTCCAGATGGGGCGCGGCGAGCTGTTACCCATGGGCTTCCCTGGTGGTCTCCGCATTCCTGTAGTTGCGTCAGTCCATGCGAAAACCCCTCCTCCTCTGCTTGCCGCTGTTCGCCTGTGTGACGACGAAGTCCGTCCCGGTCCCGGCTTCTGCCGACTCCAGCGCGTTGCATCAGGTGAAGCGGGTGAAGGTGGCCGAGGGGGTCGAGCTCGAG
>NZ_RAVX01000038.1:0-31555 GCF_003611605.1 Corallococcus sp. AB011P
CTAAGGGGCCGCTGGGCCAGGCCATTTCCTACGCGCTGAAGCAGTGGGACGCCCTGACGCGATTCGTCTCCGACGCGCGCCTGCCCCTCGACAACAACCGCTCGGAATCGGCGCTGCGCAAGGCGGCCCTGGGCCGTAAAAACTTTCTCTTTGTCGGCCACGAGGCCGCGGGGGAAAACCTCGCTGGCCTCTATGCACTGGTGGCCACCTGCGAGGCCAACGGCGTCAATCCCGAGGACTACCTCGCGGATGTCCTGCTGCGCGTCCAGACGCACCCGCACTCGCGCATCGGTGAGCTGCTACCTCACGAGTGGAAGCGGCGACGCGCCGCTGACCCGCCCGAGTCACCCCTCCAGCCCAGTCCCTGAACAGCTCGCTCCTCGCGGCGCTCGCCGAGCACGGTCCGCGTTTGTCATCAAGCCTCCCGGCACGTCACTGGCCGGACGGTTACGTTGAATCCGATGGGAGGGGACCACGCACACCCTGCCCGGAACCGTCCCACCGCCCGCCCGCCTGCCCTCCCTGCACTCAAATCGCCAGGAAAGACGGGAAGTTGAGAGGCCGGCCGAGCGCGTGGTACGAACTCCCGTTCAGTCTCCCCCTCTCATTTCCAAAGTGCCTGGAGCCGGCTTCCATGAGCGAGAGCAATGACGTCACGCGGCCTTCGTCCCCCGCATCGGTGCCTCCCCCCGGGGCCCCCGAGGCTGGCGCGGCCCAGACACTCGCCCAGAACGTGAGCACCCTCCCCGCCCCCGTCCCCCAGGCCAGCGCCGAGGACGATGCCCGCGAGCGCATCGCTTCCATGGAGCGCGAGGCCAAGGCGCTCGCCACCACCGAGCCGCAGACCGCTGCCCTCCTGTTCCATGAGGTCGGTCTGCTCTGGGAAGAGCCGCTCAAGAATCCTCGCAACGCCGCGGTCGCGTTCCAGAACGCCTACAAGCTGGCGCCCCGGTTCCTCGCCAACATCCGCGCCGCTCGCCGCCTTTTCGCCGACGTCGGCAACTGGCAGATGGTCGTGCAGCTCATCGACGCGGAGCTCACCGCCTCCGAGGATCCTCGCCAGCAGGCGGCCCTCCTCTTCGAGAAGGGGCAGATCCTCGAGGAGCGCCTGTCCCGCGACAACGACGCCGCGGATGCCCTGCGCCAGGCCCTGGACCGCAAGCCCACCGACGTCACCCTCCTCACCCAGCTCGAGTCCGTCTACGCCGCGCGCAACGACGCGGGCGCGCTGGTGGAGATCTACCGGCTGCTCGCCACCGCCGTCGTCCCTCCGTCCCTTCGCGCCCACTACCTCACCTCCGCGGGCATGCTCCTGGAGGAGCGACTCAAGCAGAAGGACGCCGCCGCCGCTGCGTTCCGTGAGGCCTTCGCACTCGACCGCTCCGACCCGCTGCTCCAGGCCGCCATCAAGCGCGTCGCCGAGCGCGAAGGCCGCACCGACGAGCTCCTCTCCGCCCTCTTCTCCGAGGCCGAGGGCCAGGGCTCCCAGGGCGCTCCCGCGTACCTCCACATCGCCAAGGTCCATGACCGCCTGGGCCGCAAGGACGACGCCCTGTCCGCGCTGCTCGCCGCTCGCCGCGTGAGCCCTCATGAGCCGCTCGTGTTGAGCGCGCTCGCCGGCATCTACGAGACGCAAGGCCGCTTCGAGGAGCTGGCCGACGTGCTGCTCGCGTGGGTGGGCTCCATCAACGACGAGAGCGAGCTCGTCGCCATCAACCTGCGCCTCGCCGCGCTGTACGAGGACGACCTCAAGCGCGACCAGGAGGCCGCCGCCCGCTACCAGGCCATCCTCGCCCGCATCCCCAGCCATGCCGCCGCGCTCGCGGGCCTGGGCAAGCTGTCGTACCGGATGCAGAACTGGGAAGGGCTCGTCGCCGTCTTCGACGCGGAGGTCACCGCCGCCGAGGACGCCAAGGGCAAGGCCGCTCGCATGTACAAGGCGGCTGAGATTTTGGAAGAGCGCCTGGGCCGCCAGGAGGACGCCATTGCTCGCTACAACGCGTGCCTCCAGCTCCAGCCGGGCTACCTCCCCGCGCAGAAGGCCCTCACCCGCCTCTACGAGCGCCAGGGGCGCTTCGCCGAGCTGGTGTCGATGTTCGAGCAGGACCTGCTCCAGACGTCCGACCGCGATCAGGTCATCACCACGCTCAACAAGATGGCGGTCATCTACGAGGACCGCCTCGGTGACCTGGACCACGCCATCGAGTGCATGAAGCGCATCCTCGACCTGGCGTCGGATCACCTGCCCACGCTGCGCAACCTGGCCCGCCTCTACGAGCGCGCCGGACGCTTCCGCGAGCTGCTGGAGACCAACGACCTGGAGGCGTCCTTCGCCGGTGACACCAAGCAGGTGCTGTCGCTGCTCCACCGCAACGCGGAGATCCTCGACGAGCACCTGAAGGACCGCGTGGGCGCCATCACCGCGTATGAGCGCGTGCTCGCCCTGTCGCCCTCGTACCTGCCCGCGCTCAAGGCCCTGGGCCGGCTGTACGCGCAGGACGGCCGCTGGGAGAAGCTCATCGACATGTACCGCGCGGAGGCGGAGATCTCTCCCTCCACCGACGCGGCCGCCGCGCTCATCTACAAGATCGGCGAGCTGTACGAGCACCGCCTCAAGCAGGAGAACGAGGCGCTGGCGTCGTACCAGGAGGCGCTGATGCTGGCGCCCAGCTACTTCCCGGCGCTGCGCGCGCTCGCCCGCATCCACCGGGCCCACGAGGCGTGGGAGAGCCTGGTGGAGGTGCTGCGCGCGGACGCCGCCAACCGCACGGATCCACTGGAGCGCGCCAACGCGCTCTACCAGGCCGCCGCCATCTGGGAGGACCAGCTGGGCCGGCCCGAGCTGGCCATCGAGGGCTACCAGGAAGTGCTGCGCCTCACGCCGGGCCACGCCGCCACGCTGCGCGCGCTGGAGCGCCTGTACGTCGCTCAGGACAACGTGAAGGAGCTGGTGTCCATCCTCGACCGCGAGACGCAGGTGGGCCAGACGCCCGCGGCCAAGGTGACCGCGTACCTCAAGCTCGCGCGGCTGTACCTGGACCGCTTCCAGGAGCCGTCCCGCGCCGCGCAGTGCTGCGAGTCCGTGCTGGGCCTGGAGGCCGGCAACCTCACCGCCCTCATGCTGCTGGAGCGCATCCGCGTGTCGGACCGCGTCCGCCGCGCGGAGCTGCGCGCCCGCATCGCCGAGCGCGTCACCGACACGCGCCTGTCCAGCGCCCTGCGCATCCTGGCCGCCGCGGATCAGGAGAAGGGCCCGCCCTCCGAGCGCACCCTGGAGGTCTACCAGCGCGCCTTCGACGCGGACCCCTCTGACGCGCGCCTCGCCTTCGGACTAGAGCGCGTGCTGCGCCAGAGCGGTGACACCGCCGCCCTGTCGCGCATGTACGGCATGCGGCTGGCTGTCACCACCGACGCCACGGAGGCGCTGGAGCTGCTGCTGCGCGCCGCCGAGCTGGCGGAGAAGAACCCCGACCAGGAGCAGGCCGCCGCGCTGTACCGGCAGGCCCTGGAGCTCCAGGCGCAGTGCCTCCCCGCGCTCCAGGGCGCCCGCCGCGTGGCCCTGCGCCGGAGCGACTTCACCACCGCGCGCGCCATGATGGAGACCGAGGCCCGCGCGAGCCGCGACACCAAGAGCGCCATCGAGGGCTTCGTCGCCGCCGCGAAGCTCGCGGCCCAGAAGCTCAACGACCCGGACGGCGCCGCGGCCCTCTACCGCCTGGCGCTGGAGCGCGACCCGCTGCACCCGGGCGCGGCCACCGGCCTGGAGGAGCTGCTCGCGCAGCGCGGCGGTTCCTCCGACCTCGCGGCCCTGCACGAGCGGCGCGCGGAGGCCCGGCTCGCGCAGCGCGACGCGGAGGCCGCCGCTGCGGCGTACGTCACCGCAGCCCGCCTGCACAACGTGGCCCTGGGTGACCGGGCTCGCGCGCTCGCGGTGCTGGAGAAGGCCCTGGCGGCCCGGCCCGGCTTCCCCGACGCGCTGGAGACTCGCGGCCTGCTCCTCCTGGAGGCGCAGCAGTACGCGGAGGCCGCGCAGATGCTCGGCCAGCGCGTGCAGCAGGGCGGTGATCCTCGCGTGCTCGCGCAGCACCACCTGACGCTGGGCGCGCTCTACCAGCAGCACCTCAACGACCCGGGCCGCGCGGCGGCGCACCTCCAGACGGCGCTGGCCACCCTGCCCCGCCACCCGGAGGCGCTGGAGCGGCTGGCTACGGTGTACGCGCAGGGCCGCAACTTCGGCGGCGCGGTGGACTGCCTGCGGCGGCTGTTGGATCAAGACCTGCCCAACGACGCCCGCGCGCGCTTCACCGTGGAGCTGGCGCGCATCCACGAAGAGGGCCTGGGCGACGTCGCCTCCGCCACGGCGCTCTACAAGAAGGCGCTGGAGCTGACGCCGGGCGAGCCCGCGCTGGTGGACCGGCTGGTGGCCCTCTACGAGCGCCAGCGAAACCTGCCGGAGCTGGCGCAGATGCTGGAGGCCCAGGCCGCCGCCACCGCGTCCACGGACGTCAAGCGCGCGGTGTCCCTGCGCATGCGCGTGGCGAGCTTCTACGCCGGTCCTCTGACGGAGCCGGCTCGCGCCACCGTCATCTACCGGCAGCTCGTGGAGCAGGACCCGCAGAACCTCGGGGCCCGCGCCGCGCTGGCGGACCTGTATGGCCGCGATATGGCCAGCTTCCCGCTCGCCATCGAGGAGCACCGGCAGATCCTGCGCCAGGACCCCGCTCGCGTGGACAGCCTGCACGCGCTGTTCAGGCTGTGGGATGCCCAGAAGCAGCAGGACAAGGCGTTCGCCGTCGCCGCGGTGCTGACCTTCATGCGCGCCACCAACGAGGTGGAGCAGGCCTTCTACTCGGAGGCCCGCGCACGGCAGCCGCAGGAGCCGCGGGAAGCGCTGCCCGCCGCGGACGTGGACACCGTCCTCATGCACCCGGCCGCGCGCGGCCCGCTGACGGACCTGCTGCGCGCCATGGGTGAGCACCTGGGCAAGGTGTACCCGCCGCAGTTCGAGATGCTCGGCGTCAACCCGAAGCAGGACAAGCTCAAGTCGGACTCGGCCGTGTTCAAGGCCGTGCGCGCGGTGGCGCAGACCTTCGGCGTGGAGGAGTTCGAGGTCTACCTCGCCCGGCGCGGCATGTTGCAGCCGGAGACGACGGAGCCCCTGTCCCTGTGCGTGGGCCAGGACGTGGTGCGCCGCTTCAACGCCCGTGAGCAGAAGTTCCTCATCGGCAAGGCGGTGCTGGGCCTGCTCAACAAGACGGCCGTCCTCTCCAAGCTGTCCCAGGGCGAGACGGTGGACCTGTTCGGCAACGCCATCCGCGTCCACGTGCAGCAGTTCAACGGCCTGGGCCGGCGCAACGACGAGACGACGAAGCAGCTCAAGAAGGCCTTCAACCGCAAGGCGATGAAGGCCTCGGAAGGCCCCGCGCAAACGCTGTCCGAGCAGTCGAAGATCGACGTCGCGACGGTGGTGGACGCGCTCGGCTTCTCCGCGGACCGCGCGGGCCTGCTCGTCTGCGGCGACCCGTCCGTGGGCCTCACCATGGTGCTGCGCGAGGATCCGAACATCGTGGCCAACCGCCAGGACGGCACCACCGACGGCATCCTCCAGGCGGTGCGCGAGCGCGCGGACCTGAAGGCCCTGCTGTCGTGGCTGCTGACGGACGACTTCTTCCGTCTGCGTCAGCGCATCGGCCTGGCGCTGTAGTCGTCCCCCGAGCCCCGAGCTACTCCCGGCGGACCAGCGCGTCCGCCGGGAACCCCGCGAGCAGCCGGCCCACGGCGTCGTCCACGTGGGCCCGCTCCGGGGCCTCCACCGTCACCTTCACGCGGTAGTCCATGGCCGCGTCGAACACCGGATAGGAGCCGATGGCCACGTGGGGCATGTCCAGCGCCACGCGGTCCAGCACGGCGGCCAGGGCGCTCTCGCCCAGGTTGAAGTACAGGTTGACCAGGTGCACCGGCGTGCCGCGCAGCCGTGCGAGCACCGTCTCCAGCTGCATCCGGAAGAGCTGCGGCACCCCCGGCAACAGGAACATGTCCCCCACCGTCAGCACGGGGAACCACATGCCCGGCTGGGCCAGGAGCACCGCGCCCTCGGGGGCGTCCGCCAGGCGCAGCGACTCCGGCGTCACTGGCGACGTGCCCGCGCGGGCCTGGATGGCCGACACCATCTCCGGCAGGCGCACCACGGGCCGGCCCAGCGCGAGCGCCACCGCGCGCACCGTGACGTCGTCGTGGGTGGGGCCAATGCCTCCACTGGTGAAGACGTAGCGGGCCTTGCGCCGGGCGCGGGACACCGCGTCCACGATGGCGTCCACGTCGTCCAGGATGGTCTCCACCGAGACGAGCGGAATGCCCAGCTCCCGCAGCCGCTGGATGAGGTGGGGGCCGTTCTCGTCCTTCACCTTCGCGGTGAGGACCTCGTTGCCAATGATGATCGCCGCCGCGCCGGTCCGCTCCATGGAACCGAGGATTCTACTCCAACGGACCCCGGGGGTGGACTCGCGTGTTGCGCTGGCGCGGACCCGTCCTGTCCTGGAGTCAGCACGAGGGGACGGACATCCTTCGCGCATGGACTCCACCGAGACCCGGGACGCGATCCGCGCGTCCGTGCGCGCCCTGTGCAACCGCTTCCCTCCCAAGTACTGGCGCACCCTCGACGCGGAGCGTGAATACCCTCACGACTTCGTCAAGGCCCTCACGGAGGCGGGCCTGCTGGCCGCGCTCATCCCGGCCGAGTACGGCGGCGCGGGGCTGGGCCTGCGCGAAGCGGCCGTGGTGCTGGGGGAGATCAACCACTTCGGCGGGAACGCGTCCGCGTGTCATGCGCAGATGTATGTGATGAACGTGCTCTTGCGGCACGGCTCCGCGGAGCAGAAGCAGCGGTATCTGCCGGAGATCGCCGCGGGCCGGCTGCGGCTCCAGGCGTTCGCGGTGACGGAGCCGAACTCGGGCTCGGATACCACCGCCATCGAGACGACGGCGGTCCGGCGCGGGGACCGCTACGTCGTGAACGGGCAGAAGATCTTCATCTCGCGCGTGCTCCAGTCCGACCTGATGCTCCTGCTCGCTCGGACGACGCCCCGGGCGGAGGTGCGCAAGAAGACGGACGGGATGAGCGTGTTCCTGCTGGACCTGCGGAGGACGCAGGGGCTGGAGGTCCGGCCCATCCGGACCATGATCAACCATGCGACGAACGCGCTGTTCTTCGAGAACGTCGAAGTGCCCGTCGAGGGGCTGATCGGCGAAGAGGGCAAGGGCTTCTCGTACATCCTGGATGGCATGAACGCGGAGCGGGTGCTCGTCGCGTCGGAGGCCATCGGGGATGGCCGCTGGTTCATCGAGAAGGCCGTCACCTATGCGCAGGAGCGCGTCGTGTTCGGCAAACCCATCGGGGCCAATCAGGGCGTGCAGTTCCCCATCGCGAAGGCGCACACGACGCTCACGGCCGCGTCCCTGCTGACCGAGCAGGCCGCGACGCTCTTCGACAGCCACCAGCCCTGCGGGGCCGAAGCGAACATGGCGAAGTACCTGGCCGCCGAAGCCGCCTGGGAGGCCGCCAACGCCTGCATGGACACCTACGGCGGCTACGGCTTCGCCGAGGAGTACGACGTGGAGCGCAAGTTCCGCGAGGTGCGCCTGTTCATCAACGCCCCCGTGAGCCGGAACATGGCCCTGTCGTACATCAGCCAGCACGTCCTGGGGCTGCCCCGCTCGTTCACGTAGCGCCGGGCGGCGCGTCCCGGCCCTCGCGGACGTGGACCACGACCTTGCCGATGGCACGCCGCTCCGCGAGGGTGCGCAGGCCGTCGGCGGTCCGCTCCAGGGGCAACCGGAGGGTGATGCGCGGGAGGATGCGGCCCTGCGCGTAGCAGGCGAAGAGCTGCTCCATGGTTTCGCGGAGCGCCGCCGGGTCGTGGTAGCGGAAGTAGCGCAGCGACGACCCCAGCACCGCGCGGTGCTTCACGAGCAAGCGATGCGCGGGGATGCTCGGGGCCTGTCCCGCCGCGAAGCCCACGAGGACGTAGCGGCCTCCCCACCCCAGCGTCGAGAGCGCCGGGTCGAAGAGCGGGCCACCGACTGGATCGAAGCAGACGCTCACACCGGATGCTCCCGCTGCGGCGAGCACCTGCTCCTTCCAGTCTCCGTCAGCGTGACTGATGACGTGGTCCGCGCCCGCTTCACGCGCGATGGCGAGCTTGTCCTGCGTGCTCGCGACCGCGATGACGGTGGCCCCCAGGGCCTTGCCCAGCTGCACGGCCGCGAGCCCCACGCCCCCACTGGCGCCCAGCACGAGGAGCACCTCCGACGGCTTCAGGTGGGCGACGCGGATCAGCGCCAGGGCAGTGCTCACGTAGGCGCTGGTCAGCGCCGCGGCGACATCGAAGGAGACGCCTGCGGGAAGCAGGAAGGTCTCCCTCGCGGAGGCCACTGCCTGCTCGGCATAGCCCCCGTGCCACAGGATGGCCACGACGCGGTCACCGGGTTGGAAGCCCGAGCCTTCCGGTGCGCTGGCGATGGTGCCCGCTGCCTCCAGGCCTGGGACAAAGGGCAGCGCGGGCCGGGTCTGATAGGTCCCTCCAATCATGAGGAGGTCGGCGAAGTTCACGCTGCAGGCGTGCACGTCGATCTTCACCTCATCGGGCTTTGGGACGGGCGCAGGGACCTCCGCGAGGGTGAGCTGCTCGGGCCCGCCCCACGTCCCGCAGACAATCGCTCGCATGTCGTCACTCCTGGGTGGAAGGGGCCGTGAGGCTTCGCCAGAGGTCATCGTTCGCGGGCAGGCGTGACGCCTCGGTCACCAGTTGTTCGAGCTGCTCCGGGCTGCGCGCGCCGACGAGGATCGACGTCACGAAGGGACAGTGCACCAGCCACCAGGTGGCCAGGCCCGACGGTGACAGCGCGTGGGCGGCGGCCTTCGCCTTGAGCTGTTCGACGCGGGCCGCGTTCTCCGGGGTCCACGCCTTCGCGTAGAGGTCCCTGCGCTGTCCGATGCGCGTGCCCTCCGGAATGTCACCCGCGATGGCGTACCTGCCGCTCAGCAGGCCGCCCGCCAGTGGTGAATAGGGCGTGTACTGGAGCCCCAGCTTCGCGCAGGACTCCAGCACGCCGTTGTGTGCGTCATCCTGTTCGAGCAGGTTGAAGCGGTTCTGGACCCAGCCGAACCCCACCGGGCCTCCAGAGCGCGGAGCGGAACAGCGCCAGAGGTCGCTCGCGGTCACGTTCGACAGGCCGAAGCGACGGACCTTGCCCGCCCTCACCAGGGACTGGAAGGTGTCCAGGACGTCGTCCCACGGCGTGGCGGGGTCCGGCACATGCGCCAGGTAGAAGTCGAGCGTGTCGACGCGGAGCCGTGCGAGCGACCGGTCCACCTCCGCGAACACGTGCGTCCGCCCGAGCCCGCCACGAAGGCCCACCTTGGACGAGATGAGCACCCGGTCCCGCATCGCGGCGCCGCGTGATGCCAGCCACGCGCCGATGATGGCCTCGCTGGCTCCGTCCGCGTAGGTGCCCGCCGTGTCGATGAGGTTGATCCCCAGCGCCACCGCGCGATCCAGGAGCGCCTGCGCTTCGGCTTCAGTTTCCCCCTGGCCCAGCAGCTTTCGGGAACTCCCGATGCCTCCGAAGTTGGCCGCCCCCAAGGCGAAGACCGACACGTCGATGCCGCCCAGCTTTCGGTAGATCACGTCCGCCACGCCTCCGGAAAGGGCAACGCCAGGTCCCCCTCCCCCGCGCCGGAGGAAGCAGGCTGGCCCAGCAACGTGAAGTGCGCCGTGTAGGTCGCGGCGGGCTCGCCCTCGTCGATGAAGACCTGGGACGTTGCCGTGAGCCGCACCTTGCCTCCCTGACGAAGCGTGTCGGCTTCCAGCGCGGGCAACGTGTCACAGCGGGCCCGGTAGTCGCAGGCGATGGGCCGGTGGATGGCGAACTCACAGCGGCGAAGGAGGATCTGCACGGCGAGCCGCTCCGCCCACCCCGCCCGCACGAGCAACAACCAGGGAGCAAGCCCAGCGGCGGTGAACACCCCAGGACCGAAGGCCGTGCCCCGGTGATTGAGCGACGGCCCCAGCGGCGCAGCGAGCACGATGCGTCCGGGCTCGAACGACTCGAAGTGGATCCCGAGGAACTTCGTCATCGGGATCCGTGCATGGAGCTCCATGGCCAGCCGAGCCAGGACCGCCTCCAGTGCATCAAGGGGCTCACCGTTCACGGCCGGCTCCCCATGAACCGTTTCGAGCCCTGAGTGGGAAGCACCGTCTCTTGATGGGCTCACGCAGCGTCCCTGTCGTTGATGCATGGGGCCTGGAGGTCGGGACCGGCTTCGAGCACGACGTGGTAGTGGGTGCCTCCGCTTCCTGCGGCGTTGACGCCCGCGAAGCGCGCCTCCTTCAGCTCTTGCTGCTCCGTGGGGACGCGAAGGTTGTCGGCCGCGCCGACGAGCGGGGTCGTCACTCCGAGGGTCGCCGGCACCCGCTTCGCGGCCAGCGTGAACAGCGCCTTCATCAGGCTCGCGGCTCCAGCGGCCGCACCGGTGTGGCCGATGTTCGGCATGACGGCTCCCAGGGGAAGCGGCCTGGCTCGCGCGGTACCGAGCGTCCGTCCCAGGGCCGAGAGCTCCGCGCGGTCGCTTGCGGGATGCCCACTGCCAAAGCACTCCACGAAGGCGAGCGCGTCCGCCGACACATCACACCGTGACCAGGCGCGCCGGATGGCCAGGCTCATCGCGGGCTCGGAGACGAGTCCGTGGTCCTCGGGCGTTCCGAACGCGCTCCCGACCGCGCGGATGATCCCGAGCACCGGATCCCCTCGCTCGCGCGCATCCGACAAGCGTCGCAGCAGGCACACCGTGGCGCCTTCTCCAGGCAGGTAGCCGTCGGAGGCCGCATCGAACACCGTCGGCGTGTCACGCTGGGACAGAAGTCCCATCGCGCCCTCGTCGGCCATGCGCGTGACCCCGAGTCGCATGTCCGCGGTCGCCCAGAACACCGCGTCCGCTTCACGCGACGACAACCGGCCGCATGCGACGTCCAGGCCGCCCATGGACGACGCCGCACCTCCGGCTTCGATGGCGCAGGTGGGTCCGGTCAGATCGAACGCGCGGGCAATCCTCGCTGCCATGAAGCTCGGCGACAGGTTGAACAGGCTGCCGGCCCACAGCTCCGGCAGGTCACTCGACAGGCGCTTCATCGCCGCGCGCACGGTCCGGGCCACGCCCTTGGCGTCCTTGCCCGTCTCGCGCAACACGCGCTGGAGGTGCTCCTCTATCTCCGGCAGACGCGCAGCGGCGACCTGGAGCAGTCCGTACTCGCTGCAGTGCTCCGCGGAGACGACCACCGGGATGTTGCTTCCCCGTTCGATGGAGACCTTCGATGCCGCGCTTCGCGCCAGGTCCACCAGCAGGTAGTGGAGCGGATCATGCCGGAGGATGTCGGCCGGTCGTTCGTCGTACTGGCTTGCGTTGTCCGTGAAGCGGGACGCGTCCAGGTCCAGCGGCGCCCCGAGTCCGAACGGCAACCTCCGGAAGGCTCGGCGGCCGTGGAGCAGGTTCGTCCACAGCGTGGCAAGGTCGGGAGCGTCCGCGAACGCACCGGCCATCCCAACGATGGCGATGGGTTCGTCGCTCCTCGCGGGGCACCTCCGCGTGTCTCGCAGCAACGCCTGGGCTCGCTTGGGGGAAGGCCGGTCCTCCACCACCGCGTGGTAGTTCTGGCCTCCGCTCGCGATGGCGCTGACGCCGCCCATGCGCGGCTGCTCACCCGCGGGCCACGGCCGGGCGGTCTTCTCGACCTCGATGAGCCCTCCGGGTTCGAGCAGGCTCCGGGGCGTGTCCCCATGCACCGGTCCCGGAATGGCTCCGGACTCGAACAGGGCGAGCAGCGCGACCAGGTTCGCCAGCCCTGAAGCCTCCTTCGCATGCCCCAGGTTCCCCTTGATCGACATCACGGGCACCGGCGACGCGGGTTGGGCCTCCTCACCGTGCGCCTTCAGTGCGCGATCAAAGACCTTCGCCTCCACGGCGTCACCGGCCCGCGTCCCCGTGCCGTGCGCGAGGATCACCCCCAGCTCCCTGGGCTCCACGCCTGCCTGGTCGAGCGCACGCCCCACTGCCAGCCCGTGGCCTCGCGGATTCGGGACCAGCATGTACGCCTCGGCCGCTCCGTCGTTCGCCCCGCCGACGCCGCGGATCACCCCGTGGATGGGGAGCCGTTCCTGCGTCGCCCGCTCCAGGCTCGTGAGCACCAGCAGCACCACTCCGTCGGAGATGACCGTGCCGTTCCCCTTCTGGGCGAACGGGAAGCAGCCCTCGGACGACAGGAGGCGTGAGTTCGAATAGAGGACCTGGTTCACCGTGTCGACGTAGGACAGCGCGCCCGCGATGGCCCACGGCGCCCCCTTCGCGAGTTCCCTCGCCGCCAGTTCGATCGCGGCCAGACCGCCGGTGCAGTTCCCGTCCACGAGCAGCGCCTTCTCCGTGGTGCCCAGCTCCTCCGCGATGGCGCTCGCGAGCCGATGCGTGGCGCGCTCCCTCGGGTCCTCCACGAAGTCCGGCCCGAACGAGTCCCGGAGCGACTGGCGCACCTTCCGGGTGAGGTCCGCCAGCTCGTGATGGGAGAACTCATTCGGATGCGCGCCGTGCACGAGATACGGCTGGAGCTGACCCGCCACGGCCAGCACCGCGGCGTCGTAGAGCCCGTGGCCGCCACCGCGTGAGTGCGCGAGGAACACCGGGACGGGCTGCCCACCCAGCGAGCCAGGAGCCAGTCCCGCCGAAGCCAGGGCCCGGTGCGCCGTCTCCACTACCCACCGCTGCTGAGAGGCGTCCTCAACGAAGCCTCCCAGCAGCGTGGAGGTCCGAGCCGCGCCCACGGCCGCTGAAGGATCCAGATACAGGGCCCGGGGAATGCGCTCCTCCGGCCACTGGCCATACGTCGTCTTCCCTCCGTGAAGCACCTCCGCCAGCTCATCGAGAGTGCGAGCGCCAGGCAACACAAACGCAAAACCAGAGATCGCCACCGGCGCGATCCCATCCAGGCTTCCTTTCCGCATTGCAAATCAATGTAAGGCCATGATTCGAATGCGTCCACGACCAGCTGAATCACACACATCCCTGCCAACACACGAAGGCGCCAGCGCGATCCTACCTGACGTATTCAAGGGGTTTCATCGAGAGGACGCGCCCGCCCGCCGGGGAGCGTCGTTCCAGAGCCCAAGAGCGGCTGATATGATTTCAAGCTGCGCGCCCCATCCACAAACACTGTCAACGGCAAAATCCAGGGCGGGTTGACGCCAGTCTTTCGCATCAGTATATCAAGACAGACATCGCGGCCCATCCATCCATCCATTGGCTGCCGCTCCATCCCCCTCATCCCCTGGACAGCCCATGAAAAGACTCGACCCGAGCCGTCTCAAGGAATCGTTCATCAATGTCTCCACCTTCCCGGCGGACCTGGGTGAAGGCCGCTCGGCGGCTCCGGCCGGCGCGCTGCTCGACGCCGTGGTGGAGGCCGTGGAGAAGAAGAACGGGTTCGCGGTGGTGTTCGGCGTGAACAAGCTGCTCGCGGAGCGCGGGCTGGACCTCCACACCGAGTCCGGCGCCGCGCTGGCCCGCGACTATCTGGAGGGCATCTTCCGGGCGATCGCACCGCGCTTCGACCTGGCCCGCTACAGCCCCACGCCCATCTCCTACGACCGCGTGGCCAAGATGGACGTGGACGGCTTCAACAAGAACCGGAACTTCACGCCCAACAGCGACCACACGGAGAGCCGCGAGTTCGTCACCACGAAGTGCGTCCACTTCGACTCGGCGACGCCGTTCATCGCGAACCTCTACGGCCCCAACCAGAACATCAGCGGCGGCATGCCGATGATCTGCGACACGCGCCGGTTCTGCCAGGACAAGGGCCTGGACCCGCGCTCGCTCATCGAGAACATCCCCAACAACTACAACGTCGCCGTGAAGGCGGAGTTCTCCGAGGAGATCCTGCGCGACTACTCGTTCGCGCTGAAGCTCGACCTGGAGAACGACATCGTGATGATCGTCCTCCACAACGAGGTGGTGGGCGGGCTCGCCCACGCGGCCACCCAGCCGTCCCTCACCGACACGAGCAAGGCCGCGAAGCGCCCCATCCGGCACGTCGAGTACCAGGTCGCGGGCACCGACGACCTCCGGCGCTGGTACGACTACTACGGCCTGTCGCTAGAGAAGGCGACGAACCACAAGGACGACGCCAACATCACCCGCTTCGTCAGCGGCGAGCTCAACCCGTACCCGAACATCATCGAGGTGCGGGCATGACCTCGCGACAGCACGCGGAGCGCAACGCGGCGGAGATGAAGGACCTGCTCGCGTACCTGGACGCGCGGCCCTGGCCGGACGGCTATGAGGCGGCGCGGGTCCACTACGATTCGCTCGGGCTGCCCGTCGCCTCGGACATCGGGGTGGAGCCCGTCAGCGTGAACGGCATCCGTGCCCAGTGGCTCACGCCGCCGGAGTGCGATCAGGACCGCGCCGTCCTCTTCCTGCACGGCGGCGGGTTCGTCTTCGGCTCGCTCGTGAGCCATGGGCACATGGCCGCGGAGATGGCGCGGCAGGCTCGCTGCCGGGTGCTCCAGCTCGACTACCGCCGGGCACCGGAGCACCCCTACCCGGCCGCGTTGGACGACGCGACCAGCGCGTATCGCTGGCTGCTGGAGCGTGGGTTCAAGCCCGGCCACATCTCCATCGCCGGGGACTCCGCGGGCGGCGGCCTGGTGGTCTCCATGCAGGTCAACGCACGGGCCCAGGGGCTTCCGCTCGCGGGCGCCCTGGTGTGCATCTCGTCGTGGTTCGACCTGGGCATCCACGGCGACAGCTACACGTCGCGCGAGAAGGCGGACGCGCTCGTCCAGCGCAAGGTGGTGGAGGAGGTCGCCCGGCACTACCTCAACGGACAGGACGCGCGGCAGCCGACGATTTCACCCATCCACGCGGACCTCACCGGCTTCCCTCCCCTGCTCATCCAGGTGGGCGAGCGGGAGCTGCTCTTCAGCGACTCGCAGGCGATGGCGAAGAAGGCCCAGGCCCAGGGCGTGGACGTCACGTTCGAGGAGTGGCCCGACATGGTCCACGTCTGGCACCTGCACTTCCAGCGCCTTACCAGCGGCCGCGAGGCGCTCCAGCGCATCGGCCAGTTCGTGATCGACAAGACAGGAGCGCGGAAGTGACGACGCCCGGCGACGCGGTGATGGGTCCCCACCTGCACCGCAACAACCAGAAGATGATCCCCGCGAGCGAGAGCGCCTGGGCCGTGGCCCGGGAGTCGAACATGCTCAACATCCGCGTGGAGGCGGTGGACGGCCAGAACCGCCTGCGCGAGGTGGACACCGGGCACGAGTTCGCCAACCTGTGCTCCTGCTCCTACCTGGGGCTCAACAGCCACCCGGACGTCATCCAGGGCGGCATCGACGCGCTGAGGCGCGAGGGCATCACCGGCCTGTCGATGGCGGAGTTCCGCATCCGGCTGGGCCTGATGGAGGAGCTGGAGGAGCAGCTCGCGGACCTCTTCGGTGGGCCGGTGCTGCCCGCCGTCACCTCCAGCGCGCTCACGGCGGCCATCCTGCCGGTGCTCGGGTCGGGCCACCTGACGGACAGCGAGCCCCTGGTGATGGTGTTCGACAAGTTCGCGCACTTCTCCATGGCGTTCGTGAAGCCCATCGTCGCGGACGAGACGCGGGTGCTGAACTGCCCGCACAACGACATGAACTACCTGGAGGACGTCTGCCGGAAGTATCCGCGCGTGGCGTACGTGTGCGACGGCGTCTACTCCACGGGCGGAGCGACGGACCTCCAGGCGCTGCTCACGCTCCAGGAGAAGTACGGCCTCTTCCTCTACCTCGACGACTCGCACTCGCTCTCCACGCAGGGGAAGAACGGCGCGGGCTACATCCGCTCGCGGCTGCGCGAGATGAATGACCGCACGCTGATCATCGCCTCCATCGCCAAGGCGTTCGGCAGCACGGGCGGCATCGCGATGCTCGGCTCCCGCAAGCACTACGACTTCCTCTACCGGACGGGCCCCATGGGCTGGTCCCAGAGCCTGCGGACGGCGGCCATCGGCACCTCCATGGGAAGCATCCAGGTGCACCGGAGCCCGGAGCTGGCGAAGCGGCAGGAGCAGCTCCGCCGGAACATCGCCCTGTTCGACGAGCACATCCAGACCGAGCAGCGCGGTGACGGCCTGCACATCAAGGTCGTGGAGGTGGGCGAACAGGACAAGGCCGTGAAGCTCTCGCGCGAGCTCTACAAGCGAGGCTTCTACTGCTCCGCGGTCTTCTTCCCCATCGTGCCCGTGGGCAAGGCGGGCATCCGGCTGATGCTGCGCGGCGACCTGCCCACGGAACAGGTCCAGGCGTTCATCGGCCACCTGAAGGAAGTCCTCGCGACGCTGTAGGCGGGGAGCGCGCGATGGCTGCCTTCCTTTCACACGATGTCGTCACCGCGCACGGGAACCTGCCCCGGCTCGTGCGCGAGCTGGAGGCGGCGCTCACGGAGGGCCTGCATGAGCGCATGCAGGTCCCGCTGCGCGTCGCGGTCCCCTCCTCTTCCCGGCACGCCGCGTTCGTGTCGATGCCGGCCGTGTCGGAGCACCTGGGACTCTACATCAACAAGGTGGCGACCCTCTTCGAGCGGTCCGCCACGGATCCGCGGCCCACCATGAACGGCGTGGTGGCGGCGTTCTCCACGCGCACGGGAGAACTGCTCGCGCTGCTCGATGGCGCGGCGGTGACGGAGATCAAGTGCGCCGCAGTGTCCGCGCTCGTCACGGATCTCTGCGCGCGCACGGATGCCCGGACGCTGGCGGTGGCCGGCACCGGGGCGCAGGCCCGGCAGCAGGTGCTGGCGGTCCGCGCGGTCCGACCCATCCAGGAGGTGCGACTCTGGGCGAGGAACCCGGCCCGGTGCGGCGCGTTCGCCGCGGAGCTTCGCGCATCCCTGGGCGAAGTGGTGCACGTCGTCGCATGTGCGTCGCTCGACGAGGCCATTCGGGGCGCGGACGTGATTGGCACCGCGACGTCGTCGAAGACGCCGCTGGGGAGCTTCGAGGGCCTCTCCCCCAGCGTGCACATCAACTGCATGGGCGGCCACACCGTGGAGGCCCGGGAGGTGCCGCTCGAACTGCTGCGCACGTCGACGGTGATCGTCGAGGACCTGGCCACCGCGCTCGCGGAAGCCGGGCCGGTGCACGCCAACGCAATCACCCTGGGGCAGCTCGTGCGGAGGGACAGCGGTCCCCTGCGCTCGAGCCGCACCATCTTCAGCTCGACGGGACACGCCTTCCTGGACGTCCTCACGGTCGCGCATGTGCTGCGCGAGCGGGAGCTGAGTCATTGAACCTGGAGGAGCACATGATGAAGGAGTTGCCCCGAATCGATTTGACGTCCGCGACGCCAGGGTCCGAAGCCGAGCGCCGTGCGGCGTTCGAGATCGACCGGGCCTGCAAGCAGGTGGGCTTCTTCACCCTGAGCGGTCACGGCATCTCGCCAGCGGTCTTCGAGGACGCCTATGGCCTCTCGCGGGCGTTCTTCCGCCTGCCGCTCGAGGCGAAGAACCAGTGCCGGTTGAAGTCCGGCTTCACCATGGCCGCGGACGACTACACGCCCTACGGCTACAGCGGCATGCTGGAGGAGAACGCCTACGCGTACATGGGCCGCAAGGGGCTCCCCAGCGACTACGTGGAGAAGTTCAGCGTGGGCCGGCTCATCGAGGACGACAGCGCGAGCCTGCCGTTCAGCGAGGAAGCGGAAGGCCAGCGGCTGCGCGCGGCGCTCAAGGCGTACTTCCGGGAGTGCGAGGCGCTGACGGCCCGGCTCACGGAGCTGTTCAGCATCGCGCTGGACCTGCCTCGGGACTTCTTCGCGAAGAAGACCTCCGCGTCCACCGACTCGCTGCGCTCCCTGCTCTACCCGCGGCTCAACCCGGAGTTGGTCAACGACCAGGGCATGGGCGAGCACACGGACGGGACGCTGTTGACGGTCCTGGCGCAGACGGGCCCCGGCATCCAGGTGAAGGAGCGCGGGGGCTCATGGATCACGCCCACGTTGGAGCGGAGGGATCACCTCATCGTCAACATCGGCGACTTGATGGCCCGCTGGTCCAATGACGAATACGTGTCCACGCCACACCGGGTCGTCCTGTCCGGGGGCGAGCGTCAATCCCTGGCGTTCTTCAAGCTCGCCAACGACGACGCGCTCATCGAGTGCTTCCCCAAGTTCTGCAAGGACACGCCCGCGAAGTACGAACCCGTCGTCTACAAGGCCTTCTCCCTCCAGAAGATGAACGCGCTGTTCGGTGTCGGCGACGCCGGACGCCCCTGAGGCCCACCCATGATCGGTGCATTCAACGAAGCGTTCCTCGCCGCCCTGGAGGAAGGATGGTCGCCCGAGCGTGATGCAAAGGCGCACGCGAGCACGATCGCCGCCATCCACGACCTGGACTCTCCCATGTACGAGAAGAGCCAGTTCGCGCACCCGCTCCTCTTCAGCGAGGCGGAGTTCCAGGAGCTGAGCCGTGCGTGCCGCCACCTGCTCTCCGCGCAGCTGAAGCTCATTGACCACCTCATCGACACGCGCTCGCGGGAAGGCCTGCTGGACCTGCTGCGGATGCCGCGACGGCTCGTGGACTTCATCCACTGGGACAACCTGCGTCACGGCGACGCGACGATTGGCCGGATGGACGTCGTGCCGACGCGGCAGGGCTACTTCTTCTGCGAGTTCAACATCTTCCCCGGCGTGGGCGGAGGCGAGGCCTTCGAGGGTTCCCGCGCTGCCACGGAAGCGCTGGGCTTTCCCATGACCGGGTTGATGAACAGCCCGCTGAGGGACCTCGCCGTGCTGTACGCGGAGGCGTGCCGCAAGCGGGACCTGCGCCGGGTGGTGATCCTCGACTCCACCGGTCACTCGCAGCTGGGGTATCCGCGTCAGGAGTACCTGAAGCGGTACCTGGAGGAACTGAACCCGGACGTACCGGTCCACATCCTCGATGAGGTCCGCTACCCGGAGGCGTGGCTGACGCGTGAGGAGGCCGAGCGCACGCTCATCCACCGCATGTTCACCTACGAAGAGGTGACCGACGGCTTCGTGTTCCTGGAGAAGCTCTGGGCGAGCGGCGCGGTGCTCACCAACGGTTTCGAGCCGGAGCTGCGGATGAGCAAGCGGTTCCTCGCGCTGATGTGCGAACCGGGCCACCACGCGCTGTTCAGCGACGAGGAGATGGCCGCCATCCAGAGGTACCTGCCGCATGCCTTCTCCTTGTCGGAGGAGAACCTGGCGGACGCGCTGCGCGACAAGACCGGGCTGGTGTTCAAGATCGACGACAGCAGCTCCTACGGCGGCAGCGGCGTGCTGATGGGGACGGACTGGCCCGCGGACGTGCTGGAGCAGAAGCTGCGCGAGCCGGGCATCGAGCGGTGGATCTGCCAGCGTGTCGTGGAAGCGGAGACCGTCCGGCTGCGCGCGGCAGGTGACTCAGCCCCGGCGGAGTACCGGCTGGTGCTGGGCTTCTACTCCTATGGCGGCAAGCCCACTGGCTTCCTGGTGCGCGGCAGCCGCACTTCGAAGGTGGTGAACATCACCAGTGGAGGCAAGCTGGGGTGGGCGTTCGTCGTCTCCGAGGAAGGACGCCAGGCCTTCATCCGTCACGCGCGGGGCCGCGCGGAGGACGTCACTGCAAGGAGTGCATGAACCATGGCGGCGAACCTCATCCTTCTGGGCGCGAGGCAGTTCATCACGGAGCGGGCGTGGCAGCTGGGCCTGCGGCCGTTGATCATCCAGCAGCCGGGCCTGTCCGATGACCACGTGAATCGGCAGTCCGACCGGGTCCTGCTCATGAGCTACGACGACCCGGCGCTCATCCCCATGCTGAAGGCCGCGCACGCGGTGACTCCGTTCGTGAGCGCCATCACCGTCGCGGAAGAAGCGCTCATCACCTGCGCGCGCATCAACCAGGCACTGGGACTGCCCGGGACGCCGCTGGAGCTGGCGGAGAAGACGCGCGACAAGCCGGCCATGCGGCGGGTGCTCGACTCCGGCGGGTTCTCACCCGTGCAGTGGGCGCCGGTGAAGACGCAGGAGGAAGCCGTCGCGTTCGGCGAGCGCCAGGGCTATCCGTTCATCCTGAAGCCCGTGGACGGCGTGGGCAGCATCGACGTGCGGCTCGTGCGCGCCGCCGCGGATCTGGACGGCGTGCTGAACGGCCGCGCGTCGTGGATCGCCGAGGAGTACCTGGACGGCCCCGAGTACTCCGTGGAGTGTTTCTCTTTCGCGGGGCGCCACGTCATCCTGGGCATCAACGAGGAGACGAAGAGCACGGACCCCAACGGCAGCGCGTTCCTGGAGGTCGCGCACCAGGTCCCCGCGCCGATGAGCCCCGAGCGGGACCGCGAGGTGCGCGACTTCATCCGGAGCTTCCTGGACGTGCTCGGGCTGAAGGACGGCCCTTCGCACACGGAGCTGAAGTACACGGCGCGCGGCCCGCGCATCGTGGAGACGCACACGCGGCTGGGTGGCGACCGCCTGTGGGACCTGGTCCGGCTGAGCACCGGGCATGACCTGCTGGACATGACGCTCCAGTGGGCCATGGGGACACTGAAGCCCCTGGAGGCGGATCCAGTGCCTCGGGGCGGCGCGGCCATCCAGTACTTCACCCCGCCCCCCGGCAAGCTCAAGCGCATCCACGGCGCGCTGGCGCTGAAGCGGCTGCCGGGCGTGGTGGACATCTCACTGGCGGTGGAGCTGGGAGGCACCATCCGACAGGCCCTGAAGTCCGAGGACCGCGCGGGCTATGTGCTCGCCTACGCGGACACCGTGCAGCAGGCGCAAGCCGTGTGCAGGGAGGTCAGCCAGCGGCTCGTGTTGGAGACCGCGTAGACAATGCTTTCTCCGGCGCGGCGGTAGGGTGGAGCCCGCACCGGGCGGTGCGAAACTCCCAGCAGAGTCGCGCCCTTGCCTCGCAAACGCTCAGAGCGACTCGGATTCGAAATCCCGCCTCATGCCCTGTTGTCCCGCGCCATCCCAAGCCATTCCGCAGGGACATGCGACATACGTGCAGCATGGCGCCAGCCCTCCGGGCCGTGAGGGCTGGCACCCATCGCAGACACCCGCGCAGCGGGGCTCTTTCCTACAGCCGGAGCGGCGTGCCGGGCCCCTGAACCGGGTCAAGGTGCTGCACGCCCGCCGACCTCCGGGAAGCGCTCATAGGCCCGCAGGAGCGAGTCCAGATGAGCGGGGTTATCCAGATCGAGCGGCGCGTCGGTGAGTTGCACGACCCACCCGCCAGATGCCGTGCGCCGCGCTCGTGAAAGCAGGTCCGCGTCACGAGCCAGGTCTGGGAACCCGATGGCCCGTGCGGCAGCGGAAGACCAGTAGTTCAGCCACCCGAGAAAGTGCGGAACTTCAGGCGTGGACCTGTCCCATGGGAGCTTGAGCGCCGGCAGCCCGTGGGGCGGAACGTGCAGCTCATCGCCGGGATGGAGGAACTGTTGCGCCACGATCCCACCATAACCGCTCGGCGACGCATGCCCCCATACCGCGCGCGCGCCCTCCGCTATCCCTGCAAGCACGTCGACAGCTCCCGCGATGCCGACTGCGTCTAGTCGCAGGTCCGCATGGATTTCAAAATGCGGCGGCCCCGCTGCGGCAAGACCGTTCGGGTTTTCCAGTCCGGCAACCGTCACGGGCTGGTTATCATCATCGTTGCAGAGGAACGGAAAACCTCCGTTTGTCGTATTGGCCGCGACCCATTCGTCACGTTGAGGCAATGCGATAAGGTCTGCCTTTTCCGACATCGTCCACCCCAAGCGCAAGCCAGGCAGCGCACGCTCCATTGCCTGGACAACCGCGGTCGGGCGTTCGTCGTTGTCCTTGAGCGCAGGCGCGTGGGCGATAATGATGAGGGTTCTATGAGCGGCCGTCATCTCAACACCAATCCATGACAACAACTTTCAGGGTGGGATCTTCGTCGAACAGCACCGCTTTATGCGCGGCGCTTCGCACTCCAATGGTGAAGTTGTACCCGCAGTCCCTTGCGAGCTTGGCTTCGCGCCGCAGTTCAGGCAGTTTCATTCTGACACAGAACCGTTGAGAGCGTGGCGGCTGCTTCTCAAAGTCATCCGTCTTGACATCCCACAGCGTGCGAGTGGCGAGCACCAATCCGTCGAAGTTCTTCCATTGACGAGCACATCCCAGCCGGGGAAGCTGTTGTTGGGAATCCTGTCAGCGCATTCGTTGTGTGGATCGTTGCCGCCCAAATGTCGCACCGGGATGGGCCTGCACTCGGAATGGCGCTCGCGATCCGGTGACTCGGGCGGCACCGGGGGAAGCCAGTCCTGCCCCGCTGGCTCGGGCTTCAGCTTGGGCTTGCGTTGCACTTCAGCTTCCCGGGACGCCACCTTCGTTCCTCGTGAGGTCCCTGCTTCTTCGGGGTAGGCGTGGCGAAGTTCATACGCATCCATCGCTTCTTTGATGGCGACGCCGACCACCAACCACCACGCCAAGCACGATCACGGCTCCCACTGCAATCTCAGGAGCCGCCAGCACACAGAACCCGAGTCCCACGGCTGCGGCATCCGCTGAGGCGACCGCGCATCTTCCCGTGGTGTCGTGGAACTCGATTCGGTCATGCTCGAGGGTCCGGTAGCACTTCTCCACCAGCACGGGCCAAGGCTGGGAAGCCTCTCGGACGACGCACTGTCCTCCGTCAGTCCACGGCAGCTTCGCTGCTCGCTGGAGGTTGGCGAGCCTCGGGTTCCGCACCGTTCGCTCATTTCGGGTCGGCGCCGACGTAGCGCAGGCCGAGAGAAAGAGCAGAATTGCGATGCAACCTCGGAGACGCATCATGGTCGCGTCCCTTCAATCAAGCGCGATGCAAGGGGTCAAGGCTCGTCCGCCCGGAGGATGCCAGCTCTCGCAGACGTCGATGGTATTCGGAGCGCGGCAGCACTGCCCGGAGCGCACCAGCGGTGCGAAGACGCGCAAGCACCATGAGCCACGCCAAAGAGTCCGGCGTTTGCCGAAGCCATCCAGGACATCGCCAAGAGGTGCCCGGAGGCGAACACCATCCACCTGGTGGTGGGCACGCGACCATCGAAATGATGATGCGCTACGCCCACCTGAGCCCTGACAGCCGCAGGACGGCGGTCAACGTCCTGGACCGGCCTCTTTCGACAGCTCCGTGCTGGAGCTGTTGTGGACGCTCGTCCGCGGCTTCCGCGTCGCGGGAGCACCCCACCCTCGACAGCCGGGGCTCAGCGCTTGCGCGCGAACAACCGCCGCACTTCCTTGAGGCACGCGTCCGTCACGGCCTCCACGGACAGCTCTCCGTCGACGTGCACGATGCGCTCGCGCTTCGCTCGCAGCGTGATGGCCTTGAGGTACTGCTTCGCGATCCGCCGCTGGGCCTCGTCCGCTTCGAACAGCTCCGCGGGGCCTCCGCGCACGGCCCGGCGCTTCGCCGCGACCTTGGGATCCACGCCCACGAACAACGTCAGGTCCGGCGACACCGCGTGCGCGTTCACCGTGTCCACCCACGCCATGGGCAGGCTCGCGCCCTGGTACGCCAGCGAGGACAGCACGTAGCGGTCGCACAGCACCACCTTGCCCGCCTCCAGCGCCGGCAACACCCTCGCGTGCAGGTGATCCGTCCGGTCCGCCGCGAACAGCAGCGCCAACGTCTCCTGCGCCAACGGCCCCCGGCCGTGCGGCAAGCCCAGGCGGCCCGTGAGCGCCTGGCGCAGCATCGTTCCCACCGGACCGTCGGACGGCTCGCGCGTCGTCACCACCGCGTGCCCGTCCGCCCTCAGCGCGGACGCCAGCCGCTCCGTCTGCGTGGTGGTGCCCGCGCCGTCCAGGCCCTCCAACACGATGAATCGCCCCGGCAGGGCGACCTTCCTGGCGGCGCTCACCGGGGAAGGAGCGCCGCGGGGTTGTCCAGGTGCAGCTCGCGGCGCAGCGCGAGCAACGCCTCGTACCGCTGCAACTCCTCCGTCAGCACCGCGCGACCCTTGCGGTAGCTGAGGAAGCCGTACACCAGCAGCCCCAGCGACAGGAGCGTGGCACCCCAGGCCAGGAACGGCGTGCGCAACGAGTCGTAGAACAGCTTCCCCGCCGCCCCTGAAATCAACATGAAGGCGATGATGGACACACCCGCGTGGGTGAAATGGGTGGTGCTCTGCCGGGTCGACAGGCTCTCCTGCAACTGGTCGAACCGGGCCCGCTTGTCCTGGATGTCTGCGCTCACGGAGCCGAGCACCCTACATCACGCGCCCCAGCCCGTCGAGTCGCACGCCGGCCAGCACCCACCTACACGGACGCGCAGTCCCAGCTTGCGCTCATCCCAGCCATTGAACGGACGCACGCTCGGTCCCCGGGCATGGCTTGCCACCCCACCCCCCTCGCGTTACATGCCGCGAACCATGCCTCTCCACGTCGTCAGCAGGATGAGTTCCCCCGACATGAGCCGTGACTCCGAGTTGAACACCATCGAGGAGGCCATCCGCGACATCCAGGCTGGCAAGTGCGTCATCGTCGCCGACGACGAGGACCGCGAGAACGAAGGCGACCTCATCATGGCCGCCGAGCTCGCCACCCCCGAGATGCTGGCGTTCATGGTCCGCCACACCAGCGGCATCATCTGCCAGCCCATGCTCGCCGAGCGGCTGGACTCGCTGCGCCTGCCCCAGATGGTGGCGGAGAACACCGAGTCCCACCGCACCGCCTTCACCGTCTCCGTGGACTTCCGCCACGGCACCACCACCGGCGTCTCCGCCAGCGACCGCACGAAGACCATCCGCGCGCTCGCCGACCCGAACAGCACCGCGGATGACTTCCTGCGCCCCGGCCACATCTTCCCGCTGCGCTACCGCGAAGGCGGCGTGCTGCGCCGCGCGGGCCACACCGAAGCGGCCGTGGACCTGGCGCGGCTCGCCGGCCTGCAGCCCTCCGGCATCCTCTGCGAGCTGGTGAAGGACGACGGCACCATGCAGCGCATGCCGGACCTGAAGCAGTTCGCGCGCGAGCACGACCTCAAGCTCGTCACCATCGCGGACCTCATCGAGTACCGCAGCCGCAAGGACCGCCTGGTCCGCCGTGAGTCCGGCCAGAGCGTCGTGCGCACCCGCCACGGTGAGTTCACCGCCCTCACCTACACGTGGACGCCCGACGGCGCGAAGTCGCTCGTCCTGGTGAAGGGCGACCCGTCGAAGACCCAGCCCGCCCCGCTGGTGCGCCTGCACGGCGCCTGCGCCATGGGCGACGTGTTCGGGTCACCGGACTGCAAGTGCAACCTGCTGCTGGACCGCGCGATGGAGACCGTGGCGCGCGAGGGCACGGGCGTCATCGTCTACCTGCCCGGCATGCACGGCAACGACTTCGGCATCCACCACAAGCGCGCGGGCGACGGCAGCAACGCGTCCGTCAGCCGCGCGGCCAACGAGTCCCGCGACGTGGGCATGGGCTGCCAGATCCTCACCGACCTGGGCGTGAGCACCCTGCGCGTGATGTCCAACACGGACATGACCTACCGGGGCCTCTCCGGCTTCGGCCTCACCATCGAGTCGCGCCTGCCGCTCGAGGTGGAGTAGCGCGACCCGGGACGCGCGCGAGGCTTCAGCCCAGGTCCTTCAGGGCCTCGCGCACGGCGGACAGGTCCGCGGGCAGCTCCACCGGCGGGTTCGCGTGCGCGGCCTTCACGTCGCTCAGCGTCTCCCGGTGGTAGCCCACCTTGAAGTCCGCGAACTTCAGCCCGTGCGCGGTGGCCACCACCGCGACGCTGGAGCCCCTGGCCATCACGCCCGACGCGGCCAGCTTCTCCACCGCCGCCAGCGCGACGCCCGTCTGCGGACAGGCGAAGGTGCCCTCGCGGTCCGCCCGGGCCGCGGCGTTCGCCAGCTCCGACTCCGTCGCCTCCTCCACCACGCCGTCGAACGCGCGCAGCATCCGCACCGCGCGGCGGAAGGACACCGGGTTGCCAATCTGGATGGCGGACGCGAGCGTCGCTCCCGCCTGCATGGGCACCAGCTCCTGGAAGCCGCCCCGGAAGGCGCGCGCCAGGGGGTTGGCCCGCTGCGACTGTGCCACCGCGATGCGCGGCCGGCGGGTGATGAGCCCCAGGTTGAAGAGCAGGTCCAGGCCCCGGCCCAGGGCGCTCGCGTTGCCCAGGTTACCGCCCGGGATGACGATCCAATCCGGCGGCTCCCAGCCCAGGTCCTGGCACAGCTCGATGGCGATCATCTTCTGGCCCTCGATGCGCAGCGAGTTCATCGAGTTCGCCAGGTACAGCCCCGTGTCCGCCGTCACCGCCTGCACCAGCTTCATGCAGCCGTCGAAGTCCGTGTCCAGCGACAGCACGCGCGCCCCGTTGGCGATGGGCTGCACCAGCTGCGCGAGCGACACCTTGTTCTTCGGCAGGAACACCACCGCCGGGATGCCCGCCGCCGCGGCGTACGCGGACAGCGCCGCGGACGTGTCGCCCGTGGACGCGCACGCCACCGCGCGGATGGGCGTGCCGCGCGAGCGCAGGTGCTTCACCGCGGACACCAGGACCGTCATCCCCCAGTCCTTGAAGCTGCCCGTCGGGGAGACGCCGCACTCCTTCAACATCAGCGAGCCCAGCCCCAGCTCCGCCGCCATGCGAGGCAGCGGCTTGAGCGGCACGCGCCCTTCTCCCAGCGAGACGATGTCCTCCACCGGCAGCTCGGGCAGCGCCCACTCGCGCTTGCCCCAGACGCCAGAGCCGTCCGGCAGCCGGGACGTCGCGAAGCGGGACTCGAAGCGGCGCTTCCACTCCGCCGCGGGGATGGCGCGCAGGGCGGCCTCGTCGTGGGCCACCTCCAGCAGTCCTTCACAGCGCGGGCAGCGGTAGACGACGTCCCACAGCGAGGCGGTGAAGCCGCAACCCTCGCTGCACGCGTAGCCCGCCTTCAGCGCCGGGGCCGTCACGCCTCCACCTTCGTGCCGCACGCCACGCACGCGCGGCCCGGCCAGGCCGGCACGTGGCAGGAGGGACAGGGCACGCGCTCGCCGTCGTCCGCGCCCCCGCGCTTCGCCGTCACGGGCGCAGCCACCCGGGTCCGGGGCAGCCGCATGCCGCAGCCGTCACACAAGAGGCCCTCCGCCTGGACATGGCGGCAGTAGCGGCACGTCACCGCGCCCACCGGGGCGGCGGTGCGCACGCCGTCGTCCTGCGCTCGGCCCGTGTCCAGGTCCATCATCTGCGCGACGGGCACGTCGCCCGTGGCGCCCGAACGGGTCAACTCCAGGTCGGGAACGACCATCGCCGGCAGGTCCGGCCCCGAGCGCAGCCGCGTCAGGTCCAGCTCCGGCAGCACGGGCGCGTCCACCGGCACGCGGCCCCCCGCGTGGTGCGTCAGCTCCAGCTCCGGCAACGGGGCCACGACAGGCGCGGGGATGTTCATGAGGCCGGGGAAGCGCTTGCCACAGCCTTCGCACTCTTCGCCTTCCGACTGCACGTGGTCGCAGACCGGGCAGATGATCATGGGCGGGACGTTACCGGTCCCCTCTCCGCTCGGCAACGCGACCCCGGGACGCGGGGAGTGGGCATGCAGGCGCGCGGCCTGTCGCACCCGCTCAGCCCGGGGCGGAGGAGCCCAGGCCCACCATGGGGACGAAGCGCACCGGCAGCAGGTGCTCCACCCGGGGCAGCATCCCCGGCTGTCCCCGGCGGATGCGCAGCAGCTCCTGCGTCTCGTTCACGGAGCCCACGGGGATGACCATCCGCCCCCCGGGCCTCAGCTGGCGCAGGAGCTCCCGGGGGACCTCCGCCGGCGCGGCGGTGGCGATGATGGCGTCGAAGGGCGCGACCTTGGCCCAACCCTGGGAGCCGTCCCCCTCCCGGTAGAACACGTTGGTGAAGCCCAGCCGGTGGAGCAGCCGCCGGGCGGGCCGGGCCAGCTCGCGGACGATCTCCACCGTGAAGACCTCGCGGGCCAGCATCGCGAGCACCGCCGTCTGGTAGCCGGAGCCGGTGCCGATCTCGAGCACGCGCTCACAGCCGCGCAGGCGCAGGGCCTCCGTCATCAGGGCCACCACGTAGGGCTGGCTGATGGTCTGCCCGTGGCCAATGGGTAACGGCACGTCCTGATGGGCCGAGTCCCGCGCACCCAAGGGCACGAAGTCCGCACGGCTCAGGTTGGCGATCGCCGCGAGCACCCGTCGATCCCGGATGCCCTGCCGCGCCAGATACTCCGCTCGGCCCCAGTCTCCCATCGCGTCCGTCCCCCGTGGTCCTCCAGCAGGAAAAGTAAGCACGACGACAGTCCGGGGCAATCCAGGGGGCCGGCGCAGGCCTCCTCGGGCCTACCCCACCCGGGCAAGCGCGAGCCGGCCCTCCCAGCGCTCCTCCAGCGCCTTCACGAGCCCCTGGTGGTCCGGCTTCTGGAGCTGGGGGTCGGCGTCCGTGATGCGCCGCGCTTCCACCTGGGCGAGCGACAACAGGTCGCCGTCGCGCACGAGGTTCGCCACGGCCAGCTCCGGGAGGCCGCTCTGCCGCGTGCCCAGGAACTCGCCGGGGCCGCGGATCTCCAGGTCCTTCTCCGCGATGACGAAGCCGTCGCTGCTGCGCTCCATCACGCCCAGCCGCTCGGTGGACTCCCAGGAGCGCGCGGCGCCCGCGACCAGGAAGCAGTAGCTGGCCGCGGCGCCACGGCCCACGCGCCCGCGCAGCTGGTGCAGCTGCGACAGGCCGAAGCGCTCCGCGGCCTCCACCACCATCACGGACGCGTTGGGCACGTCCACGCCCACCTCCACCACCGTGGTGCAGACAAGCAGCTGGATGCGCTTGTCGCGGAAGGCCTCCATCACGGCGTCCTTCTCCTCCGGCTTCATGCGCCCGTGCAGCAGGCCCACGCTGGCGTTGGGGAACACCACTTGAAGCTTCGTCGCGCCCTGGGTGGCGTCCTCCAGGTCCAGCTTCTCCGACTCCTCCACCAGCGGATAGACGATGTAGGCCTGGTGGCCCTTGGCCAGCTCCGCGCCCACCGCTTCGTAGACGCGCGCGCGCTGCTCGTTGTTGAAGACGCGCGTGGTGATGGGCGTGCGGCCCGGCGGGAGCTGGTCGATGATGGACACGTCCAGGTCGCCGTAGAGCGTCATCGCGAGCGTGCGCGGGATGGGCGTGGCGGTCATCACCAGCACGTCCGGCGTGAGCCCCTTGCTCATGAGCGTGTGGCGCTGGAGCACGCCGAAGCGGTGCTGCTCGTCGATGACCACCAGCCCCAGCTTCTGGAAGGACACGCCGCCCTCCAGCAGCGCGTGCGTGCCCACGGCGAGGTGGATGTCGCCCTTCGCCACGGACTCGCGCACCTCGCGCTTGTGCTTCGCGGTGCCCGCCGCGCTGATGAGCCCCACGCGGTAGCCCAGCGGCTCCAGGATGCGGCGGAAGGTGCGCTCGTGCTGTTCGGCCAGGATTTCAGTGGGGGCCATCACCGCCACCTGGTAGCCGTCCTGGAGCGCCACCATGCCGGCCACGAGCGCCACGGCCGTCTTGCCGCTGCCCACGTCGCCCTGCACCAGCCGGTTCATGGGCTCCGGGCGCGCCATGTCCCGGGAGAGGTCCCCCACCACGCGCGCCTGCGCCCCGGTGAGCTGGAAGGGCAGCGCGGCGCGCGCCTTGTCCAGCCGCTCCGGGGCGACATTGAAGGCGATGCCCTCCTCCGCCTTGACGCCCTGGCGCTTGAGGGCCATGCCCAGCTGGAGGAAGAACAGCTCGTCGAACGCGAGCCGGCGGTGCGCGGGGCTCTGGTGCGCGTCCAGCGCCTCCAGGTCCGCGTCGTCGGGCGGGAAGTGGATGAAGCGCAGCGCGTCCGGCAGGCCCATCAGGTGGTAGCGGCGGCGCAGGTCCGCGGGCAGCGGCTCTTCCAGGTGGTGCGCGTGCTGCTCGCTGATGCGCGAGGCCAGCTCGCGGAAGGAGCGCTGCTCGCCGCGCTCGAAGCCCGGGTAGACGGGGACGATGCGGTGGAAGTGGACGGAGGTCGTGTTCTCCAGGTCCTCGGCGGGCTCCAGCTCCGGGTGGGCCATCTCCCGGCCGTTCATGGAGGCGCGCACCTCGCCGGAGAGCACCAGCTGCTTGCCCACGGAGAAGCGGCTCTTGAGCCACGGCCCGGCGTTGAAATAGGTGGCGGCGATGCTGCCGGAGCGGTCCCCCACGACGGCGCGGAACATGCGCTTGCCGCCACGCCCCGGGACGAAGTCCGCCGTCTTCACGGTGCCCACCGTCACGCCGCGCTCGCCGGGGATGAGCTCCGCGATGGTGCGCAGCTTGCGGCGGTCCTCGTAACAGCGTGGCAACAGGAACAGGATGTCGCCGGTGCGGCGCAGGCCCTTCTTGTCGAGCACGGCGACAAGGCGCGGCCCCAGGCGCTTGCCCAGCGTCTTGAGCGGCGCGGACAGCGGGCCCGTGCGCGGCGCGATGGACAGCAGCTTCGCCTCGGAGCGGGACGCCTCCGCGCCCACCGCCTTGGCCTTCTTCTTCCGGGCCTTCTCCGTGGGAGCGCGGTCCGCTGGCGGAGCGCCCTTGCGAGGGTCGGTGCTCGCATTGGGCTTCGCGCCCGGAGCACGGGCCGGCGCACCCGCGGGAACGGCTGCGTTCCGGGCCGCGGCCATGCGCGCACCGTAAGGCTGGGCGTCGCCTTGCGCGGGGCCTGTCGAGGCGCCCCGGGATGCCGCCATGCGCGCGCCGTAAGGCACCGGCTCGCCCTTCACCGGGCCTGCATTCCCGCCTTGGGGACCCGCTCCGGGCGAAGGCGAACGGGCCTGCTGCCGGGATGCGGGCGCAGGCGTTGCCGCCGGAACGGCACCGCCCACCGGCGGCACGGGGTCCTGCGAACGCCATGGCGGCACGGTGTTGCCACGCGCCTCCAGCGTCCCCGGCGGCGGCGTCAACCGGCGGCGCGACGGCGCGGGGTTCAGCTCCCCTTCCAGCACGTGCGCACGCTCCGGCGACCGGGGAAAGCTCGCCGCCACGGCGTTGATCTCCCCTGTGACGACCACCCGCTCCAGCTCCTCCGGCAGCACCACGCCGCTGAGCTTCAGCGCACCCAGCACCTGGCGCAGCGCGGCCTTGCGGTGCTCCGGCGGCGCGGGCGGATCCACGTGCGGCAGCGCCGCCCTCAAGTCCTCCAGGGCGCGCGCGTCCACGCCCCCGGCCGACTCCAGGGTGCGCTCCATCAGCGTGCGCAGATCCCGCACGGTCCCGAGCTGGGCGAAGTCACGCTGACACGCGTACTTGAGAGGTCTGATGAGGCTGGCGAGCGGGTGGTTCACGCGGGATTTCCAGCCTCCATCCTACGAAGCGCTCCTGACGCCGCAGGGAAAACGAAACCGGGGGAGCGAGCCCAGGCCCGCCCCCCCGAAGGACACCCGGCCAGCCGGGCCTCAGCGCTAGGGGCTGTCCCTGATTAGCGCAGCCAAAGAAGCATGGAGGCGACATGCAGGACGGCGAGGTAGCTGCTCGCCGTCTTGTCGTAACGGGTGGCGGCGGCGCGAAAACGCTTCAAGTCGTGGAAGA
>NZ_RAVX01000039.1:0-30750 GCF_003611605.1 Corallococcus sp. AB011P
GTGGCCAGACGCTGGCGGAGCAGCGAATCGCCATCGTGGACCCGGAGACGCTGGAGCGGCGTGGGCCTGGGGAGGTGGGCGAAATCTGGGTGACGGGGCCGAGCGTGGCCCAGGGGTACTGGGGCCGAGAGGAAGCGACGCGCGAGACGTTCCATGCGCGCATCGCGCGTGAGGACGGCGGGCCGTACCTGCGCACCGGTGACTTGGGGTTCCTGCGGCCGGAGGGGGAGCTGTACGTCACGGGGCGACGCAAGGACCTCATCATCCTGCGCGGGCGCAACCACTACCCGCAGGACCTGGAGGCGACGGTGGAGGGGGCGCACCCGGCGCTGAGGCCCGGAGGCGGCGCGGTGTTCTCGGTGGAGGTGGGGGGCGAGGAGCGCGCCGTTGTCGTGCAGGAAATCGACGTGCGGCGGTTGGGTGGGCTGCGAGAGCAGCTGGCGGCGGCGGACACGGCGGTGGGCACCATCCGTCAGAGGTTGGCGGAGTCGCACGAGGTGCAGGCGCACGCGGTGGTGCTGATTGAGCCGGGGAGTCTGCCGAAGACGTCCAGTGGCAAGGTGCAGCGGCATGCGTGCCGCGCGGCCTTCCTCGCGGGGACGTTGCAGGAGGTGACTGCATGGCGGGCTGAGGGTTCCAACTCCTCTGCTGCACGCCCATCACAGGCCGATGCTCCCCTGCCCTCTGCTCCAGCAATTTCCTCGGTTGATGCTGGACCGAAAGCGGAAGTGGCCCTGCCTGAGAAGCCGGACTCAGAGGCCCTGGTCGAGTGGCTGCGCGACATCGTGGCCCGACACGTGCGCATGCTCCGTGAGGACATCGACGTTGATGCTCCGGTGACTCGCTACGGGCTGGACTCGCTGGGCGCCGTGGAGCTGGCGCATGAAGTGGGCACGGGCACCGGGCTGACGGTGCCCATGGAGTGGTTGCTCCAGGGGCCGAGCATCACGTCCCTGGCGCACAGGCTGGCCTCCCTCCGTGACTCGGCGGGCCTCGCGCCCAGCCGCAAGAACGTGGGCGGCGACCGCGAGGCGTCCTCGTCGCAGGCCCGGTTGTTCTTCCTGTCCCGGTACGCCCCCGGCGACGTGTCCTACAACCTGCCCGCCGCCGTTCGCCTGGACGGCGAGCTGGATGTGGCCGCGCTGGAGGGCAGCCTCGTGGCCCTCGCGGCCCGGCATGAAGGACTGCGGACCTCCTTCCGCGAGGCTCCGGGGCAGCCCCGGCAGGTCATCGCGGCGGACGCGTCCCTGCCGCTGGCGCGCGTGTCACTGGAGTCCCTGCCCGCAGACACCCGCGAGGCCGAGGCGCTCCGCCTGGCTCACGAAGAGGCCCGCCGCCCGTTCGACCTTGAGCGCGGACCGCTGGTGCGCGCCACGCTCCTCGCGCTGGATGCGCGGACCCATGTGCTGGTGCTCGTCATGCACCACGCCGTGTCGGACGCCACGTCCATGGCGGTGCTGGTACGCGAGGTCTCCGCCCTCTACTCGGCGCTGCGTGAGGGCCGCCCGTCGCCCCTGCCCGCCCTGCCCCTGGACTACGCCGACGCCGCCGACTGGCAACGGGACACGCTGGATGGCGCCGCGCTGGAGTCGCGGCTGGACTACTGGCGGACGCAGCTCGCCGGTGCTCCCCAACTGCTGGAGCTGGCCACGGACCGGCCGCGTCCCTCGCGGCGTGGGTCCTCGGGCGCTCGGGTCCCGGTGGTGCTGGACGCCGACCTCGCGAACTCCGTCCGGAGGCTGGCGGAGAGTGAAGGCGTCACCCCGTTCATGGTCCTGCTCGCGGCCTTCCAGACCGTGCTCGCCCGCCGCGCGGGCCAGGACGACATCAGCGTGGGCACGGCCATCGCGGGCCGTCAGCGCGCGGAGTTCCAGGGGCTCGTCGGCCTCTTCGTCAACTCGCTGGTCCTGCGCACGCGACTGTCCGGCGCTCCTTCGTTCCGGGAGCTCCTGGGCCGCGTGCGGGAGACGGCGCTGGGCGCGTACGCGCACCAGGATGTGCCCTTCGAACGGGTGGTGGAGGCGCTCCGGCCTCCTCGCGAGCTGGGGCACACGCCGCTGTTCCAGGTGATGTTCAACCTCCAGGGCGCCCGCGTGGACGCGCCCGTCCTGAAGGGGCTCCAGACCCGGCTCCTGGACGTGCACACCGGCACGTCCATGTTCGACCTCACGCTGTCGCTCGCGGAGTCCCCCCAGGGCTTCGAGGGCTGGCTGGAGTACGCCACGGAGCTGTTCGACGCGGACACCGTGGCGCGGCTGGCCGGTCACTTCCGCGTGCTGCTGGAGGCCGCCATCACGGCTCCTCGGACGTCCATCCACGAGCTGCCCTGGATGACGGACGCGGAGCGCCACCAGGTGCTCACCGCGTGGAACGACACGGCCCGCGACTACCCCTCCGGCAGGACCCTCCCCGAGCAGTTCGCGCTCCAGGTCGCCCGGGCTCCGGACGCCATCGCCGTGGAGGACGGGGACCTTCGCCTGACGTACGCGCAGCTGGAGGCGCGGGCCAATCCGCTCGCGCACTTCCTCCAGGCCCGGGGCGTGGGCCCGGACGTGCCGGTGGCGGTGTGCATGGAGCGCTCCGTGGACTTCGTCGTCACGGTGCTCGCCATCCTCAAGGCGGGCGGCGCCTATGTCCCGCTGGACGCGTCGTACCCCGCGCAGCGGCTGGCGTTCATGATGGAGGACGCCCGGCCCCGGATGCTGCTCACCACGCGCGCGCTGCGTGAGCGGCTGAACGTGCCCGACGCGGCCCTGTCCTGCTTCTTCGTGGACGCGCTGGCGCTCGATGATCAGCCCGTCACCGCGCCGGAGGTCACCGTGGGGCCTCGCAACCTGGCCTACGTCATCTTCACCTCCGGCAGCTCCGGCCGTCCCAAGGGGGTGGCCTCCGAGCAGCGCGGCGTGCTGCGCCTCGTGCACGCCGAGCCCTACTCGCGCGTCGGTCAGCGCGAAACGGGCATGCTCTTCGCGCCGTTGTCCTTCGACGGCTCCGTGATGGAGCTGTGGACGATGCTGCTGCACGGCGGCCGGCTGGTCATCTTCCCCGGCAAGGTCCCCGCCGGAGACATGGACACGCTCGCGCGCGTGGTGGAGCGCCACGCGGTCAGCTTCGCCCACCTGCCGTCGGGGCTCTTCTCGCAGCTGGTGGAGCACCGGCCGGACATCCTCGGACGGCTGCGCGAAGTGCACGTGGCGGGCGACGTCATCTCCGCCCCGCATGTGCGCCGCGCGGTGGAGTTCCTGGGCCGGCCCGTCATCAACGCCTACGGCCCCAGTGAATGCTCCGTGGCCGCCTCGTTCTTCACGGTGGAGCGGCCGGAGCAGGCGGGCGCGTCGGTGCCCATCGGCCCGCCGCTCGCGAACACCACGGCGTACGTGCTGGACGCGCGGCTCCAGCCGGTGCCGGTGGGCGTGCCGGGGGAGCTGTTCCTCGGCGGTGATGGCGTGGTCCGGGGCTACGTGTCGCGGCCGGGCCTGACGGCGGAGCGCTTCGTGCCGGATGCCTGGGGCACGAAGCCGGGTGCACGGCTGTACCGCACGGGCGACCGGGTGCGCTGGCGCGCGGATGGGACGCTGGACTTCCTGGGGCGCACGGACCACCAGGTGAAGGTGCGCGGCTTCCGCATCGAGCTTCCGGAAGTGGAGGCCGCCCTGCGCGAGCTGCCCGAAGTGCACGAGGCCGCCGCGGTGGTGCGCGAGGACGTGCCCGGCGACAAGCGC
This sequence comes from Corallococcus sp. AB011P, assembly GCF_003611605.1. Lineage (NCBI taxonomy): Bacteria > Pseudomonadati > Myxococcota > Myxococcia > Myxococcales > Myxococcaceae > Corallococcus > Corallococcus sp. AB011P. The sequence continues at coordinate 3,723 of NZ_RAVX01000039.1, forward strand.
CTCGTGGCTTATGCGATGCCGCGCCCGGGGCAGGTGCTGGAGCCCTCGCGGCTGCGGGAGGCCCTGCGCCGCAAGCTCCCCGACTACATGGTGCCGTCCCTGTTCGTGGCGCTCCCCACCCTGCCCCTGAACCCCAGCGGCAAGGTGGACCGCAAGGCGCTGCCCGCTCCGGACTCGGAGGCCACCGGCCGGCGCGAGCGCTACGTGGCGCCGTCCCACCCGCTGGAAGAGCAGATCGCCTCCACGTGGGCCCGCGAGCTGGGGGCCGACCGGGTGGGCACGCAGGACCACCTGTTCAACGACCTGGGCGGCACGTCGCTGTCCGTGATGCGGCTCGCCTCGCGCCTGAAGGAGACGCTGGGCCGCGACGTACCCGTGGTCTGGTTGTTCGAGCACCCCACGGTGGAGTCGCTCGCCCAGCGGCTGGAGCACGAGTCGCAGGGCGCACCCGCGCCGTCTCCCACCGCCCCTGGCCACCGTCCGCGCGAGGCGTCGAAGCCTGGCGCGTCCGGCTCCATCGCCATCATCGGCATGGCGGGCCGCTTCCCCGGCGCGGGGACGGTGGAGGCGTTCTGGCGGAACCTGCGCGAGGGCGTGGAGTCCATCACGCGCTTCTCACCGGAAGAACTGGAGCACCTGCCCTCCCTGCCGGAGGGGTTCGAGCTCTGGTACCACCCGGCGTTCGTTCCGGCCGCCGGTGTCCTGGACGACGTGGAGGGGTTCGACCACGCGTTCTTCGACATGTCGTTGCGCGAGGCGCAGTTCACGGATCCGCAGCAGCGGCTCTTCCTCCAGACGGCGTGGGCCGCGCTGGAGGACGCGGGCGTCAATCCGGAGCGATACCCCGGCGCCATCTCGCTGTACGCAGGCGCGGCGGCCTCTGGATACGCGGAGGCCGTGCGGCAGGCGATGCCGCTGGACGCGGCGTCCTTCTTCGAGCTGAACGGCACCGGCACGCACGAGAGCCTGCCGACGAAGGCGTCCTTCAAGCTGGGGCTCACCGGTGAGAGCACGCTGCTCTACACCGCGTGCTCCACGGGGCTGGTGGCCGTGCACCTGGCCTGTCAGAGCCTGCGGACGGGCCAGTCCGACGTGGCGCTCGCGGGGGCCTCGCGGCTGTCGCTGCCGCAGCGCACGGGCTACGTGGCGCAGGAGGGGCTCATCTTCTCCCCGGATGGCCACTGCCGTGCGTTCGACGCGAAGGCGGGGGGCACGCTGCCCGGCAACGGCGTGGGCGCGGTGGTGCTCAAGCGTCTGGAGGACGCGGTGCGGGATGGGGACGCCATCTACGCCGTCATCCGGGGCTCGGCGCTGAACAACGATGGCAAGAACAAGTCCGGCTTCACCGCGCCGAGTGTGCAGGGACAGGCGGCGGTGGTGTCCCAGGCCCTGGCCAACGCGGGCGTGGCACCGGAGGCCGTGGGCTACGTGGAGGCCCATGGCACCGCGACGCCTCTCGGGGACCCGATTGAAGTGGCGGCGCTGACTCGCGCGTACGGCCTGGGCTCGGAGCACCGGGGGCGCATCGCGCTGGCGTCGCTGAAGACGAACGTGGGGCACCTGGATACGGCCGCGGGGCTGGCGGGCCTGATGAAGGCCGCGCTGTCGCTGCACCATGGAGAGATTCCTCCCAGCCTCCACTTCGAGCAGCCCAACCCGCAGATCGACTTCGACGCGGGTCCGTTCTTCGTCAACACCACCTTGCGGTCGTGGCCTCGGAGCGAGACGCCTCGCTTCGCCGCGGTCAGCTCCTTCGGCATTGGTGGCACCAATGCCCACGCCATCCTCGAGGAAGCTCCCATGCGGCAGAGTGGTTCGACCACGCGTTCCCACCAGCTCGTCGTGCTGTCCGCGCGCTCGCCGGAGGCGCTGGAGGCGGCGGCGCGGCGGTTGGAGGCGAAGGGCGTCGGGGACTCGGCGCTGGCGGACCTGGCGTTCACGCACGCCGTGGGCCGCAAGGCGTTCGAGTACCGCCGCGCGGTGGTGGTGACGGACGCGGAGGAGCTGTCGCGGCAGCTCCAGAAGCCGGTGACGCCGGTGAAGAGTCCGGGCAAGGCGCCGCGCGTGGCGTTCGTGTTCTCCGGGCAGGGATCGCAGCGGCTCGCCATGGGGCGTGAGCTGGCGGAGGCGTCGCCCCTGTTCCGCGCGCACCTGGACGCGTGCCTCGCGTTGCTGGACGCGCCGCTGCGGGCTCGGGTGTCGGCCGTGCTGGCTCCCGAGGCCGATGCTTCGGCGGACCTCGCGGATACACGCGTGGCGCTGCCCGCGTTGTTCAGCGTGCAGGTAGCGCTGGCTCGGATGTGGCGGGACCTGGGTGTCACGCCGTCCGCGGTGATGGGGCACAGCTTCGGTGAGTACGCGGCGGCATGCGTCGCGGGGGCGCTGTCCCTGGAGGACGCGATGCGCCTCGCGGTGGCTCGCGGGGAGCTGATGCACCGGATGCCGCCGGGCGCGATGCTCGCGGTGGCCCTGCCCGTGGAGCGCGTGCAGTCGTTGCTGTCGGGCCGGCTGTCGGTGGCGGCGGTGAACGCTCCGGACCGCTGCGTGGTGTCCGGGCCGGTGGAGGAAGTGGAGCGGCTGGAGGCCGAGCTGAAGGGCCTGAAGGCCGGGGCGGTGCGCATGCCCGCGCCACACGCGTTCCATTCCGCGGACGTGGAGCCGTTGATGCCGGAGCTGGCGCGCGTGGTGGGCTCGCTGCGCTGGTCGGAGCCGGCGGTGCGGTACGTGTCCAGTCTCACGGGGGCGCTGGTCGGTCCGGGGCAGCTCGCGGTTCCGGACTACTGGACGGAGCAGATGCGCCAGCCGGTGCGCTTCACCCGCGCGGTGGAGGCGCTCCAGGCGGAAGGCTGCACGGTGCTGCTGGAGGTGGGACCGGGACAGGACGTGACGCCGCTGGTGCGCGCGAACCTGGCCCGGCCCGAGGGCGGTCCTTCCATCCTCGCGCTGGCGTCGCTGAGGGTGGGCGGGAAGACGACGGAGCAGATGGGCTGGCTCCAGGCCGTGGGCGAGCTGTGGACCGCAGGTGTGCTTGTGGACTGGAGCGCGTTCTACGCGCACGAGCAGCGCCTGCGGCTGCACCTGCCCACGTATGCGTTCCAGACCAAGGCGGTCTGGGTGCAGCCGAGAGCACGCGCCACGACGTCTCCGTTCGCGCCTCCGGCAGGAAGTCCCGTTCGTGCGCAGCAGGTTCCGGCCGTGGCCCCGGCCGCGCTCGTGGAGCGTGCGCCCGAACCTTGGGCTCCGGCCGCGCCCGCTGATCGTGCGCCCGAAGTGACTGCCGACCTGGTCCTGGTCACGGCGTCAGTCCGCGCCCCTCAAGCCGCCTCCGCGATGACGGCCACGGCGTCGGTCCGAGCCCCTCAAGCCTCGTCCGCGATGATGGCTCCGAACGGCGCGATTCAGAGCGCGTCCGTGACGACGGACCCGAACGGTGCTCCCCAGAGCGCGTCCGTGACGACGGATCCGGCCGGCGTCTCACACGGGGCTCCGGTGCACGGGATGCATCCGGAGGCGGGGGGGGCCTCGCACGGGTCTGCCGCGCCTACGGGCGTGGAACCCGCCCTGTCCCCCGCTGCCCCTCCCGGCCGTGAGGACGCGCCTCGGGGTGACATCGAGGAGCGCGTGGCCGCGCTGTGGCGCGACCGTCTGGGCCTGGAGTTCGTGGGCCGCCATGACGACTTCCTGGAACTCGGCGGCAACTCGCTGACGGCCGCGCAGCTGCTCAACCAGCTCCGTGAGGCCTTTGGCGTGAACCTGCCGCTGGCCGCCCTCTTCGAAGCGCCCACCGTCGCAGGCATCGCGGATCGCCTGGAGCCCCTGCTGCTCCAGGCGCCCCAGGCTCCTGTCTCCACGGAGCTTCCGCTGGTGCCGCTGCCTCGTGACGGCGGCGAGCTGCCGCTGTCGTTCGTGCAGGAGCGCGTCTGGCGCCTGGAGCAGCACTTGCCCGGCCTGTCCGCGTACAACCTCCCGTTTGTCCTGCGGCTCGAAGGCGACCTGGACGCGGACGTGATGGAGCGCGGCATCCAGGAGATCGTCCAGCGCCACGAAGCGCTGCGCACGACCTACGACACCGTGGACGGCCGCCCCGTGCAGCGCTTCCACCCGCGCATGCGCGTGCCCCTCACCCGCTTGGAGCTGCGCGGCCCCATGGAGACGCGCGAACCCGAGGCGCTGCGCCTCGCCCGCGAGGACGCCGCGAAGCCGTTCGACCTGGTCCACGGCCCCGTGCTGCGCACCACCCTGGTCCGCCTGGACTCGAAGCAGCACCTGCTGATCGCCAGCATCCACCACATCGTCAGCGACACGATGTCCATCGCCCTGCTCGTCCAGGAGCTGGGCCAGCTCTACGACGCCTTCATCCAGGGCAAGCCGTCTCCACTCAAGCCGCTGCCCCTCCAGTACGCGGACTTCGGTGCATGGCAGCGCCGTGGCATCACGAGCGGCCGTCTTGCCGAACAGGACCAGGGCTGGCGGCAGCGGCTGGCTGGCATGCCGCGCCGGTTGGATCTGCCCACCGACCGGCCCCGCTCCAACGAGCCCCTCATCTCTTCCCAGCGCATGACGCTGGACTTCCCGCCCGCGCTCGCCCACGCGCTGGTGGCCTTCACGCGCCGCGAGGGCTTCACCGGCTACATGACGGTGCTCGCCGCGTGGCAGACGCTGCTGCACCGCTACAGCGGCCAGACGGACGTCGTCGTCGGCACGCCCATCGCCAACCGCACGCGGCCGGAGCTGATGCCGCTCATCGGCTACGTGGCGCACTCGGAGGCGTTCCGGACGCGCTTCACCGAAGGTCTCACGTTCCGCGAGCTGCTGGCCCAGGTGCGAGGCGAGGTCGCGGACGCGCAGACGCGTCCGGACGTGCCCTTCGAGTACCTGGTGGAGGCGCTCATCCCGGGCCATGACATCGGCCGGGGGCGCATGACGGACTCCGTGTTCGTCTACCACACGGGCGCGAGCTCGTCGGAGACGCTGGAGCTCATCGGCCTGCGCGCCACGTTGGTGGATGTACCGGGCACGCCCGTGCAGTGGGGCTCCACCCTGAGCGCGCTCACCCTGGTCCTCTTCGAGTCCCCCACCCGCGTCCACGGCGCGCTGGAGTACGCGTCGGACCTGTTCGACGCCGCCACCACGGCGCGGCTCATGGAGCACTTCCAGGTGCTGCTCGGCGCCGCGCTCGCGAACCCCGACACGCAGGTGGCGCACCTGCCGCTCGCCACGGATGACGAGCGCCGCGCCTGGCCCACGCCTCGCGCCACGCCGGGGCTGGTCCCCGTGCCCACTGCGCTCGCGGATCGGCGTGCGCGCCACGCGGATGCCACTGCCCTGTCCCAGGGAGAGACGCACTGGACCTGGGCGGAGCTGGGCGCCCGTGCGGATGCCCTGGCCGCGAAGTTGAAGGCCCTGGGCGTGAAGGCCGGAACCCCGGTGGCAGTGTGCCTGCGCACGTCGCCGGAGAAGCTGGCCGCGCTGTGGGCCGTGCTCGGCGCGGGCGGCGCGTGCGTCGCCCTGGGCCCGTCCGACTTGAGCCACCTGCCCGTGTACGCGCCCGAAGGTGCTCCGGTGCCGGTGCTCGTCACCACGCGCGCGCTGGTGGCCTCCGTGCGCGTGGACGCGTCACGCGTCGTCTACGTGGAGGACGTCCCTGCCGCCACCGAGGCCCATGCCACCGCTGCGCACGTGGAACCGCACGCCCTGGCGTGGCTGCTGCCCACGGGCCGAGGTCAGCCCGCGTGGGCCCTGGGCCACCGGGAGCTGGCGGAGTTCTTCACCGGCCTGGACACGCGGCTGTCGCCCCCGGACGGCGGCGCGTGGCTGGCCGCGAGCGAGCCGTCCTCCGACCGTCCGGAGCTGGAGGCTCTGTGGGCGCTCACGCGCGGCCTGCGGGTGGTGTTCCCGCCGGAGCGGATCACCGCTCGGCTGGTGAGCCTGGGCGATGGGGGGCCTCGCGCGAAGGCGATGGACCTGAGCCTCATCTACTTCGCCAACGACGAGGACACGCTCCAGGGTCCCAAGTACGAGCTGCTGCTGGAGGGCGCGAAGTTCGCGGACGCGAACGGCTTCTCCGCGGTGTGGACACCGGAGCGGCACTTCCATTCGTTCGGCGGTCTGTACCCGCAGCCGGCGGTGGTGGCTGCGGGCCTGGCCACCGTCACGAAGCACCTGCGCCTGCGCTCCGGCAGCGTGGTGCTGCCGCTGCATGATCCGCTGCTCATCGCGGAGCAGTGGTCCGTGGTGGACAACCTGTCCCAGGGCCGCGTGGGCCTGTCCGTGGCCACCGGCTGGCACACGCAGGACTTCACCTTCGCGCCGGCCAACTACGAGAAGCGCCGCGACATCCTGCTGGAGAAGCTGTCCACGCTGCGCGCGCTGTGGCGCGGCGAGCGCTTCAAGCGTCCCGCGGGTGCGGGCAGCACGGCGGAGGTCGGTCTGCGCCCGAAGCCGGTGCAGAAGGAGCTGCCGGTGTGGCTCACCGCCACGGGCAACCCGGAGACGTTCCGGATGGCGGGCGAGCTGGGCGCGGGCGTGCTCACGGGCCTGCTGTCGCACACGCTGGAGGAGCTGAAGCAGAAGGTGGCGCTGTACCGCGACGCGTGGCGCCGCAACGGGCACCCGGGCCGCGGCCACATCACCTGCATGCTGCACACGTACCTGGGCGACGATGAACAGGAGGTGCTGCGCACGGTGCGCCAGCCGCTGCTCGGCTACTTCCGCAGCTCGGTGGACATCAGCACTTCGCTGCTCCAGGCGCAGGGCATCACCGACGTCCAGAAGCTGTCGCCGGACGACATCAACGCGGTGCTGGAGCGCACGTTCGAGAACCACGCGAAGAACACGGGCCTGCTGGGCACGGTGGACAGCGCGCTGAGGCGGCTGCGCGACGTGCGCGCGGCGGACGTGGACGAGGTGGCAGCGCTCATCGACTTCGGCCTCGACACGCCAGTGGTGCTGGAGGGCCTGCGCCGGCTGGCCGTGGTGCGCGAGCGCATGGACGCGGAGGCCGCCGCCCGCCAGGAGCAGGTGCTGGTGGAGGCCGAGGCGGGCGTCGAAGGACTGCTGGAGCTGGCGCGACAGTCCGGCGCGGTGCTGCTGCATACGTCGGCCCGTCTGGCGCGTTCGCTCAGCGAGCTGCCCGGAGCGCGTGAGTCCCTGGCCCACGTAGGCGCGCTGGTGTTGGAGGGCGCGTCGGTGGAGCTGGGCGCGGCGCTGCACCGTGCCGCGGGCGTGGAGGTGTGGCTGTCCGGTGATGCCCAGGAAGGCGCGCTGCTGCCGCGCACGTTGGCGGAGCGCATCCCCGCGAACCTCCAGGCCTGGGTGCTGGACGCGGCTGGTCAGCCCGTGCCCGCGGGCGTGGTGGGTGAGCTGGCCCTCGCGGGCGCGGGGCTCCCCTCCGCGCTGTGGCGCGCGGGTGATGAAGAGCACCGCCGCCTGGTGCCGCACCCTCGCGAGGCCTCCGCGAAGCTGTTCCGCACCGGCCGTCACGCCCGCTTGCGCGGGGACGGCCGACTGGAGCCCGTGGCGTCACCGTCGCGGCTTCCGCCTCCGCCCGTGGCGCGTCCCGCCGTCGTGGAAGCACCGCGTCCCGTGGCGCCCGTCACCCCGGCGGTGGTGAACATGGGCCCGCCGCCCATCCCGCGCGTGAGTCGGGATCAGCCGCTGCCCCTGTCCTTCGCGCAGCATCGCCTCTGGTACCTCCAGCAGCTGGAGCCCACGAGCAGCGCGTACAACAACCCGGCCATCTTCCGGCTCACGGGCGAGCTGGACAGCGCCGCGCTCCAGGCCGCGCTGGACATGATGGTCGTCCGCCACGAGGTGCTGCGCACCACCTACTCCCTGGAGGGCGACCATGCGGTGCAGGTCATCCATCCGCCTCGCGGCTTGTCGCTCCAGCGCTGGGACGCGCCCGGCGACACGCCAGAGGCACGGGAAGCGGCGATGCACCGCTTCTGCCAGGAGGCCGTGCGCCAACCCTTCGATCTGGAGAAGGAAGTGGTGCGCGGAGCACTGCTGCGCCTGGGGGACCGGGAGCACGTGCTGTTCGTCACCTTCCACCACGCGGTGTCCGACGCGTGGTGCACCATGGTCATCGCGCATGAGCTGACGGTGAACTACACCGCGTTCCGCGCGGGCCAGCCGTCGCCGCTGCCGGAGCTGCCGGTGCAGTACGCGGACTACGCCGTGTGGCAGCGCGCGTGGCTGGAAGGCGGCGAGATGGAGAAGCAGGTGGCCTGGTGGAAGGACCACCTGTCCGGCGCGCCTCCGCTGGAGCTGCCCACGGATCGGCCTCGCCCGGCGGTCATGTCCTACGCGGGCGCGCGGTACACCTTCCTCCTGCCGTCGGAGGTGTCCGCGCCGATGCTCGCGCTGGGCCGCAAGCACGGCGCCACGACGTTCATGGTGCTGATGGCGCTCTTCCAGACGGTGCTGTCGCGCTACTCCGGCCAGGAGGACTTCGTGGTGGGCACGCCCATCGCGGGCCGCACGCGTCCGGAGCTTGAATGGCTGATGGGGTGCTTCATCAACACCCTGCCCTTCCGTTCGCGGCTGTCCGGCATGCCGTCGTTCGTGGAGCTGCTGGGCCGCGTGCGCACCCAGGCCCTGGATGCCTTCGCGCACCAGGACGCTCCGTTCGAGCGCGTGCTGGACGCCATGGAGCTGCCGCGCGACCTGAGCCGCACCCCGCTGTTCCAGGCCAGCATCAACCTGGTGAACACGCCGGAGGGCAAGGCCCGCCCGGCGGGACTGGAGCTGACCCAGGTGGAGGTGCCGACCGGCACGTCCAAGTTCGACCTGGGCATGGAGGTGGTGGAGGGCCGCGCCGGCTTCAGCTGCAGCCTGGAGTTCGCCACCGCCCTCTTCGACGCGTCCACCATGGAGCGCCTGGCCGGGCACATGGTGACCCTGGCGCGCGAGGTGGTGGCCCATCCCCAGACGCCCGTCGCCCTGCTGCCGCTCATGGATGAGACGGAGCGCCAGCGGGTGCTGCGCTCCTGGAACGACACCTTCCAGGACATCCCGCGCGAGGCCGTCCTGCCGGACCTCTTCGCCCATCAGGTCGCGAGGCGGCCGGACGCGGTGGCGGTGGAGTTCGGGGACGCGCGCCTGACGTATGCGCAGCTGGACGCGCGCACGAACCAGTGGGCGCACCTGCTGCGTGAGCGCGGCGTGGGCCCGGACGTCCTGGTGGCGGTGTGCCTGGAGCGCTCGCTTGAGCTCATCGTCTCCCTGCTCGCCATCCTCAAGGCGGGCGGCGCGTACGTGCCGCTCGACCCGAGCTACCCGGCGCCGCGCCTGGCCGCGATGCTGGAGGACGCGCCCGCGAAGTGGGTGCTCACCACTCGGTCGATGCGCGAGGCGGTGTCCCTGCCGCAGGGGATTGAATCCGTCTTCGTGGAGGAGCTCGGCGCCGCGGACCTGCCCACGGCGCCCGTGGTGTCGGGAGTGCGTTCGCGCCACCTGGCGTACGTGGACTTCACGTCCGGCAGCACCGGGCGTCCCAAGGGCGTCGCGGTGGAGCACCGCGCGGTGATGCGCCTGTTGCACCACCCGGCCTTCGTGGACATGAGCGCGGGCGAGACGTTCCTCCACGTCGCGCCCATCTCGTTCGATCCGGCGACGCTGGAGATCTGGGGGCCGCTGCTCAACGGCGGGCGGCTGGTGGTGTTCCCGCCCACGTCGCCGTCGGACCTGGAGGTGCTGGCGCAGGTCATCCAGCGTCACGGCGTCACGTCGATGATGCTCACGGCGGGCCTCTTCACGCAGGTGGTGGACCTGAAGCCGGAGGCGCTGCGCGGCGTGCGCAGGCTCATCTCGGGCGGCGACGTCATCCCGCCCGTGCACTCGCGCAAGGTGTTGGAGGCGCATCCGGGCCTCACGTTCCTGGCCTGCTACGGCCCCACCGAAGCGACGGTGATCGCCTCCGTGCACGAGATGTCCGACCCCGCGCGCGTGGAGACCCCCGTGCCCCTGGGCCGGCCCATCACGTGCACGGAGCTGTACGTCCTGGACGCGCACGGGCAGCCGGTGCCGCCGGGCGTCCCGGGCGAGCTGTTCATCGGCGGCGAGGGCCTGGCGCGCGGCTACATCTCCCGGCCGGACCTCACCGCGGAGCGCTTCGTCCCCCACCCCTTCGCTTCTTCACCCGGTGAGCGCCTCTACCGCACGGGCGACCTGGCGCGCTGGCGGCCGGACGGGGTGCTGGACTTCCTGGGCCGCACCGACCACCAGGTGAAGGTGCGCGGCTTCCGCGTCGAGCTGGCGGAGGTGGAGGCCGCCCTGTCCGCGCATCCGGACGTGCGCGAGGCAGTGGCCGTGGTGCGCGAGGACGCGCCCGGAGACAAGCGGCTCGTGGCCTACGTCGTCCCCGCGTCCGTCCCCGAGCCCGAGGTCCTGCGTGAGTTCATGCGCCAGCGGGTGCCGGACTACATGCTGCCGTCGGTGTTCGTCGCGCTGGAGTCCCTGCCGCTGACGGCGCAGGACAAGGTGGACCGCAAGGCGCTGCCCGCGCCGACGGGTCAACGCGATTCGCGCCGCGAGTACGTCGCGCCGCGCACGCGGCGGGAGCAGGCGCTGGCGCAGGTGCTGGCGCAGGTGCTGCGCGTGGATCGCGTGGGCCTGGACGACAACTTCTTCGCGCTGGGTGGTGACTCCATCATCAGCCTCCAGGTGGTGGCCCGGGCGCGGCAGGCCGGAGTGCGGTTGCAGGTGAAGGACCTCTTCCAGCACCCCACCCTGGGCGCGCTGGCGGCCGTGGCTCGCGACGGTGAGGCCACTCTCGCGGAGCAGGGCCCGGTGGTGGGCGACGTTCCCCTCACGCCCATCCAGGTGGACCTTTTCGATCGGGAGCCAACGTATCCGCACCACTTCAATCACGCCCTGCTGCTCAAGACCCGTCAGCCGCTGAAGGCCGACCTGTTGCAGCGGGCGCTCCAGGCGCTCGTCACCCATCACGACGCCCTGCGCCTGCGCTACGTCCACGCCGAGGACGGCACGTGGCGCCAGGAGGGAGTGGCGCCCGTGGAAGCGCCCCCCGTGCTCCTCCAGGTGGACCTGTCCATGCTGCCTCCGGAGGCCCGGATCGCCGCGATGGAGCAGGAGGCCGCGCGTCTCCAGGCGGACTTCGCCCTGGCGACACCGCCGCTGGTGCGCGTGGCGCTGTTCCACTTCGGTGCCGGTGAGCCGCAGCGCCTGCTGCTCATCATCCACCACCTCGTGGTGGACGCGGTGTCGTGGCGCATCCTGGTGGAGGACCTGGAGGCGGCGTACCTCCAGCTCCAGTCCGCCCGCGCCCCGGTGCTGCCCGCGAAGACGACGTCGTTCCAGTCCTGGGCGCAGCGGCTCCAGAAGCACGCCCTGTCTGACGAGCTGGGAGCGCAGGAAGCCTTCTGGCAGGAAGCGCTGCGTGGCGACGTGGCCCCGCTGCCCGTGGATGGACCGGGCCCGTACACGTACGCGTCACGAAGCAGCGTCGCGGTGGAGCTGGACGCGGAGGAGACGCGACAGCTGCTCCAGGAGACGCCCACCGGTTGGCGGGCGCGCATCGACGACGTGCTCCTGACCGCGCTCGGGCGGACGCTGGGCGAATGGACGGGGAAGCCGGACGTCCTCATCGACCTGGAGGGTCACGGCCGCGAGGAGCTGTTCGCGGACGTGGACGTGTCGCGCACCGTGGGCTGGTTCACGTCCGTGGCGCCGGCGCTGCTGCGGCTGCCCAAGGGCGGCTCACTGGGTGACGGCCTGCGCGCCGTGAGGGACTCGCTGAAGGCGTGGCCCGGCCGCGGTATCGGCTTCAACCTGCTGCGCCACCTGGGCCCCCCGGAGACGCGGGCCCGGCTGGCCTCGCTGCCCCGGGCGCAGGTGGCGTTCAACTACCTGGGCCAGCTGGACGGCACGGCCGCCGCCAGCACCCTCTTCACCATGAGCGACGAGCCGGTGGGTCCCATCGTGGAGCCCCGAGCCGTGCAGCCGCACGCGCTGGCCGTGGACGGTTCGGTGTTCCAGGGCCGGCTGCGGATGACGTTCGGCTACAGCCACCAGCAGCACCACGAGGCGACAGTGCGCGCGCTGGCGGAGCGCTTCCTCGGAGTGCTGCGCGAGCTCATCGCCCAGCGCCATTCGGAGGACGCGCGGCGGCGCACGCCCGGCGACTTCCCGCTGGCCCGCCTGTCCCAGGCCGCGCTGGACGCGGTGCTCGCGGCGCAGGGCCCCACGGTGGAGGACCTGTTCCCGTTGTCCCCGCTCCAGGAGGGCATGCTCTTCCACGCCCTGAATACGCCGGAGGCGGCCTACTACTTCGAGCAGGCCGGGTGGTCGAGCCACTCGGACGTGGACATCGCGCTGCTCCAGCGGACGTGGCAGACGGCCGTGGACCGCAACCCCATCCTGCGCACCGCGTTCGTGTGGGAGGGCCTGGAGTCGCCGCTCCAGGTGGTGCATTCGCACGCCACGCTGCCGTTCATCATCCACGACTGGCGCCACCTGCCGGAGGCGGAGCAGCCGGCCGCGCTGGCGAAGCTCACGGCGGAGGACCGCGCACGCGGCTTCGACGTGTCGCGGGCACCGCTGTCGAGGATGACGGTGGTGCGCCTGGGAGACGCGCGGTGGCGCTTCCTCTGGAGCCATCACCACCTGCTGATGGACGGCTGGAGCATGGGCCTGTTCTTCCAGGAGGTCTTCGCGCTCTACGACGCCGTGCACGCCGGGACGGCGCCGCCGCCCGCGGGCCGGCCTCCGTTCCGCGACTACATCGCGTGGCTGGACCGCCGCGACGCGGTGGAGGACGAACGCTTCTGGCGCGACCAGCTCGCGGGCCTGACGGCGCCCACGCCCCTGCCCTCGGCGCGGCCTGCGTCCCTGGTGCGGCCCACGACATCCGAGAAGCGGCCCGACGTGAAGGTGACGCTGCCGGCGCCCGTCACGGCCGCGCTGGAGGCCTTCGCGCGGCGGCATCAGCTCACGCTCAACACGCTGACGCAGGCGGCCTGGGCGCTGGTGCTGGCGCGCCACGCGGACACGCGCGACGTGCTCTTCGGCACCACGCTCTCCGGCCGTCCGCCGGAGCTGCCGGGCGCGGACGCCATGCTGGGCCTGCTCATCACCACGCAGCCGGTGCGCATCACGCTGCCCGCTGACGGCGAGCCGGTGCTGCCGTGGCTCCAGTCGCTCCAGGCGAAGCTGCTGGGCATCCAGCAACACCAGTACGCGCCGCTGGTCTCGACGCACGGCTGGAGCGACATCCCCCGGGGACAGCCGCTCTTCCAGTCGCTGTTCGTCTTCGAGAACTACCCGTTCGACGCGTCGGTGTTGGGCCGTTTCACCGCGATGGACCTGCGCGACCTGGAGTTCGGCGACAGCACGAACTACCCGCTGTCGGCCACCGTGGTGCCGCGCGAAGAGCTCCAGCTACAGCTGGTCTACGACGCGGGCCGCTTCAACGCGGACGCCGTGCGGCGCGTGTTGGGCCAGTGGCGGCAGGCGCTGGAGGAACTGCTCCAGCCGGACGCCCGGCTCGAGGATGTGTCGCTGCTGCTCGTGGAGGACCGCACGTGGATGCTGCGCACCGGCAGCGGCGGCGCCATGGACTTCGAGCGCGACGCCACCCTGCATGCGCGCTTCGAACGGCAGGCCGCCGCGACGCCGGACGCGGACGCCGTGGTGTTTGGCGGGACGACGCTGACCTTCCGGCAGCTCAACGCGCAGGCGAATCAGCTCGCCTGGCACCTGCGGTCGCTGGGAGTGGGCCCGGAGGTGATGGTGGGCCTGTGCCTGGAGCGGTCTGCGGAGGCCATCGTGGCGTTGCTGGCGGTGCTCAAGGCCGGAGGCGCCTTCGTACCGGTGGACCCTTCGGCCCCAGCCGCGCGCAAGTCGTTTGTCCTCAAGGATAGCGGCGCGTCGGTGTTGGTGACGACGCAGGCCTTGCAAGAAGCGTGGCGCCCAGAGGTGCCCCATCTGGTGCGGCTGGCCGCAAAACCTGTCGGACAGTCGGACAGGTTCGTGGAGGCCGGTGAGGTCGCAGGAGGCACAGAACCTGTCGGACAGTCGGACAGGTTTTCGGAGAACCTGCCGGCAGCGGCGGGCCCGGCGAACCTGGCGTACGTCATCTACACGTCGGGCTCCACCGGTACGCCGAAGGGCGTGATGGTGCAGCACCGGTCGGTCCTCAACTTGCAACAGGCGCTGACCCGCGGCCTCCACGCGGGCCTGGCACAGGGACAGCGCGTCACCGTCAACGCGCCGCTGCACTTCGACGCATCCATCGCCCAGGTGGTCCAGCTGCTGGGTGGCCACTGCCTGCACGTCGTCCCGCAGGACGTCCGGCAGGATGCGGAGGCGATGGTGGCGTGGTTGGAGGGCCAGCGCATCGACGTGCTGGACTGCACGCCGTCGCAGCTGCGCCTCATGCTGGCCGCGGGCCTTCTCGAGCGCGCCCATGTGCCTGGAGTCATCTCCGTCGGTGGCGAGGCGGTGGACGAAAGCTCCTGGCGCCAGCTGCGAGCATCCAACCGGACGCGGGCGTTCAACGAGTACGGCCCGACGGAGTGCACGGTGAACGCGGCGGACTGGCGCATCCAGGACGCGGCTCAGGAGACGCCCGTCATGGGCCGGCCCCTGGCGAACCTGCATGCGTACGTGCTGGACGCGCACCAGCGGCTGGTGCCGGTGGGAGCGCCGGGCGAGCTGTGCATCGGCGGTGAAGGCGTCACGCGCGGCTACCTGAACCGTCCGGACCTGACGGCGGAGCGCTTCGTGCCGGACCCGTTCAGCGCGGAGCCTGGCGCGCGGCTCTACCGCACGGGCGACAAGGCCCGCTGGCGCGAGGACGGCACGCTGGAATACCTGGGCCGGTTGGACTTCCAGGTGAAGCTGCGCGGCTACCGCATCGAGCCAGGCGAAATCGAAGCCGCGCTGCGAGCGCACCCGGACATCCGGGACGCGGTCGTCCGCCTCCACGACGACCGGCTCATCGCCTACGTCACGCCCCAGGTGGACACCGCGCCCCTGCGTCAGCAGCTCCGGCGGACCCTGCCGGAGTACATGGTGCCCGCCGCGTTCATCGCGCTGGGCGCCCTGCCCCTCACGCCCAGCGGAAAGGTGGACCGCAAGGCGCTGCCCGCGCCGGAGGCCACCCCCGCCCAGGTGCGCGTCGTCGAACCGCCCGCGACGCCCACCGAGGCGACGCTGGCCACGCTGTGGAGCGAGGTCCTGCGCGTCCCGGCGGTGGGCCGCCATGATGGCTTCTTCGAGCTGGGGGGCCATTCGCTGCTGGCCACGCAGCTCGTCTCGCGGGTGCGCGCGCGCTTCGGGAGGGAGCTGCCCCTGCGGGCCCTGCTGGAAGGGCCCACCGTGGCGGAGCTGGCGCGCCGCATCGACGCACTCCAGCCGTCCCAGCGGGAAGAAGCGTCCGTGCCCGTGCTGCCCTCACTGAGCCGCGTGGAACGGCCGGACGTGCTGCCGTTGTCCTTCGCGCAGCAGCGCCTGTGGTTCATCGAGCAGCTGGGTACCGCGGGGACCGCCTACAGCCTCCCGTCCCTGCTGGACCTGGACGGCTCGCTGGATGTCATCGTCCTGCTGGCCGCGTTCGACGAGCTGGTGCGCCGCCACGAAGCGCTGCGCACGACCTTCCGTTCGCACGAAGGCACGCCGTCGCAGGTCATCCACCCGCCGTTCCCCATGCCCCTGAGGAACGTGGATCTGTCCGCGCTGCCCACGGCGGAGGCGCGCGAGGCGGAGGCGTCGCGGCTGGCGCTGGAGGAGGCCCGCACCCCGTTCGACCTGGAACAGGGGCCGCTGTTCCGGGGGCTCCTGATGAAGCTGGGGCCCACGAAGCACGTGCTGCTGCTCAACACGCACCACATCGTCACCGATGGCTGGTCCACCGGCGTGCTGGTGCGGGAAATGGGCCCGCTCTACGCGGCGTTCGTGGCGGAGCAGCCGTCACCCCTGCCGGAGCTCACGGTGCAGTTCGCGGACCACGCCCTCTGGCAGCGTGCCTGGTTGCAGGGCTCCGTGTTGGAGTCGCAGCTGGCGTACTGGCGCGGCCAGCTGGAGGGCGCCGCGCCCTACCTGGAGCTGCCCACGGACCACCCGCGTCCGGTCCGTCAGGAGGCCTATCGCGCAGGCGCCCGGACCTTCGTCCTGTCGCGGGAGCTGAGCGAAGCAGTGGAGGCGTACGCGCGGCAGGTGTCCGCCACGCCCTTCATGGTGCTGCTCGCGGCCTTCCAATTGATGCTGCACCGGTACTCCGGGCAGGAGGACGTGATCGTGGGGGCGCCCATCGCGGGCCGTCGCCACGCCGAGGCGGAGTCGTTGATCGGCTTCCTCGCGAACACCCTCGTGCTGCGCACCCGGGTGCGCGGGTCGCTGGGCTTCCGGGAGCTGCTGGAGCAGGTGCGCGCCACCACGCTGGGCGCGTACGAGCATCAGGACCTCCCCTTCGAGAAGCTGGTGGAGGCGCTCCAGCCGGAGCGTGACCTGGGCCGCTCGCCGCTCTTCCAGGTGACGTTCGCGCTCCAGAACGCCCCCATGCCGCAGCTGGCGCTGCCGGGGTTGAAGCTCAAGGCCCGGGAGCCCTTGAAGGAGTCCACCCTCTTCGACCTGCAATGCGAGCTGACCCGGGGACCGGACGGCTTCGAGGGCGTGCTGGGCTTCAACCAGGACCTGTTCGAGCCGGCCACGGTGGCCGGCATGGTGGAGCACCTCCGCGTACTGCTGGAGTCCGCGCTCCACTCGCCGGACCTGCGGCTGCCGGAGCTGCCGTGGTTCTCGACGGCGGAGCGCCAGCGGCTGCTCACGGACTGGAGCGGCACCGCTCGCGACTTCCCACGTGACGCGTCCGTGGCCGCGCTCTTCGCCGAGCAGGCCGCGCGCACGCCGGACGCCCCGGCGCTGAAGACCGGGGAGCGGCGGATGTCCTACGCGGCGCTGGAGCGCGCGTCGAACCAGCTCGCGCACCACCTGCGGCGCCAGGGCGTGCGGCCCGGCCATCGGGTGGGCCTGTGCGTGGAGCGCTCGTTCGAGAGCATCACCGCCCTGCTCGGCATCCTGAAGGCAGGCGCGGCCTACGTGCCGGTGGACCCCCAGTTCCCCGCGGATCGCATCACGTGGGTGCTGCGCGAGGCGGGCGTCAGCCTGCTCGTGACGGAGGGGGCGGTGGCCCACGGGCTGCCGGCCGTGACGGACCTCCAGGTGCTGCTGGACGTGGACGCCGCCGTCATCGCTCGGCAGCCCGAAGCGGCGCTGGAGCTGCCGGTGTCTTCGGACGCGCTGGCCTACGTGATGTTCACGTCGGGCAGTACCGGCCGGCCCAAGGGCGTCAGCGTTCCGCACCGGGGCATCACTCGCCTGGTGCGCGGCGCGGACTTCATTCACTTCGGGCCCGAAGAGGTCTTCCTCCACCTGGCGCCCATCGCGTTCGACGCGTCCACGCTGGAGGTCTGGGGCGCGCTGCTGAATGGCGCGACGCTGGTGGTGTCCCCCGCGGGCGCGCTATCGCTCGGGGACATGGGAGCGCTGCTGCGGCGCGAGGGCATCACCACGCTGTGGCTCACCGCAGCCCTCTTCGAGCAGATGGTGCTCCACCAGGGCGACGCGCTGGCCCGGGTGAAGCAGGTGCTGGCGGGCGGCGACGTGCTGTCGGTGGAGCGCGTGCGCGAACACCTGAAGCGGCTGCCCCCGGGCGCGGTGCTCGTCAACGGCTACGGCCCCACGGAGAACACCACGTTCTCCGCCACGCACACGCTGCGCGCCGGAGACGCCGTGGGCCGCTCGGTGCCCATCGGCCGGCCGCTGTCGAACTCCACGGCGTGGGTGCTGGACGCGACGCTCCAGCCCGTGCCGCCGGGCGTACCGGGCACGCTGTACGTGGGCGGAGACGGACTGGCCTGGGGCTACCTCCAGCGTCCGGACCTGACGGCCGAACGCTTCATCCCCCACCCCTTCGCCACCGAACCGGGAGCGCGCCTCTACGACACGGGCGACCGCGTGCGCTGGCAGCGCGACGGGACGTTGGAGTTCCTGGGCCGCACCGACTTCCAGGTGAAGCTGCGAGGCTTCCGCGTGGAGCCGGGCGAAGTCGAAGCCGTGCTGCGCCAGTCGCCGGAGGTCCAGGAGGCGGTGGTCGTGGTGCGCGAGGACGTGCCCAACGACAAGCGCCTGGTCGCCTACGTCGTGAGCGGCGAAGGCCTGAACACGGGCGCGCTGCGGGCGTCCGTGCAGAAGCAGCTGCCGGACTACATGGTGCCGTCCACCATCGTGGTGCTGCCCAAGCTGCCGTTGAGCGCCAACGGCAAGGTGGACCGCAAGGCCCTGCCCGCGCCGAAGGCCCGGGTTGCGGACTCCGCATCCGCCACGCCTCGGAGCGAGCTGGAGAAGGCGCTCGCGGGCATCTGGGCGGAGGTGCTGCACCTGGACACCGTGGACATCCACGGCAACTTCTTCGCGCTGGGTGGGCACTCGCTGCTGGCCACGCAGGTGGTGGCGCGCATCCGTTCATCGCTGGGCGTGGAGCTGCCGCTGGGCGAGCTGTTCCGGTCGCCCACGGTGGCGTCGCTGGCGGAGCGGCTGGTGAACGCGCGCCGCACGCAGGCCCCGCCGCTGGTCCGTGCCGAGAGGACGTCCGCGCCGCCGTTGTCCTTCGCGCAGCAGCGGCTGTGGTTCGTCGACCAGCTGGAGCCGGGCAGCCCGCTCTACAACATGCCGCTGGCGCTGAGCCTCACGGGAGACCTGGACGTGGAGGCGCTGCGAGGGAGCCTGGACGCGCTGATGGCGCGCCATGAATCCCTGCGCACCACGTTCCGCATGGAGGCGGGCAAGCCGGTGCAGGCCATCCACCCGGAGGGCCACGTCCCCCTGGAGTTTGTGGACCTGAGGGGCCTGGGCAGCCGCGCCGCGAAGCAGGCCGAGGCCCAGCGCATGGGACTCGCGGAGACGCTGCGCCCGTTCGACCTGACGCGCGGGCCGGTGATCCGCGCGCTGCTCATGAAGCTGGACGCGCGCGAGCACGTGCTGGTGCTGCACCTGCACCACATCGTGTCCGATGGCTGGTCGCTGGGCATCCTCGTGCGGGAGCTCACGGCCTTCTACGAGGCCCGGTGCGCGGGCCGTTCCGCCGCCCTGCCGGAGCTGCCGGTGCAGTACGCGGACTACGCCGTCTGGCAGCGCGGCTGGCTCCAGGGCGGCGTGCTGCAAGCGCAGGTCGAGTGGTGGAAGAACCAGCTGTCCGGAGCCCCCTTCGTGTTGGACCTGCCCACGGACCGGCCGCGGACGGCCGGTGCGGATCGGCGCGGTGGGCGGATCCGGGTGTCACTGCCTCGCGCCCTGAGCGAGCGTGTGGAATCGCTGGCGCAGGCCGAAGGCACCACGCCCTTCATGGCGCTGCTGGCGGCGTTCCAGGCCGTGCTGTCGCGAGCGTCCGGACAGGACGACGTGCTGGTGGGCTCGCCCATCGCGAACCGCCGGCACGCGGAGACGGAGGGCCTCATCGGCTTCTTCGTGAACATGCTGGTGCTGCGCGGCCGCTTCAGCGCGAAGACGACGTTCCGCGAGCTGCTCGCGCAGCTGCGCACCACCACGCTGGGCGCATACGAGCACCAGGACATCCCGTTCGAACACCTGGTGGAAGCGCTCCAGCCCGAGCGCGACCTGGGGCGCACGCCGCTGTTCCAGGCGATGTTCGCGCTCCAAAACGCCCCTCTTCCGGAGCTGGCGGTGCCCGGCCTCACAGTGGCGCCGGCCCACCTGGAGGGTGAAGCCCCATCGCAGTTCGAGCTGGCCCTGAACCTGGGCCGCTCCGCGGATGGCTACGAGGGCCACCTGGGCTACGCGGCGGACCTGTTCGACACGGCCACCATCGAGCGGCTCTTCGCCCAGCTGCGGCGGTTGCTGGAGGCCGTGTGCGACGCGCCGGACCTGCCGCTGGCGGACGTGTCGCTCGTCTCGCCGGAGGAGCTGGTGCGGCTGGTGCGCGTGGGAAGCGGCGAGCTGGTGGACTTCGAACGGGGCGCCACGCTGCACGGCCTCATCGAGCGGCAGGTGGCGCGCACCCCGGATGCCCCCGCCGTCGTGTTCGAGGCGTCGACGCTGACGTACCGGCAACTCGACACGCGGGCCAACCAGCTCGCGTGGCGGCTGCGCTCGCTGGGCGTGGGGCCGGAGGTGAAGGTGGCGCTGTGCCTGGAGCGCTCGGTGGAGGCCATCGTGGCGCTCCTCGCGGTGCTCAAGGCGGGTGGTGCCTTCGTCCCGATGGACCCTGGAGCCCCGCCCGCGCGCAGGGACTTCGTCCTGAAGGACAGCGGCGCGGCCGTGCTCGTCACGACCGAATCGGCCTGCGGGGATTGGAACCCCTACGGCGTCCACGAAGTGTGGATGGACGTGGAGCAGACCGGCCTGGGTGCCCTCTCGCATGAGCCCCTGCCCGCCCTGACGGGCCCGGAGCACCTGGCGTACGTGCTGTACACGTCCGGCTCCACGGGCAGGCCGAAGGGCGTGATGGTGCAACACCGCACCATCCTCAACATGCACCGGGCCTTCATCCGCGCGTTCTACGCGGGCCAGCCGCGTGGACAGCGCGTCACTGTCAACGCGCCGCTGTACTTCGACGCGGTGATGGACCGCGTGGTGCAGCTCATCGATGGCCACTGCCTCTACATCGTCCCGGACGCGCTGCGCGTGGATCCGGAAGCGATGCTCGCGTGGCTGGAGCAGCACCGCATCGACTCGTTCGACTGCACGCCCGCGCAGCTCAAGCCGCTGCTGGCGGCCGGGATGCTGGAGCGGGCCTGGGTGCCGCCCCTCGTGATGATGGGAGGCGACGCACTGGACGCGGAGGCGTGGAGGAAGCTGGCAGCGACGGACCGCACGCGCGTCTTCAACGGCTACGGCCCCACGGAGTGCACGGTCTGCACGGCGGGCGTCACCATCCAGGGGAGCCTCCGCACGGAGCCCTTCATCGGCCGGCCCGTGGCGAACCTGAATGCGTACGTGCTGGACGCGAGGCAGCGCCTGGTGCCCTTCGGCACGCCGGGAGAGTTGTGCTTCTCCGGCGAAAGCGTCACCCGCGGCTACCTGGGCCGGCCGGACCTGACGGCCGAGCGCTTCGTGCCAGACCCCTTCAGCGCGGAGCCCGGAGCCCGCCTCTACCGCACGGGCGACAGGGGCCGCTGGCGGCCGGACGGGACGTTGGAGTTCCTGGGCCGCCTGGACTTCCAGGTGAAGCTGCGCGGCTACCGAATCGAGCTGGGCGAAATCGAAGCCACGCTGCGCACGCACGCGGGCGTCAGTGACGCGGTGGCCCTGGTGCGCGAGGACGTGCCGGGCGACGCGCGGCTCGTGGCCTACGTGGTGACGGACGGCGACACGGAGGGACTGCGCGAGCACCTGCGCCGGCACCTGCCGGAGTACATGGTGCCGTCTGCTTTCGTCACCCTGCCCGCCCTGCCGCTGACGCCCAACGGCAAGGTGGACCGCAAGGCGCTGCCCTCACCGGAGGCGCGGCTGCGTGCCGCGCGCTCGTACGAGGCCCCCGCTACGCCCGCGGAGGTGGCCCTGGCCTCGCTGTGGGAGGAGCTGCTGAACGTGCCCGTGGTGGGCCGCAACGACCACTTCTTCGAGCTGGGTGGCCACTCCATCCTGGCCACGCAACTGGTGTCCCGCATCCGAGCCCGCTTCGGCGTGGACGTGGGCGTCCGCGCGCTGTTCGAGTCCCCCACCGTGGCGGCGCTGGCCCAGCGGCTGCCGGATGCACCGGAGGCCAACGCCCTTCCGGCGCTGCGTCCCGCGACGAGCCCCGGTCCGCATCCGCTGTCGTTCGCGCAGCAGCGGCTGTGGTTCATCGACCAGCTCGACCCGGGCAGCGCGCTCTACAACATGCCCACGGCGCTGCGCCTCTCCGGCGCGGTGGACGTGCCCGCGCTGCGGCAGGCCTTCGACGCGCTGGTGGAACGCCACGAAGCGCTGCGCACCACCTTCGAGTCCCACGACGGTGAACCCCGCCAGCACGTGCACCCCGCTCCCATTGGTGTCCTGTCGGTGGTGGACCTGACGGGGCTTCCTGACGACGCACGTGAGGCGGAAGCGGTGCGGCTCGCGAGCGAGGACGCGCTGAAGCCCTTCGACCTCGCCGTGGGTCCGCTGGCGCGCCTCACGCTGCTGAAGCTGGGCGAAGAGGAGCACGTGCTGCTGTTGTGCATGCACCACGCCATCGGCGACGGCTGGTCCATGAGCATCCTGGTGCGCGAAGTCACCGCGCTCTACGAGGCCTTCCGGCAGGGGCAGCCCTCGCCGCTGGCCCCATTGCCGGTGCAGTACCCGGACTTCGCCGTGTGGCAGCGCGGCTGGCTCCAGGGCGAAGTGTTGGACGCGCAGCTCGGCTGGTGGACGCAGCAGTTGGCCGGAGCCCCGCAGGCCCTGGCACTGCCTACCGACAAGCCGCGCCCGCCCCAGCGTTCAGCCAGGGGCGCCACCTTCCCGGTGCGCATGTCACCCGCCTTGAGTGAGGCGGTGGAGGCCCTGGCCCAGCGCGAAGGGGGCACGCCCTTCATGGTGCTGCTCGCGGCCTTCCAGACGCTGCTGCACCGGTACTCCGGGCAGGAGGACCTGCTGGTGGGCACGTCCATCGCGGGCCGTCGTCACGCGGAGACGGAGAGCCTCATCGGCTTCTTCGTCAACACGCTGGTGCTGCGCGCACGGTTCGATGGTCGTCCGTCGTTCCGCCAGCTGTTGGCGCAAGTGCGCGCCACCACGCTGGGCGCATACGAACACCAGGACATCCCCTTCGAGCGCTTGGTAGAGGCGGTGCAGCCCGCGCGCGACCTGTCGCGCACGCCGCTCATCCAGGCCCTCTTCGCGCTCCAGAATGTGCCGGACGCGGAGGTGCGCCTGCCCGAGCTGACGCTGCGGCCGGTGGAGGTGGACCTGGCCTCGACGAAGTTCGATCTGGACCTGAGCATGGCCCGCACGGAGCGGGGCTTCGAGGGCACCCTCTCCTACGCCACGGACCTCTTCGAACCCGCCACGGCCCGCCGGCTCTCGGAGCACTTCCTCCAACTGCTGGAAGCCGCCGTCACCCGGCCGGACGCGAAGGTAGACAGCCTGCCCCTGCTGACGGCGGAGGAGCGTCAGTGGGTGCTGGAGGAGTGGAGCGGCGAGACGGCTCCCTTCGAAGGCGACGTGCCCTTCCACACGCGCTTCGAACAGCAGGTGACGCGCACGCCGAAGGCACCCGCCGTGGTGATGGGCGACACGACGGTGTCCTTCCACCAGCTCAACGTGCGCTCGAACCAGCTGGCGCACTACCTGCGCTCGCTGGGCGTGGGGCCGGATGTGCCGGTGGCGTTCTGCCTGGAGCGATCGCCGGAGGCCATCGTCGCCATCCTGGGCATTCTCAAGGCGGGCGGCGCATACGTGCCGCTCGACCCGGCGGCCCCTGAAGCGCGCAAGGCCTTCATCGTGGAGAACAGCGGCGCGGCCGTGCTGCTGACCACCCAGGCGCAGGTGGAGTCGTGGCAGCCGCCGGCGCGGCACGTGGTGCGGCTGGACGCGGACGCGCGGCGCATCGAGTCGTCCTCGCCGGGCAACCCGCGTTCGGGCGTGCGGCCGGAGCATCTGGCCTACGTCATCTACACGTCGGGCTCCACGGGCACGCCCAAGGGCGTGATGATCCAGCACCGCTCGCTGGCGCACCTGCGGCGCGCGATGAACGAGGCCTGCTTCGACCGGGCGTCGTCCCGGCCGCTGAGGGCAAGCGTCAACGCGCCGTACTTCTTCGACGCGTCGGTGCAGCAGCTGTCGCTGATGCTGGACGGCCACTGCCTGTTCCTCGTCCCGGAGGCCGTGCGGCGGGATCCGGAGGCGATGCTCGCGTGGGTGGCGCAGCACCGCATCGACGTGCTGGACACCACGCCGTCGCAGTACCAGCTGTTGCTGGAGGCGGGCCTGCTGGAGCGCGAGCACGTGCCGGCGCTCTGCTCCATCGGCGGTGAAGCGATGGACGAGGTGACGTGGCGCACGCTCGCGGCGACGGAGCGGACCTGGGCCTTCAACGCCTACGGTCCGACCGAGGTCACCGTGAACGCGACCATCGCCGCCATCCAGGGCAGCCCCATGCCCACGCCCGTCATCGGGCGCCCGTTGCTGAACCTGGACGTGTACGTCCTGGATGCGAACCTGAACCCCGTGTCCGTAGGCGTCCCGGGCGAGCTCTACATCGCGGGCGAGGGCCTGGCGCGCGGCTACCGCCACCGGCCGGACCTCACGGCGGAGCGCTTCATCCCCCACCCGTTCAGCACGGAGCCCGGGGCGCGGATGTACCGCACGGGCGACCGGGTCCGGTGGATGCAGGATGGCACGCTGGAGTACCTGGGCCGGGTGGACTTCCAGGTGAAGCTGCGCGGCTACCGCATCGAGCTGGGGGAGATCGAAACCGCGCTGCGTGCATCTCCGGGCATCCGTGACGCGACGGTGTTGCTGCGTGAGGACGTCCCCGGCCTCCCGCGACTGGTGGCGTACGTGACGCCGGAGGTGGACACCGCGACGCTGCGAGGACACCTGCAGCGTTCGTTGCCGGAGTACATGGTGCCGGCGGCCTACGTCGCCCTGCCCGTCCTGCCGCTGACGCCCAACGGCAAGGTGGACCGCAAGGCGCTGCCCGCCCCCGTGGACGGCCCCGTGAGCATCGAGACCCACGTGGGCCCCAGGAACGAAGTCGAGGCGCGGATCGCGGCGATCTGGGCGGAGGCGCTGGGCGTGTCCACCGTGGACGTGCGCACCAGCTTCTTCGAACTGGGCGGTCACTCGCTGCTGGCGGTGCGGCTGATGGCGGCGGTGCACCGGGAGACGGGGCGGAAGCTCCCGCTGTCGGCGCTCTTCCAGGCCCCCAGCGTGGAGCGGTTCGCGGTCCTGCTGGGTGAGGCCGAGCCGAAACCCTTCACGCCGCTGGTGCCCTTCACGAAGGAAGGCACGGGCAGCGCGCCGCCGTTCTTCTGCGTGCACCCGGTGGGAGGCAACGTGCTGGCCTACGCGGAGCTCGCGCGCAGGCTGGGACCGGATCAGCCCTTCTACGGCCTCCAGGCGCGAGGCCTGGACGGAACGGACCAGCCGCTGGACACCGTGGAGGCCCTGGCCGCCAGCTACGTGCGCGTGGTGCGAGGCGTCCAGCCCCACGGCCCGTACCACCTGGGTGGCTGGTCCCAGGGAGGCGTCATCGCCTACGAGATGGCGCACCAGCTCCGCGAAGCAGGTGAAGCGGTGGAGCTGGTGGCGATGATCGACTCGTACGTGCCTCAGACGGTGCCGGACTCGGATCCGGACCTGGATCGCACGCTGGCGGTGGGCCTGTTCACGCAGGACCTGATGGGCGTGTCGCTGGCGGACCTGGACGTGGACACGGCGGAGCTGGCGACTCTGGAGCCTGAAGCGGCGCTCACGAAGGTGCTGGAGTCCGCGGCCCGGTCCGGCGCGCTGCCGCTTGGAGTGGACGCCTCGGCCCTCTTCCAGGTCTTCGCGGCGAACCTCGAAGCGGCCCGGCGCTACCACCCGCCCGCGATGGAGCAGCGCGTGCTGCGAATCCAGGCGGAGGAACTCGTCGATGATACGGGCACGGGAGACGGAGGCTGGACGGCGCTCGTGGGGGACCGGCTGGAGTCGCACCGCCTGCCGGGCACCCACTACACGCTGCTGCGCGATCCGGTGGTCCAGTCGGTGGCGGAGCTGCTGACGAAGGCGCTCCGCGACGCGAGCAAGAAGTAACGCAGGCGCCGCGAGCACCTGCGGTCTACAACGCAGTACCCCCCGCTCCCTCCGTCGAGGGGGCGGGGTCCATGAACCGAGTCACTGGCGCACTGCGCTGTTTCTTGCGTGCTCAGGCCCGCGCGTTCACCGCGCGTGAGTAGAAAGGTTTCATGGGGTGGTTGAACGGGCGGCTCGGCCACGCGTGAAGGCATGTCGAGTCCCCGCTCCCCGAGTGGGCTGGCGTCACGAACCCGCCGGGTTTCGTCACCAGGAGTGCCGAGGAATTGAGCACTCGGGCTGCTATTAAGTGTCGGCGGTTTTTCGACACATGGATGGCCCCCCGTGCACGACTTCTCGCGAACCCTTCCTGGCGGCCTGCTGAAGCTTGTCCAAGGGCCGTCCGCCCACGCTCCGCTCTACACGTTCCTGGGTGACGCCGACGGTGAAGAGACCGTCTGGAGCGCGTTCGAGCTGGACGTGCGAGCGCGGCGAATCGCGACGGCGCTGCGTGAGCGAGGCGCGCAAGGCGAGCGCGTGTTGCTGCTGTACCCGCCGGGGCTGGACTACATCGCGGGCTTCTTCGGCTGTCTGTACGCGGGAGCGGTGGCGGTGCCCGCGTATCCGCCGGACCCGATGCGGCTGGAGCGCACCCTGCCCCGCCTGCGCGCCATCATCCAGGACGCGCGGGCGTCGGTGGTGCTCACCACGTCGGGCATCCTCGGGCTGTCGGACTTCGTCTTCGAGCAGGCGCCGGACTTCCGCGCGCTGCACTGGATGGCGACGGATGAGTTGCCGGAGGGCGGCGAGCGGGACTGGGTGGCGCCGGAGGGCCTGGGCGCGGAGTCGCTCGCGTTCCTTCAGTACACGTCCGGGAGCACAGGCACGCCGAAGGGAGTGATGCTCACGCACGGCAACCTGCTGCACAACCTGTCGCTCATCCACGGTGCGTTTGGAGCACGTGCGGACAGCGTGGGAGTCATCTGGCTGCCGCCGTACCACGACATGGGGCTCATCGGCGGCATCCTGGAGCCGCTGTACGGGGGCTTCCCGGTGACGTTGATGTCGCCGATGTCCTTCCTCAAGAGGCCGATGGCGTGGCTGGAGGCGGTGTCGCGCTTCGGGGGCACCATCAGCGGCGGGCCGAACTTCGCGTTCGACTTGTGCGTGAGGAAGAGCACTCCGGAGCAGCGGCGGGCGTTGGACTTGAGCCGGTGGGAGGTGGCGTTCTGCGGCGCGGAGCCGATTCGCCCGGAGACGCTGGAGCGCTTCGTGGAGGCGTTTGGCCCCAGTGGCTTCCGGCGCGAGG